>NZ_BAAGXC010000026.1:0-12541 GCF_054780035.1 Mariniluteicoccus endophyticus | reverse complement strand
GCCTGGCGAACGTCGTCGAGCAGCTGCTGGCGGTCGTCGTCGGCGAGCGTGCGGTCAGGGTCGTTGAGGGCCTTGCGGGCCGCCTCGCGCAGCGCGCGGTGGCCCGAGGTGGAGCGGGCGAACACCGACTCGGCGATGGTGTTGACCGGGACGCCGAGCTCGAGCGCGATCTGGACGGTCCAGCGCCCGGTGCCCTTCTGCTCCGCCTCGTCGACGATGACGTCGACGAGCGGCTGGCCGGTGCGGGGGTCCTTCTGGTCGAGGACGAGCGAGGTGATCTCGATGAGGAACGAGTCGAGGTCGCCGGTGTTCCACTCGCGGAACGCGTCGGAGATCTCGGGCGTGGAGAGGCCGGCCGCCTTGAGCACGTCGTACGCCTCGGCGATGAACTGCATGTCGGCGTACTCGATGCCGTTGTGGACCATCTTCGCGAAGTGGCCCGCACCGTCAGTGCCGATGTAGGTGCAGCACGGCTCTCCCTCGTACTGGGCGGCGATCTTCTCCAGCAGCGGGCCGAGGGCCTCGTACGACTCCTTCGAGCCACCCGGCATGATCGACGGGCCGTTCAGCGCGCCCTCCTCGCCGCCGGAGATGCCCGCGCCGACGAAGTGGAGACCGATCTCGCGGAGCTTCTGCTCCCGGCGGCGCGTGTCCTCGTAGTGGGCGTTGCCGCCGTCGACGACGATGTCGCCCTCTTCGAGCAGCGGGATCAGCTGGTCGATGACGGCGTCGGTGCCAGCACCGGCCTTCACCATGATCACCATGCGCCGGGGACGCTCGAGCGAGGCGACGAAGTCCTCCAGCGTCTGGGCGGGGACGAAGTCTCCGTCGGCGCCGTGCTGCTCCATCATCTCGTCGGTCTTGGCCTGCGTGCGGTTGTACACCGCGACGCGGAACCCCTTCGACGCGAAGTTGCGGGCCAGGTTGGAGCCCATGACGGCAAGTCCGATGACGCCGACCTGGGCGAGTTCACCACGTTCAGTCATGGGACCAAGCCTGTCACCCCCGCCGGTGGTGGTGACAACGGGTTGCCGCTTGTTGCCCACCATGCGGGCCTGCGGCGCAGACATGACGGGGCCCGGGTCCCGGACGTCTGTCCGCGGCCCGGGCCCCGTACGGTGTCAGGCGGTCTTCGCCGGCTGCTCCTCACTCACGTCGAGGTGGATGACGCCGAAGTTGTACGCCTTGCGGCGGTAGGCCACGCTCGGCTGGCCGGTGGCCGCGTCGACGAACAGGTAGAAGTCGTGGCCGACGAGCTCCATCTGTTCGATCGCCTGCTCGATCGACATCGGGCTCCCCGCATGGGTCTTCTCACGCACGACCAGCGGGCCGTCGCCCGTGACCTCGATGCCGGCCACGTTGTGGACCTTGGGCTGCTCCTCGGCCTCTTCGGCCACGGACTGCTCCGTCATGACGGCGGCTGCCTCGTGGAGGGCCGTCGGTGTGTGCTGGCCGCGGTGGACCTTCTTGCGGTCGAGGGCCTTGCGGAGCTGACCACGCAGGCGGTCCATCGCGTGCTCGAATGCGGCCATCTTGTCCTGCGCCGACGCTTCCGCACGCACCACCGGGCCCTTGCCCCGGACCGTTATCTCGACGCGCGAGGCCTGGTCGGGCTGGCGCTTGTTGCCGTACGCGGAGACCTGCACCTCCACCCGGATGATCTTCTCGCTGATCTTCTCGATCTTCGAGACCTTTTCGATCACGTGGTCCCGGAACTCGTCCGAGATCGTGCAGTGCCTGCCGGTCACCGTGATGTCCATCGCGAACCTCCTTGGGTCAGTGCTCTTGCTTTTTCACTCCATTAGGAAAAGCAAAGGCACCCACGACGATCCGCGCTCGGCTCGGCGCCGGTTCGGGATCGTCATCGGTGCCATGCACCAACCCTAGTGCTGTCATGGGGCGTTCGCCAGAGATTCACCGATCCTTCCCCGGTGAGTCGCGACACCCTCCCCGACCGCCCTCTGGAGGCGTCGAGAATCGTCTCAGAAACCTGTCTGAAACATGAGACGCACCCTGTAACAGACCCGGAACACGGACGCGACACCGTCGAAACAGACCTCGCGTTGGCTATGGCCATGACATCACTCGAGATCAACTCCGGCGACACCGCTTGGGTCCTCGTCAGCGCCGCGCTCGTGCTCCTGATGACCCCCGGTCTCGCGTTCTTCTACGGCGGCATGGTCCGCGCCAAGAGCGTGCTGAACATGGTCATGATGAGCTTCGCGGCGATGGGCGTCGTCGGCGTGCTGTGGGTCCTCGTCGGCTACTCGCTCACGTTCGGAGACTCCGTCGGCGGCCTCATCGGCTCCCCCACCCAGTTCCTTGGCCTGCGCGGACTGATGTCCACCGACGCCGTCGTCGGCACCGTGCCGGCGTTGGCCTTCGCCGGCTTCCAGGCGGCCTTCGCCGCCATCGCGGTGGCACTGGTCTCGGGCGCGGTCGCCGACCGGATGCGCTTCGGCGCCTGGGTCGCGTTCGCCACGGTGTGGGCCCTGGTCGTCTACTTCCCCGCCGCCCACTGGGTCTTCGCGTTCGACGGGGCGGCCGCCGCCCACGGAGGTTGGATCGCCAACGGCGTCAAGGCCATCGACTTCGCCGGCGGCACCGCCATCCACATCAACGCCGGAGCCGCCGCCCTCGCGCTCGCCCTCGTCATAGGGCCCCGCATCGGCCTGCGTTCCGACCCGATGAAGCCCCACAACCTGACGCTCGTCATGCTGGGCGCCGGCCTGCTGTGGTTCGGCTGGTTCGGGTTCAACGCCGGCTCGGCGCTCGGCGCCAACAACACCGCGGCCGTCGCCTGGATCAACACGCTCGCGGCGACCGCTGCCGCCATGCTGGGCTGGCTCGTCACCGAGCGCGTACGCGACGGCCACGCCACGTCCCTCGGCGCGGCCTCCGGCGTCGTCGCGGGCCTCGTGGCCATCACCCCCGCCTGCTCGGCCGTCTCCCCCACCGGCGCACTCGTCCTCGGTGCCGTCGCCGGCGTCGTCTGCGCGCTGGCCGTCGAGCTGAAGACGCGCGTGGGCCTCGACGACTCGCTCGACGTCGTCGGCGTCCACCTCGTGGGTGGCCTCGTGGGCACCCTCGCCGTCGGTCTGCTCGCGACCGACACCGCCCCCGCCGGGGTCTCCGGGCTGCTGTACGGGGGAGGCCCGGGGCAGCTGTTCCGGCAGGTGATCGGGGCGCTCGCGGTGCTCGCCTACTCGTTCGTCGTCAGCCTCGTGCTGGCCCGCGTCCTCGATCGCGTCATGGGGCTGCGCGTCGCCCCCGAGATCGAGCGCGCCGGGATCGACCTGGGCGAGCACGCCGAGGCCGCATACGACCTCAACCCGCTGGGTGCCCGCCTCGGCCGCAGCGCTCTCGCCCCTGCTCAGAAGCCCACGTCCACCGACACGGAGGTCACCCGATGAAGCTCGTCACCGCCATCTGCAAGCCCCACCTGCTCGAGGCCGTCTCCGACGCCCTGCAGGCCCACGGTGTCACCGGGATGACCGTCTCCGAGGCCTCGGGGTACGGCCAGCAGCGCGGACACACCGAGGTCTACCGCGGGGCCGAGTACGCGGTCGACCTGGTGCCGAAGATCCGCCTCGAGGTCCTCGTCGACGACGACCGGGCCGCCGAGGTCATCGAGCTGGTTGTGTCCACCGCCCGCACCGGGGCGATCGGTGACGGCAAGGTGTGGTCGGTCCCCGTCGACGACGTCGTCCGGGTCCGCACCGGGGAGCACGGTGCCGCCGCTCTCTGATTGCATGGCGGCGTGACCGCCGAGCACCGCACCCCCCGTCCCACGTCCGCCCGGTTCGTCGTCGCCGCGATCACCGGCACGGTCGTGGCCGGGGGCGTCGCCGCGGCGCTCTCGAGCCTGCTGCACGCACTGTGGTGGGTGACCACCGGCTCGTTGCACGGGTGGAACCCCGACGGGCCGCCGCTGCCAGCCTGGCGCCTCGCCGTCTTCCCCGCGGCCGGCGCGGTGGTCTGTGCCCTCGCATGGTGGGCGGTACGTCGTCCCGGCCCCCTCACGGGCGTCGCGGCCGGCATGGACGACCCACAACGGTCGTTCCCGCTGGGACGCAGCCTCGCCGACGCCGTCGTCCAGGTCGTCAACGTGGCCCTCGGCGCCTCCATCGGACGCGAGGCCGCACCCCGGCTCGCCGCCGCGGCGATCCTCGACCACGTCTCCCGTGCGCTCCGGCTGGACGCCGACCAACGTCGCACGGTCATCGGTGGCGCCGCGGCCGCCGCGCTGGCCGGCATCTACAACGCCCCGCTGGCCGGCGCGGCGTACGGCTTCGAAGTGCTGAAGGTGACGCGGCTCGGGCGCGCGTGGCCCGTACGCGTCGGCTCTGGTCTGCTCGTGGCGCTCATGTGTGCCGGCGCCACGATGGTGGCCTGGCCGGTCATCGGCCGCGGGGCCCAGTTCAACGTGCCCGAGGAGCCCGCCCGGTGGCCCCTGTTCCCCCTCGCCGTCGGGCTCGGCCTCCTCGGCGGGCTCGTCGGCACGGGCTTCCAGCGCCTCGCCGCGTACGCCACGCGCCACCGGCCGACCACCGGCTGGCGACTCGTCGCCGCCCTAGCGCTGGTGGGCCTCCTGACCGGCTGCCTGGCCGTGGTCTTCCCGCCCATCACCGGCAACGGGCAGGGCATTGTCCGCCAGGCCCTCGCCGGCGCCGAGCCGCTGTGGTTCCTGATGGCCCTGTTCGCCCTGAAGCCCCTCCTCACCTCCCTGACCCTGGGGGCGGGAGCCGACGGCGGCCAGCTCCAGCCGTCCATGGCGACCGGGGCCCCGCTGGGTGCGGCGATCGCGCTCGGGCTGTCCGCCTGGCCCGGTCTCGCGCTGCCCGCGTGGCAGTTCGCCGTGGTCACCGGCGTCGCCGTGCTGGCCGCCAACCAGCGTGCGCCGGTGTTCGCCATCTGCTTCGGGCTCGAGCTGACCCACCCCCACCCGACCCTGGTCGTCCCGGCCGCGCTCGCCGCCGCGGTCGTCGTCGCGGTGCGGATCGGCTTCGACCGGGCGGTCACCGCCCGGGGACCTCGGGCGCCGCGCTGAGTCTCCTCAGGACCGTCGCCGCCACCGCCGCCGCGCCGATCACGTCGATGCCCTCCGCCCGCAGCGCACGGACGGCTTCGCAGACGGTCGCCCCGGTCGTGATCACGTCGTCGACGACGACCACCGGCCCCTCGACCGGGCGTCGGGCACGCATCGCCCCACGCAGGTTCGCCGCCCTCGCGTCCTGGGTCAGACCTCCCTGGTCGGCCACGGCCCGCGCCTGGGCGAGCACCGCGACGACGGGCAGCCCGAGCCGGCGCCCGGTCCGACGCGCCAGGTGGCCCACCACGTCACGGCCGCGTCGCCGCACCGCCGCCGGCGACGACGGCACGGGGACCAGCGACACCGCGCCGAAGGGTGCGACGGCCTGCGCCAGCAGCCCCGACAGCGGCCCGGCCAGCGACCACGCTCCCCCGTCCTTCGCGGCGGCGACCAGGCGACGGACCTCGTCGGCGTACACGTCGGCCGCGACCGCGGGTGGGAATCCCGGCAGGGCACGTTCGACCACGTGCACGCGTCCTGACGCCAGGCGCGACCGGCAGGCCTCGCACAACCGCCAGGAGGGCCGACGGCATCCAGGGCATCGGCTGCCCAGCACCAGGTCGGCGTACGCGTCGACGAGATCCCCGAGTCGCTCCACCCACCGACGTTGGTGCGCGCGGTGTCCGCAACGGTCACCGGCGGCGGGTTCGTGGCCGTTTCGTTATCTGGACGCTCAGGCGTACGCCGCCGTGGTCACGTCCCGCGTGAGCATCGGCCACCGGTAGTCCTCGTCGTAGCGCCAGACGCCCCGGGCGCCCACGACGAGCGCCCGGGCGGCACCGTTGCGCGGGGCCGTCACGAGCTGGGTGGCCTGCCAGCTGTCGGGCTGGCCGATGATGGCGACCTCGAAGGCGTTCTGGTCGACGCGATAGGGGCGCGCCGGCTGCTTCGGGTCGTCGGCGGCGAGCACCATGAGCGTCGTCGCGTCCGTCCAGCTCACGTCCACCGGCGCGCGTGGCGCCTCCGCCGGCACGTCGCCAAGGCGCAGCGGGCGCCACTCCTCGACCACCGGCTCGGGACCCGCCCGGTCGACACGAGCCAGCCCCACCTCGAGGCGCCCGTCGCGCTCGAGGATCGCCGCCATGCGCACACCGTCGGGCGACAGGCGGAACGCGCGCACGCGGGCCCCGGCGAAGGCGGGTGCGGCCACGTTCACGGGCTTGCTGTTGACCAGGACGCGGACGTCTTGGGTGCCGCCCTGGTCGCCGATCGCCCACAGCTGTGGCGCACCGGTGCCGACCCACTGGGGGCGCAGCAGGTCCTTGTAATCGACGAGCACGCGCTGGGCGGCCGTCTCGCCGATGGGCGCGTCCCACAACGTCCCGCCGTCGTCGGTGACCGCCGCGAGCCGGTCCCCGGCGGGGGCGGCGGCCAGCCAGCGCACCGCGCCCTGGCCGCCGAGCGGGCCCGCCACGGGGGTCAGCTCGACCCCCCGCGAGGTGTCGTTGATCCGGACGACGCCGGTCGCCGTCGCGCCGTACAGCTGCGGGGAGCGCTGGGTCGGGATGGGGTCGAGCCACGAGTACGCCCCGACCGGGATCACCCCCTGGACCTGTTCCTTCACCGCCCACGGCTGCCCGTCGACGGTGAGCCGCACGCCGGTCACGCCGTCGAGCTGGCCCAGCGTCCACACGATCTGGGCGGCGGCGCGGGAGCGCTGGTCGTCGGCCAGCCCGGCCACGGCCTGGTTGAGGCTGACCTCGACCACTCCGCGGGAGTCGATCGAAGCAGATTGGACGTTCAGGCGCGCCTGCGTCGGGATCGCCGACACCACCACGGGACGGATCCAGCCCGTCGGGCCGCGCAGCAGCGCCTGCAGCATCGGCGTCGCGAGCTGCGGGCCGCGCGGGAGGAAGATCGGGTCGGGCACCAGGGAGCTGAACTCCGGGTCGTAGAAGTAGGTGTTCACGCGCTGGTAGAAGCGCCCGAACAGGTACTGCGAGATGACGATGCCGGGCGGGGGCCGGCCGATCCGCCACTCCCCCGACTCGTCGCGCACCATGCCGAAGTCGAGCCGCATCTTCTCGTCGACGTTCTCGTACGCGCCGTCGGCACCGACCCGGCCGACGACGGGTGCCTCCAGGACCGCCGACTCGGGCGCGCTGGTCACGCCGTAGCCGTCGGCGTACACCGTCACCCCATCCTCGGGACGCCAGGCGTCGCGCACCTCGGGCGCCAGAAAGAGCCGAGCGGTGGCATATCCCTGCTGGTAGGTCGACATGGCCTGCAGGTATCCGTTGACGATCATGCCGGGTGTCGCGCCGGGGCGCGGCGGGTCGGCCGAGATCTCGACGGACACTTCGGGGACGCGTGCCGGGCCGTCCGCGGGCACGACCGGCCCGGCGACAGGGATCTGGGTGCACCCGCACAGCAGCAGCGCCATGACCAGTCCGCAGAACCGCGCCAGACGCGCCGGCGACGTCGACATCATGGAGCCTCCTCGGTCGGGGTGTGGGCCGGCCGCTCGGTCGATGGCTGCTCGGCCGATAGCCGGTCGGTGGGCGAGGTGGGTGCCGGCGGCAGCGCCAGCGGCGTACGCACGGTGGGAACGAGGTCGCGCGGGACGACCGGCAGCGGCGAGATCTCGAGCACGTCCCCCGCCCGTCGGGGCAGGGTGAGCCGGAACTGGGCACCCTGTCCGGGGCGTCCCCACGCGTTGAGCCAGCCGCCGTGGAGGCGGGCGTCCTCCATCGAGATGGACAGGCCCAGCCCGGTGCCCCCGACGGTGCGGTTGCGGGCCGGGTCGGCGCGCCAGAAGCGGTGGAAGACCTGCCTGACCTGGCTCGCCTCGAACCCGACGCCGTGGTCACGCACCGACACGGCGACGGCCTTGTCGTCGCTGGCGACGGTGATGTCGATGGGTCGCTGCTCGCCGTGCTCGATCGCGTTGGTCAGCAGGTTGCGCAGGACACGGCGTACGCGGCGCACGTCCATCTCGGCACGGCACGGACCCTCGGCGTGCAGGACCAGTGGCGTGCCGCTGCGGTCGGCGAAGGCCTGGTGGGCCGCCATCTCGCTCCGCACGACCTCCACGAGGTCGGCCTCGTAGGCGGCGAGCTCGGCGGCTCCGGCGTCGAAGCGGGAGATCTCCAGCAGGTCGGCCAGGAGCTCCTCGAAGCGGTCGAGCTCGATCTGCAGCAGCTCGGTCGAGCGCTTCTCGAGCGGCTCGAAATCGTCCTTGGAGTCGTAGAGGACCTCGGCGGCCATGCGGACCGTCGTCAGCGGCGTACGCAGCTCGTGGGACACGTCGGAGACGAAGCGCTGCTGGACGCGGGACAGCTCCTCGAGCGTGGTGATCTGCTTGTGGAGCTCGGCGGCCATGTTGTTCATCGACGTGGCCAAGGAGGCGAGGTCGTCGGTGCCGCGCACGTCCATGCGCTCGTCCAGGCGGCCCGTGGTGATCCGCTCGGCGGCGAGACGGGCGTCGCGGATGGGCGCGACGACCTGGCGCGAGATGAGTGCGGCGATGACGGCCAGCAGCAGCGTCAGCATGAGGCCGGTGGTGATGACGGCGCGCTGCAGCACGTCGAGGGTCTGGCGTTCCTGGGTCAGCGGGAAGATCAGATACATCGGGTAGCGTGTGGATGCCGACGTCTCGAGGGTGGCACCGACGGCGAGCCCCGGCTCGTCAGGGCGGCCGTCACCGTAGCGCACCAGCGTCGGCGTGATCCAGAACTGGCCGGAGCCCGAGTTCTCGGTGAGGGTACGCCGCAGGTCGGCCGGCACCGACTCCGGCAGCACGCGGCCGGAGCGGATGTCGGCGACCGGGCCGGTGACGATGACCTGGTATTGGCCGCCGAGCGTGCCGCGGTTGGCGACCTCGACGGCGAGCTGGGTGAGCAGGTCGTTGACGTTGGAGTTGGTGAGGTCGGCGGCGCGGAGCTTGCGCTGGGCGTTGTCGACCACGACGGACGACTCGGCGAGCGCCGACTGCTGCTTGCCGCTGAGCACGCCCTCGGTGGCCTGCTGCATCAGCAGCATCCCGCCGAGCACGAGCACCGCAGCCGAGGCCACGAGGATCGAGCCGACGACGCGCAGCGGCAGCGACCCCCACCACAGCCGCAGCGGCGCCCTGAGGACCCGCAGGAACCGGGCCCGGGGCGAGCGGTCAGGCAACCTCGCCGGCCTTGTAGCCGATGCCGCGCACCGTCACCACGATCTGGGGGTGCTCGGGATCCTTCTCGATCTTGGAGCGCAGACGCTGCACGTGCACGTTGACCAGCCGCGTGTCGGCGGCGTGACGGTAGCCCCAGACCTGCTCGAGCAGCGTCTCGCGGGAGAACACCTGACGCGGCCGGCGGGCCAGCGCGAGGAGCAGGTCGAACTCGAGCGGGGTCAGCGAGATCGGCTTCCCGTCGCGCTTGACCGAGTGGCCCTCCACGGAGATCGTCAGGTCGCCGATGCGCAGCGTGTCCGACTCGGTGTCGTTCTGCAGGCGGCGCAGCCGGGTGCGGATGCGCGCGACGAGCTCCTTGGCCTTGAACGGTTTCGCCACGTAGTCGTCCGCGCCGGCCTCGAGGCCGGCGACCACGTCGACGGTGTCGGACTTCGCGGTCAGCATGACCACGGGTACGCCGGACTCGGCCCGGATGTCCCGGCAGATCTCGACGCCATCGCGGCCGGGCAGCATCAGGTCGAGCAGGACGAGGTCGGGCCGGGCGTCGTGGAACGCCTGCAGGGCGGTGTCGCCCTGGCCGCACCAGACCGTCTCGAAGCCCTCCTGCCGCAGCACCATCTGCAGCATCTCCGCGAGCGCGGCGTCATCGTCGACGACGAGGATCTTCGCCTGCGTCCTGGTCTCGGTCACGTTGTCCCCCTGCACCATCTGTCTGAAGGTGTCGACATCGGCGTCGACGAGCCCCATCGTAGGCGTGCGGGAGCGAGACCCGTGCCGTACGCGCCGGTCACGGCCGGGTCACGACCGCGCCCGGGTCCGGGTGGTGGCGATGACCGGCGCCGATCAGGACGGCAGCGGGATCGCGAAGTAGAACTCCGGCACGTCCGGGTAGTCCGGCATGCCGGTGCCGAACTCCATCGTGCCGCCCTCCTTCGCGAGCGGGAAGTAGTAGGTGACGCGCTCCTTGTCCCCCGGCGACAGCGAGGCCAGCTCCTTGTACTGGTCCGCCTCCGCCCAGACGCGACGCGTCGGGGTGATCACCACGAACTCGTCGGTGAGTGCGGAGCACATGCCCGACGTGCACGACAGCTCAATGTCGACGGCCAGCCCGGGGGCGCCCTCCGGCGTCGTGCCCCAGGACATCTTCTGGACGGTCATGGTCTGCTGACCGGTCGCCACCTTGACGGGGACGGGCTCGCCGACCCTTACCCGCTTGGTGTCGGTCGTCATGGCCAGCGGGTTCTTGCCGGCGGGCTCGAGCGGGAGCGGTACGCGGATCGTCTCGTGCGCCAGGGCGAACAGGCTCACGTCGCAGGTGGTGCCGGGCGGGACCTCGAAGGCGAGGACGCCGGCGAACCTCTGCCCCGGCTTGGCGATCTCGCCCGTCTGGAACTCGGGGGCCATCCCGCCGAGCACCGCCAGGTAGTCCTTGCCCGGGGCCTTGCAGGTGGCGGCGTTGCCGGTGGCGGCGTCGCCGCTTGTCCCGACGAACTCGACGCCCACGACGAGGAGCTCCTTCTCGTCGCGTCCCTTGGTGCGCGTCGACCCCGTGATCGTCACGTCGGCGCGTCCGTCCCCGGCCTTCACGTTCACCGTCTCGCCGATCTTCGGCGTGCCACCGCCCTTCGTGCCACCGCCGGTCTCGACTGAGCCCCCGCCGGATGTCAGGACCCAGCCGATGACGCCGAAGACCAGCACGAGCGCCACGAGCGCGGCGACGACCACTCCGGTCCTCGGCTTCTTCGGCGGCGGGCCCTGGTGGCCGTAGCCCGGCCCGGCCGGGGCGTAGATGCCCTGCTGGGGCGCGTTCTGGGGGCGCTGCGGCCACCTCTGGGGCGGCCCCGGCGGGAACTGCTGCGGGCCGGACGGGCCCGGGTGGGGCTGCTGCGGGCCGGGCTTGTTCGGGGGGAACGACACTGGCGACCTCCTGGAGGGTGAGCGGGTCGCGCTCAGGCTAGAGGACGCGCGGGTCCCTACGAAAGGTCGCCAGTGGTGGGGTTCAGACGGTTTCTTCGAGCACCTTCGTCGTGTCGCCCTTGGCCTCGGGCCACTTTCCCTTGCCCGCGGTGAACGCGGGGCTCTCCTCGGTGGTGCTGGTCAGGCGCGTCTGGTGGGTCTCGACGCTGCGGCCGATGTCGTCGAGCGCCTTCTGCAGCTTCTCGAGCCGCGGGTTGAGCTGGTCGAGCAGCGACCAGGCGGTGCGCATGCGGATCGCCCAGTTCTCGGTCGACTCGATCTGGCGCACGGAGCTGACGTTCGCGTGGAACGACTTGATGGCCCCGTGGACGCCGAGCGTGGACGCCTTGAGGTTCTCCTTGCCCCTCTTGTAGAGGGCCGCGGAGTCCTTGACCTGCTTGTCCATGGAGATCAGGGCGGCGCGCTGGGACGGGATCGCCTTCTTGTACGCCTCGCTGCCCTCGCCCTTCCAGTGGTCCTGCTTCTCGAGGCGCTCGAGCTCGCGGAGCATCTCGGAGATGTTGCGCGTCTGCTCTTCCTGCCACGCGTCGGCGCGGCTGCCGAGATTCTCGGCGACGACCGCACCTGGCGACAGATCGTTGCGCCACCGGTCACGGGCGATGTCGTAGCGTTTCCACATCTCGGTACGCGACCGCTCCAGAATGTCCTTCGCGCTGCCCTCGGCCTGCGAGGCCTCGATGGCCGTCATGACGATGGCCCCGCCGGGGTTGATGATCGGCACCCAGAAGGTCTTGGGCGACAGGAAGCCCTTGATGACGCGACCGACCTCGTCCCAGAAGCTGTGTTGCTCCTCGATGTCCTTGGTGTCCTGCTCCTCGGCGTACTTCAGGGTGTGCCAGATGCACTGGCACCCGGCGGAGTGCTGGTCGGCCGGCTTGTCGGTGCCAAGTGCCTTGTGGATCTCCTCGACCAGGGTCTGCAGGTGCTTCTCGGTCATACCGCGATCATCCTTCCGGGTCCGCCGCCCATGGTGCGGCGAGTGCTGACGGCCTCCTGGGCGTTCTGGTCCTCGGTCGCCGCGAACTGCTTGGCGTTGGTGCGCAGGGTGTCGGCGATGCGGCCGAACTCGGAGGACCCCTGGCCGAGCCACTTGTCGTTCTGCTTCTGGGACTCCTCAATCGTGCGGCACATGTTGGCCAGGCGTCCCGCCTGCTCGGCCTGGACGGGCAGGGCCAGAGCCTTGCTGGTCGCGGCGATCTTCTGCGCCAGCTGGTCCCACGCCTGTGCGTCCATCTCGAGCTTGGACTGGCTCGAGACCGTGGGGTTGCCGATGCTGGGGTTGCCGATGCTGGGGTTGCCGATGCTCGGGCTGCCGACGTCGGGGGTGCCGGTGCTCGGCATCGACGGGGTCGCCG
>NZ_BAAGXC010000025.1:0-105594 GCF_054780035.1 Mariniluteicoccus endophyticus | reverse complement strand
CCGAGCGTTTGCGTGATCTACTACCGGCCTAGACCATCAGGTGTTGCGAGGACCGCAAGAATCCACCATGGTCCGCCGGGGCCCCGTGTCATGTCCAGGAGGCCGCCAAAAAGCACTGGAGCGGTCGGGAGGCGCTCCGTACAGTTGCGCCCCATGGACGACCAGGACATCACGTGGTTCGACCACGTCCGAGCCCATGACGGCGAGCACGTCGGCTACATCGCGATGACCGCCGACGGCGCGTTCGTGCCCCATGACCTGCTGTGGCGCCCCCGCGGGGAGGCCGGGGAGCTCGACGCCGCGGAAACCCTGCTCGACGAGATCGGGCTGTCGGTGATGGCCGAGACCTACCTGCTCGAGGGGGTCGCCACCCCGGTGCGCATCACCGAGCTC
This sequence comes from Mariniluteicoccus endophyticus, assembly GCF_054780035.1. Taxonomy (NCBI): domain Bacteria; kingdom Bacillati; phylum Actinomycetota; class Actinomycetes; order Propionibacteriales; family Propionibacteriaceae; genus Mariniluteicoccus; species Mariniluteicoccus endophyticus. The sequence goes on along the minus strand of NZ_BAAGXC010000025.1, from coordinate 105,201 downwards.
ACCCGCGATGAGGTCAGCCTGGGGCCAGTCATGACCGACGACCCCGGCGACATCGACCTCACCCGGACCCGGCGGCTGCCGCTGCCGACTGACCGGCTCGGTCAGCCCCGGTAGCCGTCGGGGTTGGCCGACTGCCACGCCCAGTGGTCGCGGCACATCGTCGCCAGGTCGCGCTCGGCCACCCACCCGAGCTCGTCGCGGGCGCGGGAGGCGTCGGCGTACGACGTCGCGATGTCACCCGGACGGCGCGGACCGATGACGGCGGGGATCTCTTGCCCGGACGCGTCGCGGAACGCCTGCACGACCTCCAGCACCGACGAGCCGCGGCCCGTGCCGAGGTTCCACACCTTGAACCCGGGGCTGCCGTGGATCACGCCGAGGGCACGCAGGTGGCCTTCGGCGAGGTCCATGACGTGCAGGTAGTCGCGTACGCCCGTGCCGTCGGGGGTGTCGTAGTCGTCGCCGAAGACGTTGACGTGCTCGCGGCGACCGGCGGCGACCTGGGCGACGTAGGGGACCAGGTTGTTCGGGATGCCCAGCGGATCCTCTCCGATGCGGCCGGACTCGTGGGCGCCGATCGGGTTGAAGTAGCGCAGCGCGGCGAACGACCAACCACCTGGACCGGCGGCGGTGTTGTCGAGGATCTGCTCGACCATCAGCTTCGTGGCGCCGTAGGGGTTCGTCGTGCCCTGCGGCGAGTCCTCCCGGAAGGGGGGAGTGGCGCGGTCGCCGTAGACGGTCGCCGACGACGAGAACACCAGGGTGCGGCAGCCGTGGCGCTCCATCGCCTGTAGCAGCTCGATCGACCCCGCGACGTTGTTGTCGAAGTACATCAGCGGCTTCTCCACCGACTCACCGACGGCCTTGAGGCCAGCGAAGTGGATGACGGCGTCGGGCGAGAAGGCGCCGAACGCCTCGTCCAGGTCGCTCGGCGTACGGATGTCGCCCTTCTGCGCCGTCAGCCCGGCGTCTTCGCCCACGAGGCCGCGTACGCGCTCGAGGGATGTGAGGCTGGAGTTGGAGAGGTTGTCGACGACATGGACGACGTGCCCCTCCTCGAGGAGGCGGAGGACGGTGTGGGATCCGATGTAGCCGGCACCGCCGGTGACGAGAACGCGCATGGCCCCCATCGTGGCAGACAGGCATGTGCACGCGGGATGGCTAGGCTGTGACAATGAGCACCGCCGTAGCGATCGAGGACACCGACCGGCTGCGGCGCCTCCTCGGGTGGGCCTGCGCGGCCGTCGCCTCCGTGCTCGCGGCCGTCGCCCTCGGCCTCGCGGTGAGCACGCTGGTCTACTCGTTGCGCTCAGGGGAGGCCAACGGCGAAGTCATCGCCCTCGAGGAGGTCCGCGACGAGGCCGGGCAGGTCAAGGCGCCCGCCGAATATCGCCTCGTCATCGAATATCCCGATCACAACGGTCAGTTCCGACGGTTCACCGAGGCGACGACGACCACCGAGCCCCCCGCCATCGGCTCGGAGGTGAAGGTCCTGTTCGACCGTCGCCGCCCCGCCAACGCGCGGCTGGAGGACCTGACGCTGCTCTACCACCCGGCGGTGGTCGCCGGCGCATGGGCGCTCGGCGTCGGTGTTGTCGCCGAGGGTCTCGTACGCGGGTCCCGAGCCCGCACCCGCAACGAGCCCGGCCAGAGCCCGGGGGCCGGCACCCCGAGCTGAATGTCGGGAGGGTCAGGACGAATTCGGGCCGAATTCGTCCTGCTCAGCAGTTGGGGCCGGTGCAGCTCTTCGGGAAATTGACCAGGTATTCACCGAGCTTGTCCTCGCGTAGCGCCTTGGCCATCTCGGCCATCTGCTTCTCGTCGACCTCGGCGATCGCCTGGTCGCCGGCCCAGCCGAAGCCGACCATCGGCGCCTGCATCGACACGATGTCGGAGCTCTGGAGGATGCGCATCGAGAGGGCTGTCCGGCGGATCTCCTCGTCGGTCAGACCCGCAATTCACTGTGGCGTCGTACAGAATCGTTCGTCACTCGGTCTCGGTCATCCCGTTACATTGTCCCAATGACCTCGCCCGCCAGGACCCCCGACAGTGGGGTGCTCCTCGTCACCGTCTCCATCCTGTCGGTCCAGGTGGGCGCCGCCGTGGCCAAGGGCCTTTTCGGGGTCATCTCTCCCACGGCGATGGTGTGGTTGCGCCTGCTGACGTCGACGCTGGTGCTGCTCGCCTGGGCCCGACCGCGCCTGCGTGGGCGTACGCCCACCGACTGGGCCGTGGTGTCGGCGTTCGGCCTGTCTCTGGTCACCATGAATTGGGCGATCTACCTGAGCTTCTCGCGGATTCCGCTGGGAATGGCGGTGACGATCGAATTCCTCGGGCCGCTGGCGATCGCGGTCATCGGGTCGAGACGTGCCCGCGACTTCCTGTGGGTGCTCCTGGCCGCCATCGGTGTGGCGCTCCTGGGGTTCACGCCCTCGCGATTCGACCTGGTGGGCGTCGCGTACGCCCTGCTGGCGGGTGTGGCGTGGGCCGCGTACATCCTGCTGTCGGGACACACCGGCAAGCGGTGGGAGGGCCTCAGCGGGTTGTCGCTGGCGAGCCTCGTCGCCGTGGCCGTCATCACCGGGCCCGCGCTGGCGGTCGGCGGCTCGTCCCTGTGGCAGCCGCACGTGCTCGCCATCGGGGCGGCGGTGGGCCTGCTGTCGTCGGTGATCCCGTACTCGCTGGAGATCACCGCGCTGCGCACGATGCCGTCGAAGGTCTTCGGGATCCTCATGTCGCTCGAGCCCGCCGCCGCCGCACTCGCGGGGCTCGTCCTGATCGGGGAGAGGCTCTCGTGGGTCGAGGTCGCCGCCATGGCCTGCGTGGTCGTCGCCAGCGTCGGTGCGACCCGGAGCGCCTAGGGGAGGGCGTACGCGTCGCCGCGGCGGACCACCAGCCCGTCGTGGAGCAGGGATGCCAGGCACCGGTTGCGCCGGTCTGCGTCGTCCCAGACGGCTGTGAGCGCCGTGGCGTCGACCGGGCCGTCCGCCTCGCGCAGCACGGCCAGGAGTCGTCCGCGAACCTGCCGGTCGGTGCCGGCATACGTCTGGCCGCGGCGCGGCGGGCCGTCGTGGGCGGGCCGCCCGGCGGCCACCCACGCGCAGGAGTCGAGGACGGGGCAGTCGACGCACCGCGGTGATCGTGCCGTGCAGACCAGCGCGCCGAGCTCCATCGAGGCGGCCGCCCACAGGTGGGCGTCGGTCTGCGGCAGCAGATCGGCGGCGAGCCTGCGTTCTGCAGCCGTCGGGGAGGCACCCGGGAACTCCCGCCCCTGCAGCGTCCGCGCCAGGACGCGGCGCACGTTCGTGTCGAGCACGACGTGCCGCCCCTGATGGGCGAAGCTGGCGATCGCGGCCGCCGTGTAGTCGCCGACGCCCGGCAACGCGAGCAGGTCCTCGTACGCCGCGGGCACCTCGCCGTCGTGGCGCTCGACGATCTCCGTGGCCGCGGCATGCAGCCGCAGCGCGCGACGGGGGTAGCCGAGCCGGCCCCATGCCCGCACGGCCTCACCGGGCGCTTCCGCGGCGAGCGCCGCCGGTGTCGGCCAGCGCCGGAGCCAGGCCGCCCACGGCTCGAGGACCCGTGCGACGGGCGTCTGCTGGAGCATGAACTCGCTGACCATCACGCCCCAGGCGGAGCAGTCGCGGGCTCGCCAGGGAAGGTCGCGGGCGTGGTGGGCGTACCACTCGATCACGCGCGGGGTCAGGTCATCGGGCACGGGCTGACTCTAGGTGGCGCGAAGTGTGACCCGCGTACGGCGTGGCGGACACCACAGTGAATTGAATTTCCCTAGCCTTGGTGCTATGAGCGGAATCCTGCATCCTGTGGGGCCGGAGAGTACCGGCACCTACTGGATGAGGCGCGTCCTCGTGCTGGCGACGCTGGTAGGCGTGCTGGTGGTCGTGGGCATGTCGGTGGCGTCCCTCGCCAACGCGGTACGCCCCGCTCAGGCTCCCACCTCGGCACCGGTGGTGACCCCCACCCCGACCGCCGAGGCGCCCGCGCCCGTCGACGTGCCCGGCACCGCGGAGACCTCGGGGCGGGCGACGCCTGCACCCGCGGCTACCCCGCGAGCCACATCTGCTCCGGCCGCCACGCCTGCTCGGTCCACCACCCCTGTTCCGGCCAATACGGCTGCTCCCGCCACCGCCTCGACGCAGCCGTCCCCCGCCGCGACGCCTCCGGGCGCGACGCCTCCCGCGGTGGCGGCGACCACGACACCGCCGGCGGGCAGTCAGCCGAGGAGCGCCGACGTGCCGACGGGTCTGCCGCACACCGGTCGCGTCTGACCGACGTCAGTCGACACGGTCGACGTATGCGGCCTCGGCCAGACGGGTCAGACCCTCGCGGACCATCCGGGCACGTCCCCCGCCGACGCCATCGACTTCTTGGAGCTCTTGGGTGCTGGCGCCGAACAGCGCCTGCAGCGAGCCGAAGTGGTCGATGAGCCGGGCGGCGACGGTTCCGGGAAGTCGGTTGATCGTCGACAGCTGCCGCAGGCCGCGGGGCGTGATGCGGGCGTCGAGGGCCTCGGTGAAGCCAATAGCGCGGGCCACGAGGACGGGGTCGACCAGCTCCTCGTCGGGCAGGTCGCGCAGCGGTGCCAGCGAGAACGAGTCGTCACCCTCGGGCCTGTAGTCGTTCTCGAGCAGCTCGGGCAGGTCGGCGAAGCCGACCTGCACCTCGAACAGCTGGAGCTGCAGGAGGCGTCCGTCGGAGCCGAGCTCGGTCGCGTACGCCTCGGTCTCGGCCGCCAGCCGACGCACCATCTCGAGCCGCTGGGAGACCACCACGAAGTCGCGGACGGTCACCTGGTCGTGGACCTCGAGGGTGTTGAGGCGGCTGGTCATCTCGGTGAGGCGCACCTGATAGCGCTCCAGCGTCTGGAGCGCCAGGTTGGCCCGTGCCAGGATCGCGGGGGACTGCTCGATGAGGTAGCGCTGATCGCCGAGGAAGATCTGGATGGTGTTCATCGACGCAGACACCGTCACCACGGGCACGCCGCACTGCTGGGCGACGCGGTGGGCGGTGCGGTGGCGCGTGCCGGTCTCGATCGTCTCGAGCGACGGGTCGGGCACCAGATGTACGCCGGCCATCAGGATGCGTTCGCAGTCGTTGTCGAGGATGATCGCGCCGTCCATCTTCGCCAGCTCGCGCAGCGCGGTGGCGGTGAACGGGACGTCGATGGTGAAGCCGCCGGTCGTGATGCCCTGGACCTGTCGGTTGGTTCCCATCACGATCAATGCGCCGGTGCGCCCGCGGAGGATGCGTTCGAGCCCGGATCGCAGCGGGGTGCCCGGGGCGAGCTGGGCGCGGTATCGGCGGACGGGCACGGGTCTCCTCGGTCGATCGGTCCTGTCGATCCTACGCCTCGTCACCCGGGCGCGGGGCCCGGTCGCGGTGCTCCTTGGCGGCGAGCGCCTCGAACAGCGCGTGGTTGAGGGTGCCGACCTCGACGACGCGCATGCCCTTCACCGCGCGGCGGCGGCCCTCGGTGCCGCGCTCGGCGGGGACGATGGCGGTGTCGAAGCCCAGCCGGGCGGCCTCGGCGATGCGTCGTTCGAGGCCAGGCACCCGGCGCAGCTCGCCGGCCAGGCCGACCTCGCCGATCGCCACCAGACGCCGGTTGCCCTCGACGCCGGTCGCCGTGCGCTCCAGCGCCGCGGAGGCGAGCGCGATCGCCGCAGGCAGGTCGACAGCCGGGTCGGTCACCTTCGCGCCGCCGACCGTGGACACGTAGGCGTCCTTGTTGCCGAGCGCGATGTTGGCTCGCCGCTGGAGCACGGCCGTCACCATCGCGATGCGGTTCGACTCGACGCCGTGAGTCGTGCGCTTCGGCGACTGGAGCGCGCTCGGGGCGACCAACGCTTGGATCTCGGCCAGCAGCGGTCGGCGCCCCTCCATCGTCACCGTCACGCACGTTCCCGTGACGGGTTCGGTGTGGTGGCTCGTGAAGAGCCCCGACGGGTCGGGGACCTCGACGATCCCGTGCTCGGCCATCTCGAAGCAGCCGACCTCGTCGGCGGGGCCGAAGCGGTTTTTGGTGGCGCGCACCATGCGGAAGCCCGAGTGGCGGTCGCCCTCGAAGTTGAGCACGACGTCGACGAGGTGTTCCATCGTGCGCGGCCCGGCGATGTTGCCGTCCTTGGTGACGTGGCCGACGATGATGACCGCCATCCCCCGAAGCTTGGCGACGCGGACGATGGCGGCCGTGGTCTCGCGCACCTGGGAGACACCACCCGGTGAGCCCTCGGCCTCGGCGGTCGACACCGTCTGGATCGAGTCGATCACGCACAGGCTGGGGGAGATGTCTTCTATGTGGCCAAGGATCGTGCCGAGGTCTGACTCGGCGGCGAGGTAGAGCTCGTCGGCGAGCGCCTCGGTGCGTGTCGCGCGCAGCCGCACCTGGGCGGCGGACTCTTCACCCGACACATAGAGGGTGCGTCGCTCCCCGCGGGCCCAGCGCGCGGCGACCTCGAGCAGGAGCGTCGACTTGCCGACGCCCGGCTCGCCCGCCAGCAGGCACACCGCGCCCGGCACGAGGCCGCCGCCGAGCACGCGGTCGAGCTCGCCGACGCCCGTCAGGTCTCGGCTGGCCGCGGTTGCGCTGACCTCGGCGATCGGCACGGCCCTCGTCACCGGCGCGGCCGCCCTCACCTCGTGGACTCGCGGCGCCCCCTGCTCGGCCACGCTGCCCCACGTCTGGCACTCGCCGCAGCGGCCCACCCAGCGCGCCGTCTGCCAGCCGCACTCGGTGCACGCGTACGCGGCCTTCGTCGATGACTTCCCCATGGCGTCGACCCTAGGTGAGCCGTCCGACAATTCCCGGACACCGGGCGGACGTGTGGCCCGTCACGTAGGGTGTGTCCATGCGTTCGAAGGCACTGCCGTTCCTCGGCCTCGTCGGGTCGACGGGCTGGCCCACGAGTGCATGGGTGCCCGCGCTGGTGACCTCGACGGAGTCACCGAGGTAGCGCTGCAGCAGCAGGTGTCCGGCCGGGGACCGGCAGATGTTGCCGGTGCAGACCACCAAGATGCGAAACGGGGCGGACTTGACGGGCGCCCTCAGCGCTGGAGGCGTTCGGCGGTCTCGAGCACGAGGCGGTTCGCCTCGGGCTCGCCCACGGTGATGCGTACGCCGTCCTGGTTGTCGCCCGCCACGTAGGCGCGCACCATCAGGCCAGCGGCGGAGAAGACGTCCGCGTACTCCTGCGAGCGCTCGCGCGCAGGAAGCCACACGAAGTTGCCCTGGGCCGAGGGCACGGCGAAACCGAGGCCGCGCAGGCCGTCGGCGAGCCGCTCGCGCTCGACGACGAGGGCGTCCACGCGCTCCTGCAGTTCGGCCTGTGCGTCCAGCGAAGCGACGACGGCGGCCTGTGCGGGCGCGGAGACACCGAACGGCAGCGTGCACGCGCGCAGCGCGGCGGCGAGGTCGGGGTGGGCCACGGCGTAGCCCACGCGGAACCCGGCGAGGCCGTACGCCTTCGAGAAGGTACGCAGGACCACGACGTTCGGGAACCGCTCCCAGACCTCCAGCCCGCGCGTGGCGGCGGGATCGGTGACGAACTCGACGTACGCCTCGTCGACCAGCACGAGCACGTCGTCGGGCAGGTCGGCGACGAACTCGACGAGGTCGTCGTGGGGGATGGTCGGCCCGGTTGGGTTGTTCGGCGTGCACAGCATCACCACGCGGGTGCGTTCGGTCATGGCGGCCCGCATCGCCGCCAGATCGTGCTCGCCGTCGGCGGTCAGCGCCACGGGCACGGGGGTCGCGTCGGCGAGCTGGACGGCGATGGGGTAGGCCTCGAAGGACCGCCAGCCGTAAACCACCTCGGCACCGGCCTCGCAGGCGGCGTGGAGGACGGTGGCCAGCACCGTCACCGAGCCGGTCCCGAAGACCACGTTGTCGGGGGCGACCGCGACACCCTCGCGCGACAGGAACTCGGCGAGCCGACGGCCTATTTCGGTGTTCGACGCGTCGGGGTAGCGGTTCATGTGGGCGCACGAGGCCTGGACGGCCTCCAGCACGCCGGGCAGCGGCTCGTACGGGTTCTCGTTGGACGAGAGCTTGTAGGACACCCCATCGGGGCCCGGGGGGGCGGGCTTGCCGGGACGGTACGGGGGCAGGCCCGCGACCGAGCCGCGGATGCGGACAGCCATCAGACGCGGACCTTGCCGTTGGCGGTGCGGAAGTGGGCGGCGACGATGCCCGGCGTGCCGTGCGGCGCGATCCACTCGATGTCGAAGTCTCCGAACAGGTCGGCGCACGAGCCGCCCAGCCAGTCCTGGAGCCGGTTCTTGTCACCGGCGACCTCGAGGCGGATCAACTCGACGCTGCCCTCGAGCGCGCGGGGGAGGACCGACTCGTCGGAGGTCCACTTCAGGAAGAAGGGGAGCTGCGGGTCGGCCTGCAGGCCCTTGACGCCCACCTGCTTCCAGCTGAGTCGGCGTCCATCGGGGAAGTTGCGGGCACCGTCGACCGCCTGGCGGCCCAGTCGCTCCTCGTAGGGGGCGAGGTCGTCGACCGAGACGGCCCAACCGAGCCAGCCGCCGCCGGCCTCGGAGCGGGCGCGGACGACCTGACCGAACGGCGCCTTGTCGGCAGCCGGGTGGTCGAGGACCTCGACGATCTCGATGTAGCGGTCGTCGGCGAGCGGGATCACCCGGTTGCGCGTGCCGAAGGAGGGGTGGAACCCGCCGTTCAGGGAGTCCTGTCCGATGAGCGAGCTCAGGCGCTCGGCAGACTTGACCAGGCCCTCGGGGCCGGCGGCGAACACAAGGTGGTCGAGATGCATGGCCCCATTGTGGACCCCTGTGATCCCAGCACAAACTCAGGGACCCCTCGGTCGCGGCGGCATCGCACTGGCGTACAGTCTGCAGGTCGAGCCGTCGCCCACGTGCGGTTCATCGACCGCCCGCGACCCCTCCGGTTGTCCGCGCGGTCGCCGGGTGGACCGTCCGGGCGCCGCCGGCGAGGAAATCCTCGCAGTGGTCGACCAGCGTGGCGTACGCCGCCGGCCCCATCAGCTCCACGAGCTCGTCGCGCGAGCTCACGTAGACCGGGTCTTTCCCCGTGTGGGCCTCGGTGTTCGACGTGCAGTACCAGTCGAGGTCGTGGCCGCCCGGTCCCCAGCCCCCACGCACGTACTCGCCGATCGTCACCTCGGTGTAGGTCGACTCGTCGGCCAGGGTGACCTCGCGATACTGGCGTCGGATCGGCAGCTGCCAGCACACGTCGGGCTTGGTCTCGACGAAGGACACCTTCTCGTCGGCGGCGAGCACGTGCAGGGCGCACCCGGAGCCGGCGGGGAACCCCGGGCGGTTGAGGAAGATGCAGGCGCCGTCGACGATCCGTGTCTTGCGTGCGGGCTCCTCGCCCTCGGCGACCGTCTCCGGGTCCTCCGGCTCGGCCCAGCCGCCGGCCAGCCCCTCGTCCCGCAGCTGCCACTGCTCGGCGGTCAACCGGGCGGCCGCCCGGCCGACCCGCGCCTCGTCGTCGGCGTCGGAGAAGTGGGCGCCCAGCGTGCAGCAGCCGTCGTCGGGCCGGTCGGCGTAGATGCCGCGGCAGCCCGACCCGAAGATGCACTGCCAGCGTGAGGTGAGCCACGTGAGGTCGCAGCGAAACACCTGGTCGTCGTCGGCGGGATCGGTGAACTCGACGAAGTTGCGGGGGAAGCGGGCCAGGATCTCGGGCATTCGTCGAGTCTATGATCTCGGCGCTAGGGTTCGTGGGTGCGCCTCGGAGTGATCGACATCGGTTCCAACACCGTCCACATGCTCGTCGTGGACGCCCGCGTCGGAGGCGCGCCCGTCCCGGCTGTCTCCCACAAGCGCGAGCTGCGGCTGGCAGAACACCTCGAGGACAACGGCACGATGAGCCGCAAGGGCATCGACGCGCTCGTCGAGATGGTCGGCGAGTGCGGCGTTGTCGCCGAGGACACCGGTTGCTCCGACGTCCTGCCGTTCGTCACTTCCGCGCTGCGCGAGGCGTCCAACTGCGACGAGGTCATCGCCGAAGTCAAGGAGAAGACCGGCATCGAGCTGCGCGTCCTCTCCGGCCACGACGAGGCCCGCGCCACGTTCCTCGCCGCCCGCCGCTGGTTCGGCTGGTCGGCCGGCACGCTCGCCGTCTTCGACATCGGTGGTGGCTCGCTCGAGATGGCCGTCGGCCCCGACGAGGAGCCCGAGATCGCCCTGTCCGTCCCGGTCGGCGCGGGACGCATGGCGCGCTCGTTCGGCCCGCGCGAGCGGGTGAAGGTACGCCGTCACGCCCGCACCGAGATCGGGGCGGTCATCGGTGACGTGCTCCGCCGCGGTCCGTTCGACCGGGCCGTGGCCACCTCGAAGACCTTCCGCACGCTCGGTCGCCTCACCGGCGCCGCGCCCGCCGCCGAGGGCCCCTTCGTCCGCCGCGTCCTGCGCCGCGACGACCTCGCGGAGGTCATCGAGAAGCTGGAGTCGATGAAGCCCGAGAACCGCGCCGGGCTGCCCGGCGTGTCCGAGGGACGCTCCGCGCAGATCCTGGCCGGTGCCGTCGTCGCCGAGTCGGTGATGGAGCTCGCGGGCCTCGACGAGCTCATCCTGTGCCCGTGGGCGCTGCGCGAGGGCATCATCCTCAACCACCTCGACCACCTCGAATACTTCGCCGACGGCTCGATGCGCACGCGCCGCCTGCGTCGGCGCGACTGAGCCCGGACGGGACCTAGGCTGACCACAATGCTCACACCCTCCGCACCGCTGGCCGTCATCATCTCCGTCCTCGGCACGTTCTGCTATGCCGGGGGCATCGCGCTGCAGCACCACACCGTGGGGCAGGGCGGCAAAGACTCCGTCGGCTTCTCGGCCTTCCTGAAGCTGCTGCGCAACCCGCGTTGGCTCCTGGGCCTGCTGCTGATCGGCGGGTCGGCTGGTTTCCACCTGACCGCGCTCACGTTCGCGCCGATCACGCTCGTGCAGCCCATCGGCATCCTGTCGATCGTGTGGGCCGTGCTGCTGGAGATCCGCCAGAGGCGGCTGGAGTCGAAACCGTCGCTGTGGCTGACGGTCCTCGTCGCCGTGGTCTCGCTGGCCGCGTTCGTCGTGCTGGCCTCGCTGAAGTCGCAGGCCACCGACCACCTCGCGCTCGCACCGGTGGTCACCACCGCCATCCCGATCGTGCTGCTCGCCGCCCTCGCCGGGCTGTCCGCCCTACGCGCCCGCGGCGCCTGGCGCGCGTTCTTGTGGGCCGCGTCAGCGGCCATGGTCTACGGCCTGGCGACGGGGTTCATCCGTGTGGGCCTCATCACCCTCAGCAAGCCCGACCCGTTCCGCTCGCCGTGGCTGTGGGCGACGGTCGCGGTGCTGGTGTGCGCGTACGGTGGCGCGGCCTGGGTCGTCCAGCAGTCGTTCGCTGCCGGCCGGGCCTCGGTCAGCGTCGGCGTCATGACCACCGTCGACCCGGTCATGGCCGTCCTGTTCGGCGTCTTCGCCTTGGGCGAGGGCTCCGGCATCGGCGCCGGGCACGCCATCCTCATGGTCCTCACCGCCGCGCTGGCCTTCGGCGCCGTCGGCATCCTCTCCATGCGTGGGGACCACCCGGAGCACGCGTGAGCGTACGCCGGGTCGCCCTGGTCAGCGACTACAGCCTCGACGTCCTGGGCGGTGCCCAGACGGCTCTCGTCGAGCAGGCCCGGGCGCTCGCCGTCGGCCACGAGGTCGTTCTGGTGGCCCCGGCGTCCCGGCGCCTCGCGCGGGTGGGGCGCGACCTCGGCATCGAGGTCATCGGCCTGCCCGCCGCGCTCTACGTCCCGTTCGCGCAGGTCGTCTCGGTGCGCAACACCCCCCGTACGCGGGAGGTCGTCCACCGCGCGCTGGCCGGCGCGGACGTCGTCCACCTCCACTCGGAGCTGGGCCTGGCGACCGCCGCCCTGCAGGTGGCGCGGGCCCGGGGGATCCCCGTGGTCGAGACGATCCACTGCTGGTTCCACACGAGCTATCCGATCCAGTGGCTGCTGCCGCTGGTCGTGCCTGTCTACCAGCGGCTCGTCGCGGGCACCCGCTGGCGGCGGCGTCCGCTGGCCGACCTGCCCGGGGACGCGGCCCTGCGGGGCCTGACGTACGCCGTGGCCGAGCAGGCCGACCGGATCGTCGTGCCGTCGCAGCACGTGGCCGACCAGGTGACCGCTGCCGGGCTGGGGCCCGTGGACGTCATCCCCAACGCGCTGGCCGTGCCACCGGAGGCCGAGGTGCTCGACGAGCACACCGCCGCCGGGCCGCTGCGGGTCGTGTGGATCGGCCGTGCGGTCGAGGAGAAGCGCCTGACGTTGTTCGTCCGCGCCGTCGTCGCGGCCGCGGAGCGTCTCGGTCCGGGGCGGCTCCAGGTCGAGGTCATCGGGTCGGGCGAGTCGCTGGTGCGGGCGCGGGCCATCGCGCGCGGGCGCCCGGAGGTGACCTGCCGTGGCCGGCTCCCGCACGCCGAGGTGCAGGAGCGCATCCGGGCCGCCCACGTCATGGTCCTCACCTCGTGCGGCTTCGACAACCAGCCCATGACTGTCGTCGAGTCGGTGATGGCGCTGCGCGGCGTCGTCCACCGCGACCCGGCGCTCACCGAGGGCCTCGACGGGGGAGCGGGCATCCCCGCGTTCGGAGGCGTCGACGAGCTGGCCGCCACCCTCGTCCGGCTCGCCGACGACCGTGCGGAGGTCGTCTCCGCCTCACGCGCCTGCCTGGCGGCCCGGCGAACGTTTCTGGGGGAGGCGTACGTGGAGCGCGTACTCTCCTGCTACACGCGCGCCGGCGCTGGATAGTCTGGTCCGATGGAGCAGATTCTGGTCTCGATGAGCACCACGTGCGCCTACCCGGAGTCCACGGCCGCGGGCTTCGCGTACGCCAGCCGCCTGGGCTTCGACGGCATCGAGGTCATGGTGGGCCTCGACTCCACATCGCTCGACGTCGACGCCCTCGAACGCCTCCGCGACCACCACCAGGTCCCCGTGGTGTCGATCCACGCGCCGACGCTGCTCGTGATGCAACGGGTGTGGGGATCCGATCCGTGGGAGAAGCTCCAGCGTTCCGCCGACGCCGCCACGCGCCTCGGGGCGTCGACCGTCGTGGTCCACCCGCCGTTCCGCTGGCAGGGTCGGTATGCCTCGGACTTCGTCGCCGGCGTACGCCGCCTCACCCAGGAGACCGGCGTGGAGTTCTGCGTCGAGAACATGTATCCGTGGCGCGGGCCGCGCAACAACGAGTTCAAGGCCTACCTGCCCGGCTGGGATCCCAGCGAGCTCGACTACGACCACCTCACCCTCGACCTGTCGCACGCCTCGACCGCGAAGCAGGACTCGTTGCAGCTGGCGAAGGCGTGGGGCGACCGCCTGCGGCACGTCCATCTCACCGATGGGAGGGGCTCGTTCAAGGACGACCATCTCATGCCCGGTGCCGGTGACCAGCCCGCCGCCGAGCTGCTGGAGCACCTGGCGACGACCGGCTGGCGGGGCCACGTGGTGCTCGAGGTCAACACCCGAGGTTCCGGCGGCAAGAAGGGACGCGAGGCCGACCTGGCCGCGTGCCAGGAGTTCGCGCGGCGCCACCTGGGGCACCCGACGACGTCGCAGGACGACAAGTAGCCTGAGGCAGAGACCCCGGGAGGTCCGGGGAGATGGAGGAGCGACGTGGATCCCGTACGCCAGGCCCTGATGTCGGTGGCTCGCAACGAACAGATCAAGGACGTCGCCATGGGGCTGCCCCCGACCCGCAAGGTCGTGGATCGCTTCGTCGCCGGTGAGCAGGCCGACGATGCCGTCCATGCGGTGGCCGACCTGGGATCGCGCGGCATCGTCGCCACCATCGACCACCTTGGCGAGGACACCACCGACCTCGACCAGGCCCAGCGCACCGCCGAGGCCTACCTCGTCCTGCTCGAGAAGCTCGGTGAGGCCGGGCTGGCCGCGGGCGTCGACCTGTCGCTGAAGCTCTCGGCGCTCGGCCAGTTCCTCGGCGAGCGCGGTGAGCAGCACGCGCTCGACCACGCCCGGGCCGTCGCCACCGCCGCCCGCAACGCCGGTGCGACGATCACCATCGACATGGAGGACCACACCACGACGTCCTCCACCCTCGGCATCGTCAGCGAGCTGCGCAAGGACTTCCCGTCGACCGGCACGGTGCTGCAGGCCTACCTGCGCCGCAGCGAGGCCGACTGCGCCGAGCTGGCCACCACCGGGTCGCGCATCCGCCTGTGCAAGGGCGCGTATGCCGAGCCGGAGACGGTGGCGTACACGACGAAGAAGGAGATCGACCGGGCGTACGTTCGCTGCCTGCGCACCCTGATGGAGGGCGACGGCTACCCGATGGTCGCCACCCACGACCCGCGCCTGGTCGCGATCGCGCTCGACCTGGCCTCGCGCAACCACCGCGAGAAGGACTCGTGGGAGCTGCAGATGCTCTACGGCATCCGTCCCCAGGAGCAGGACCGGCTCGCCGCCGAGGGCCACACGATGCGCGTCTACATCCCCTACGGCACCGACTGGTACGGCTACCTCGTGCGCCGTCTGGCCGAGAAGCCGGCCAACCTGTCATTCTTCCTGCGCGGCCTCGTCGACCGCCGGTGAGCGAGGCGGTGACGCTCCCGACGCGGGGTGAGCCGGCCGCGCACCCGCGCCCGTTGGTCGAGCTCGCGCTCGTGCTGGGCGTGTCCCTGGGGGAGTCGGCGATCTACTCGATCCTGCGGATCGTCGAGCGCATGACGCGCGTCGACCAGCCGCTGGCCAAGCAGACGGCCCAGATGAACCAGTCGGTGGCGGCGGAGCGGCCGTGGCTCGACCTGTCCTACCAGATCGCGAACCTCGTCCTCCCGCTCGTGCCGGTGGCGCTGGCGCTCTACTTGCTGGCGCAGTGGGAGGGCCCACGGTTCGCCCAGTGGGACCCGCGCGGGGTCGGCACGCGGCGGCTGGGGTTCGACCACCGCCGTCCGGTCTTCGACCTTGGCTGGGGGCTTGCGATCGCCGCTGGCATCGGCATCCCCGGGCTGTTCTTCTACTTGGGTGCACGCCAGCTCGGCCTCAACGTGGACGTCCAGCCCGGCAACCTCGCCGAGAACTGGTGGACCGTCCCCGTCTACGTCCTCGCCGCCGCGATGAACGGCATCCTCGAGGAGGTCATCATGATCGGGTATGCGTTTGTCCGGCTCCGCCAGGCGCGCTGGTCGTGGCCGGCGGTGATCGTCGTCAGCGCGGTGGTCCGCGGCTCCTACCACCTCTACCAGGGCTTCGGCGGGTTCGCCGGCAACGTCCTGATGGGCATCCTGTTCGGGCTGCTGTACCTGCGGCTGCGCCGCGTCGGCCCGCTGGTCGCGGCCCACACGATCATCGACGTCGCCGCCTTCGTCGGCTATGCCTCGCTCCACGACCGGGTCGGCTGGCTCTGAGGTTCACTCCGAACCGAGGGCGTGGGTGCGGGTGCGGTCGGGGGTCGGGTCGTCCTCGATGCGTACCTCGCCGCGGGGCCGGTCGCGGTAGGCGCGGGGGTCTTCCAGTGGCTCGAGATGGGTGAGGACCTCGAGGTCCGGCACCGCCTGGCGCAGCTCCGTCTCGAGACCCTCCACGTAGTCGTGGCCCTGCTGGACGGTCCAGCCGGCGGGCACAAGGACATGGACGCTCGCGTACCGCTGGTGGCCGGCCTGACGGGTCTGGAGGCCGTGGAAGTTGATGGTCTGCGACGTGCGCCGGCGCAGCACACCCACGATCGCCGCGTTCTCCTCCGGGGGAAGCGTGACGTCGAGCAGGCCCTCGAGGGACTCGGAGACGAGCTGGGAGCCGGTGATGATGATGTTGATGCCGACGAGGAACGCCACGATGGCATCGAGGCGGTCCCACCCGGTGAGCCACACCATCAGGACGCCGATCACGACGCCCGCCGACGTGACGACGTCGGTCATGAGATGGCGGCCGTCGGCGGTGAGGGTCAGGGAGCGATGACGCTCGCCGGCGCGCAGCAGGACCAGCGCCACACCACCGTTGACGAGGGAGGCGACGACCGAGATGCCCAGGCCCAGGCCGACGTCCTCCAGCGGCTTCGGGTGGACGAAGCGTTCGACCGACGTGACGAGGATGACCGCCGCCGCGACGAAGATCATCATGCCCTCGATGGCGGCCGAGAAATATTCAGCCTTCGCCCGCCCATAGGTGAACTTCGAGTCGGCGGGGCGTGCCGAGACCCTCAGTGCGACGAGGGCGACGACGGCGGCGACCAGATTGACGATCGACTCGGCGGCGTCCGACAGCAGGCCGACGGAGCCGGTGACGGCCCAGGCCCCGGCCTTCAACGAGATCGTCAGCACGGCCGCGGCGATGGACAGCCATGCGTACTTCGACAGGTCTTGGCGCTCGGACACGGCCACGAGTGTCGCACGACCCTCTCGCCGCTCGGAAATGGTCGGGCGTCCACGACGGGGCCACGTACGCTGTCCCCAGCCGATTTTCTAGGGAGATTCACCATGCGCGTTGGAGTGTTCGGAGCGACCGGCCAGGTGGGTGGCGTCATGCGCACACTGCTGGAGGAGCGTGACTTCCCAGTCGACGAGATCCGCTACTTCGCTTCGGCGCGCTCGGCCGGGAAGACGCTGCCGTGGAAGGGCTCCGACGTCGTCGTCGAGGACATGGCGACCGCCGACTTCGCCGGCCTCGACATCGCCCTGTTCTCCGCCGGCAAGACCGCCTCGAAGGAGTACGCGCCCAAGGTCGCCGCCGCGGGCGCGATCGTCATCGACAACTCGTCGGGCTGGCGCATGGACCCCGAGGTCCCGCTGGTGGTCTCCGAGGTCAACCCCGACGACACGATCGACCCGCCCAAGGGCATCATCGCCAACCCGAACTGCACGACGATGGCGATCATGCCGGTGCTCAAGCCGCTCGCCGAGGCCGCGGGCCTGCAGCGGCTGGTTGTGGCGACCTACCAGGCCGTGTCCGGCTCCGGCGGCGCCGCGGTCGGCAACTTCGCCGACCAGGTCCGCGCCGCCTCCGACCTCGAGGGTCTGACGTTCGCCGGTCGCATCGACGAGGTCACCGACCCGGCCCCCTACGTGAAGCCGATCGCGTTCAACGCCCTGCCGCTGGCCGGCTCGATCGTCGACGACGGCTCCGGCGAGACCGACGAGGAGCAGAAGCTGCGCAACGAGTCGCGCAAGATCCTCCACCTGCCCGACCTGCTCGTCGCCGGCACCTGCGTACGGGTCCCCGTGTTCACCGGCCACTCGCTTGCGGTCCACGCCGAGTTCGCCGACGACCTCACCCCCGAGCGTGCCCGCGAGCTGCTGGCCGACGCCCCGGGCGTCGAACTGATGGACGTCCCGACCCCGCGCGACGCCGCCGGAGCCGACCCCTCCTACGTCGGCCGCATCCGCGCCGACCAGTCGGCACCCGCCGGCAAGGGTCTGGTCATGTTCGTGTCGAACGACAACCTCCGCAAGGGCGCGGCGCTCAACGCCGTCCAGATCGCGGAGGTCGTCGCCGACAACCTCGGACGAAAGGGCTGAGCCGTGGCACGGCTGGCCATCATCGGCGCCGGCGTGATGGGCGAGACCGTCCTCAGCGGTCTCGTCTCCGCCGGCTGGGACCCCGCCGACATCGTCATCACCGAGCGTCGCCCCGACCGCAAGGCCGAGCTGGAGAAGCGCTACGGCGTCCGCGTGTTGACCAACCCCGAGGCCGCCCGCGAGGCGCCGACAGTGCTGGTCGCCGTCAAGCCGCAGGACATCGAGCCGGTGCTCGACGACCTCGCCCCCGAGCTGCGGCCGGGCGCCGTCGTCGCCTCGATGTGTGCCGGCGTGGCCACGTCGACGATCGAGGCGCGGCTGCCCGAGGGCACCCCGGTCATCCGTGTCATGCCCAACACCCCCGCGCAAGTCTCCGAGGGCATGGCGGCGATCTCGGCCGGGCGTACGGCCCTGCCGGAGCACCTGAACGCTGTCACCGAGGTCCTGTCGGCCACCGGCCGCGTGATGACCGTGCCCGAGAACTACCAGGACGCCGTGACGGCGATCTCGGGATCGGGGCCGGCGTACCTGTTCTTCGTCGTCGAGGCGATGATCGACTCCGGCGTCCACCTGGGCCTGCCGCGCGCCGTGGCGACCGAGCTGGTCGTGCAGACCATGCTGGGCTCGGCCAAGCTCCTCAGCGAGTCGGGGGAGCACCCGACCGTGCTGCGCGAGCGCGTCACCTCGCCCGGCGGCACGACCGCCGCGGCCGTACGCGCGCTCGAGCTCGCCTCGGTGCGCTCGGCGTTCATGCAGGCGATGGAGGCCGCACGGGACCGATCTGCCGAGCTGGGCGCGAAGGAGCGCGACAGGCCGTAGGGTGGCGCCCAACGATCGGAGGTCGCAATGACGCGAGCATGCCTGGTCCACTCGGACGCCCTGACCCGTTACGACTTCGGCACCGGCCACCCCATGGCCCCGGGCCGGGTGCGCCAAGCCGTCGAGCTCGCCCGCCAGCTCGGGGCGCTCGACCACGTCGATCTCGTCGAGGCGCCCGACGCCGACGACCTGCTGGTCGGGCTCGTCCACAGCGAGGACTACGTCGCCGCGGTGAAGTCCGATCGCGTCCAGACCCACTACGGAATCGGTACGCCGGACAACCCGCTCGTGCTGGGGATGCACGGCACCGCCGCGCGCGTCGCCGCGGCGACCACCGAGGCGGCCCGCCTCGTGTGGACCGGTGAGGCCCGCCGTGCGGCCAACATCTCCGGGGGGCTCCACCACGCCATGCCGTCGGCGACCAGCGGCTTCTGCGTCTACAACGACTGCGCCATCGCGATCCGCTGGCTGCAACAGCAGGGTGCGGGACGGATCTGTTACCTCGACACCGACGCCCACCACGGCGACGGCGTGCAGGACATCTTCTACGACGACCCGGACGTGCTGACCATATCGCTGCACGAGTCGCCCATCCACCTGTTCCCGGGCACCGGGTTCGCCAACGAGACCGGTGCCAAGGGGGCCGAGGGCTCGGCGGTCAACGTGGCGCTGCCACCCGACTGCGACGACGCCGGCTGGCTGCGGGCGTTCGACGCGATCGTGCCGCCGGTCATCGAGGCGTTCGAGCCCGACATCCTCATCAGCCAGCACGGTTGCGACGCCCACGCCGAGGACCCGCTGACCGACCTGCAGCTCAGCGTCGACGGGATGGCGAGGTCCTACCAGATGGTCGCCGACCTCGCGGACGCCCACTGCCACGGCCGCTGGGTCGCCACCGGCGGCGGGGGGTACGCCGTCGACAACGTCGTGCCCCGCGCCTGGGCCCATCTCATCGGCGTGCTGGGCGGTCACCCGATCCCCGTCGAGACGCCCACCCCCGAGGCGTGGCGTGAGGCCATCGGCCCCGACGCGCCACGGTTCATGGGCGACGGGGCGCGGACGGAGTTCGACCCGATCTCCTGGGGCTATAACCCGTCGAGCCGGCTCGACCAGGCCATCATCGCCACGCGTAGGGCCGTGTTTCCCGACCTGGGGCTCGACCCGGACTACTGAGCCGGCCGGACCACCACGCTGGGGACGATGGGGGAGTGCGTCGTCCGATCTCGCTGACCCCCGCGTCCAGGTACAGCGCGACGGGCGAGGACGTCGCGCTGAGATGTACGCGTGCTCGGGCTGATCGGCCCCGGTCACAGCGGGCCGCGTACGCCGTCCGGGTCGACCCCGCGCCGGGAGGCCGAGACGACGAGGCTGGTCGCCTGCGGGACTCCACCGCGGGCTGACCCCGACTTTCGCGGCGCACCTTTTACCACTACTGTCACTCCCAGCGCGTGCAACACGCCGGAGGGGAAGCCGGCGGTTCCGACACGCGCGGGGAGAAGCGTGCAATGAGCGAAGAGAAGCGTCCCGGCCTGAAGCCGGTCGACGGCCTTTCCGACGTCAAGTTCCTCACGGTGGCTGAGGTGGCGGCGCTCATGCGCGTCTCCAAGATGTCGGTCTACCGCCTGATCCACGGGGGCCAGCTCGAGGCTGCCCGCTTCGGTCGGAGCTTCCGCGTGCCCGAGAAGGCGGTCAACGACTACCTGCGCGGCTCCTACTACGACGTCGGCTGAGCCTGCGCGAACGCGGTGCCACGCCCACTCCTCAAGCGTGAGCGCGCCGCCCACGGGCTCAACCTGCGCCTGAACGGCCGACTGGCTCGCCCCTCCCGGCGGGTGGTCGGCCTGGAGCCGCTCCGTCGCCGTCAGCGTTTGGTCGATCCGGCCATGAGTAGGTAGGATTCCGTACTTGTCCGGCCATCCGCCGGGCGCGCCCCATCCTGCTGGTCCAGCGACCGCGACGGGGCGGTTCCAACTCTGAGAGGCTCCACCTGTGGGTTCGGTCATCAAGAAGCGCCGCAAGCGCATGGCGAAGAAGAAGCACCGCAAGCTGCTGAAGCGTACGCGCATCCAGCGTCGCCGCGCCGGTAAGTGATCCGAGGGTCCCCATGTCACGCGTCGTGCTCGTCACCGGGGTCGCGCGCGATGTGGGGGCCAGATTTGCGCGTGCACTCGCCGCGACCGAGACCTGCGAGGTCCTCGGCCTCGACGTCGCGTCACCCCGCCATGACTTGGCCGGGGTGACGCTCGTCCGCGCCGACGTCCGCAGTCCGATCGTCCAGCGCCTCGTCGTCGACCGCGGTGTCGACACCGTCGTCCATCTCGGGCTGGTCGAGTCGGCCAAGAGCCGCGCGATGGCCAAGGAGTCCAACGTCATCGGCACCATGCAGCTCCTCGCTGCCTGTCAGAAGGCTCCCGCCGTCACCAAGTTCGTCCTGATGAGCTCGGCCGTCGTCTACGGCTCCGGGCCGCTCGACCCTGCCCGTTTCACCGATACGATGGCCCGGCGTACGCCCAGCTCCCCCGGCTTCGCCCGCGACTGCCTCGACGCCGAGTCGTACGCGAGCGGCCTCGAGATGCGCCGCCCCGACGTGACCGTCACGACGCTGCGCATGGCCAACCTGATGGGCGCCGGCGTCGACACCCCGCTCACGCGCTATCTCGCGTCCCCCGTCGTCGTACGCCCCCTCGGCTACGACGGCCGCCTCCAGTTCGTCCACCCGGCCGACGTGGTGGCCGCGCTGACGACCGCCGTCGAGCAGGACGTCCTCGGCACCTACAACATCGGTGCCCCCGACGTCCTCACCCTCACCCAGGCCGCCGCCGTCCTGGGCCGCCCCTCGGTCGGCGTGCTCCCCGACGTGCCATCACCGGCACTGGCCCTCGCCCGGAAGATGGGCATCACCCGGGTCACGGAGGACCAGCTCCGCGGCATCCGTTACGGGCGCGTCATGGACACGTCGCTGTTCACCGAGACCACGGGCTTCGAGGCCCACTACTCCTCGCGCCGCGCGCTCGAGGAGTTCGCCGCACTCGGACAGCCCGGCCTCATGTCGATCGAGCGGGTGGACAGGGCGCTGGACGCCGCAGCCCGTATGCTCGCACCGACCCCCGGGAGGCGTACGCATGGCTGATCGCGACGACGGCGCGCGCGGCGACCGACCCGACCTCCGACACCTGCTCATCGAGCTCGCCGGTGCCGGCGTCGAAGCCCTCGAACGCATCCGTGACACCGACGAGCTGGCCCGTCTCGCCGACGACCCCTGGGACACGCTGTTCACCGCCGGCCAGCGCATCGGCGTCGAGTGGCAGGGGTCCTTGGAGGAACTCATCGCGTTCGCCCGCACCCGCATCTCCGGTGACTACGCCGTCGACGAGTTCGGCTACGACCCCGAGTTCACCGACCGCATCGTCATGCCCGCGCTGCGCTTTCTCGCCACCCGCTGGTTCCGTGTCGAGGTACGCGGCCTCGAGAACGTGCCCACCGAGGGCCACGCGCTGCTCGTCAGCAACCACGCCGGCGCCATGCCTGTCGACGCCCTCGTCCTGAACTCCGTCGTCCACCACGGCCTCGGCCGCCAGCCGCGCATGCTCGGCGCCGACCTCGTCTTCAAGACCCCGTTCAGCCACGACTTCGCCCGCCGCATCGGCGCCACCGTCGCTTGCCCCGAGGACGCGGCCCGACTCCTCGACAACGGCGAGCTCGTCAGCGTGTTCCCCGAGGGGTTCAAGGGGCTCGGCAAGCTCTACTCCGAGCGCTACCGCCTCCAGCGGTTCGGCCGCGGCGGCTTCGTCTCCACGGCCCTGCGCGCGCAGGCGCCCATCGTGCCGGTGTCCATCGTCGGCTCGGAGGAGATCTACCCCCTCCTGTCCAATGCGCCCGGCCTCGCGAAGGCGCTCGGCTTCCCCTACTTCCCGATCACCCCGCTGTTCCCCTGGTTCGGCGTCCTCGGCATGGTCCCCCTGCCCAGCAAGTGGATCATCGAGTTCGGCGAGGCCATCACCACCGACGAGCTCGGCCCAAACGCCGCAGACGACCCCATGACGGTCTTCCAGATCACCGACCAGGTGCGCCTGACCATCCAGAACAAGCTGTACGCGTTGCTCGCCCAGCGGGACCACGTGTTCTTCTAGCGTGCTGGTCCGGCTCGCGCCCGCGCGCCGGGGTCCGGCGTCTTCATCGCCCCCGCGGCGGCCTTCCAGCACCGGGCGAAGTCGTCGCGGGGCGATTCCTTTGTGCTCTTCCAGACGCCGGGGTGCGCTTGCCGACGCTCGCCGGGAGTCCGCTTCTTGCCCGGGGCCAGCCAGGCATTCACCCGCGGGGTGCGGGTGTGTGCGGGCTGGAGGGGTGATGCCGCTCAAGGGCGAACTTGTTTGGCCACCTTCATCGCGTGCATCTTGAGGGCGCCGAGGCCCAGACCCACGACTGCGGTGGCGCCGACGATCGCGCGGCGGCGACGGCCGGGCGCGCGGAACTCGTGGACGGGCCAGCCGCGCTCGCGCGCTATGCCGAGCAGGTGGTCGTCGGGGTTCACCACGTGGGGGTGACCGACCAGCTCCAGCATGGGCAGGTCGTTGCACGAGTCGCTGTAGGCATGGCACTCCACCAGGTCGTAGCCGTGCTCGTCGGCGAGCCGGCGTACCTGCACCGCCTTCTGGGGTCCATGGAGGAGGCCGTCGACCAACCGGCCGGTGTAGACGCCGTCGCGGGACTCGGCGCGAGTGCCGAACCCGCCGGTGAGGCCGAGGTGCTGCGCTGCCACCTCCGCGACCTCGCTGGGAGCCGCCGTCATGAGCCAGACGGGGATGCCGGCCTCGAGGTGGCCCTCGGCGAGGGCACGCGTCTGGGGCCAGATCCGGGCCGCGATCGACTCGTGGTAGATCGCGGTCACGTCGGCAGTGAGTTCGTCGACGCGGCGTCCGCGGATGAGGCCAAGGATCGTCTCGCGGGCCTCGTGGATGTGGCCCTCGTGCTCGCGGCCGGTCGCCCGGAAGACCGACTCGAGCCACAGCGCACGCAGGATGAGCGAGATCTTGAAGTAGCGGCGTGCATACAGGCCCTTGCCGACCTGGATCATCGACGTACCCCGCACCAACGTGTTGTCTAGGTCGAAGAACGCGGCTGAACGCACACCCGAACCCTCCTCAGACATAGAGCCACTTTAGTCGTGGGAGCCGAACATGGGCAGGTCCGGGGGCCTGACGACGGGTCGGAACCGCTGTGCGACAGTGGGTTCATGCCCACCGATCAGACGGTCACCAGTGGTGACAACAATCTGGCCGACGCCGTACGCCGCCATGCGCGGTCCCGTCCGGAGGCCGTCGCGCTCGTCGAACGCGGTGACCGGCGGCGGGAGGTCACCTGGGCCGAGCTCGACCGGTTGGTCGACCAGTCGGCGGTCGCGTACGACGCGCTCGGACTCGTGGCCGGGCAGCGGGTGGCCATCGTGATGGCCAACTCGGTCGACGCGGTGTCGGCCTGGCTCGGTGCGCTCCGCGTCGGTGTGGTGGCCGTGCCGTTCAACCCGCGGCTCTCGGACGCCGAGATGGCGCGTGAGCTCGTGTCCTGCGGGGCCACGATCATCCTGACCGACGACGACCGCCAGTTGCCCGACGGCGTACGCCCTGTCTCGCTGACCGGTCACGGCGACGGTGTCGAGGTCACGCGGATCGCCTCGGTGCCCGACCGCGAGGCGCTGGCGGCGCTGGTGTTCACATCCGGCAGCCAGGGGGTGCCGCGGGCGGCGATGTTCACCCACCGTGCGCTCCTCGCCGCCTGCCAGCAGGCCGCCCGTGCCGGCCTGGGCGCGGAGGATGCCGTGGCGCTGGCCATGCTGCCGCTGTGCCACATGTACGGCCTCAACGCGGTCGTCGGCCTCACCCTGCATGTCGGCGGGACCACTGTTCTTGTCGAGGGGATGGTGGATGACCTGTGTGACCTGATCGTCGCCGAGAAGGTCACCCACCTGCCCGTAACGCCGTCGGTGCTCTACCGGTTACAACAGGACCCGGGGCTGCCGGAGGCCACGCGCAGCCTGCGTCTGGTGAGCTCTGGCGCGGCGCCCATGCCGGCAGTGCTGGGGGAGCGGTTCACCCTCCAGACGGGCCTGCGCGTCGAGCAGGGTTACGGCCAGACCGAGGCGTCGCCGGGCATCGCGTCCACCTTCGGCCACGAGCTCCGCGGCCCCGGCCACGTCGGCCGTGCACTGCCTGGCGTGGAAGTCCGCATCGGCGACGGATCCCATCCGCACGACCCGGCCGAGGTCCACGTCCGCGGGGCCAACCTCTTCTCGGGCTACTGGCCCGACGGGGCGGAGGCGCCCGACGCCGATGGCTGGCGCGCGACCGGCGACGTCGGCTACATGCAGGGCGACGACCTGTTCCTGCTGGATCGCGCCGGGGAGCTGATCATCGTCTCCGGCTTCAACGTCTACCCGAGCGAGATCGAGGAGGTCCTCGAGCAGCACGAGTCGGTCTCTGGGGCCGCGGTCATCGGTGCCCCCGACGAGCGCACGGGCGAGCGCGTCGTCGCCTTCCTCGACGCGGCGAAGGGCCGCAAGGTCGAGCTGGCATCGGTACGTGCCCTCGCGCGTGAGAACCTGGCTCGCTACAAGGTCCCGGCCGAGTTCATCGTGCTCAAGGAGATCCCGCGCACCCCGACGGGCAAGCCCCGCAAGGGCGACCTGCGCAACATGCTCGACCGGATGGAGGAAGAGGTGTGACCGGGCCCCGCGTACGCATCCTCACACGTGTGGGCTGCCATCTGTGCGCCGAGGCCGTCGCCGTGGCCGAGCGCGTGTGTCGCGAGAAGGGTTGCACGTTGGAGCAGGTCGACGTCGACTCCGACCCCGCCCTGCGCGCCGAGCACACCGACCACGTTCCCGTGACCTTCGTCGATGGCGCGAAGCACGCCATCTGGTTCCTCGACGAGGACAAGCTCCGCGCGGCGCTCTAGGGAGCTCCTCGTCTCGCGCGCGAGGGCGCGCGGGCGCGAGCTGGAGTAATACGCGTCACGGTTGCTTGTGCCGTTCTTCACAAGCGGCCTAGGCTGGTCAGCGTTCGTGGCCGCACGCGTCGGGAGGGGGTCGGGTGTCCGACTCAGAGGTACGCCGCCCGGGGATCCCCGAGGCCACCGTCGCGCGCCTGTCGGCTTATCTGGGCGTGTTGAACGCGCTGTCCGCGCGCGGTGTGGCGACGGTGTCGTCGGGGGAGCTCGCGAGTGCGGCGGGCGTGAACCCGGCCCAGCTGCGCAAGGACCTTTCCCACCTTGGCTCCTACGGGATCCGGGGGGTGGGCTACGAGGTGCCGTACCTGCGGTTCCAGCTCGACCAGCACATCGGGTCGGCCGAGCACTGGCCGGTCATCATCGTGGGCGTCGGCAATCTGGGGCGTGCCCTGGCGAGCCATGCGGGGGTGTCGCAGCGCGGGTTCAAGGTGGTCGCGCTGTTCGACGACGCGCCCGAGCTGATCGGGCGGGAGATCGAGGGCGTACGCATTCATGCGGTGGCGGAGCTCGCGCACGTCGTCACCGATCCGGCGGCGACCATCGGCGTGATCGCGACGCCGGCCACGGCGGCCCAGCAGGTGGCGGACCGGCTGGTCCTGGCGGGTGTGCGCTGCCTGCTGAACTTTGCGCCGATCAACCTGGAGGTGCCTGCCGACGTGACGCTTCGTAAGGTCGACCTCGGCTCGGAGCTGCAGATTCTGGCGTACCATCGACAGGCGTCACTGGCCGACGAGATCCGCCCCGACACGGTTCTCGGTTGATCGTCGTCCCGCGTCCCCGAAGAGAAAGTCCTGCCTTGAGCATCCTGGTCGTCAGCGTCAACCATCGAACGGCCCCCATGGACCTCCTGTCGCGACTCTCGTTGGACGCGCCGACCACGACGAAGATGCTCCACGCGCTGGTCGAGAACGAGTACGTCGACGAGGCCGTGGTGCTGTCGACGTGCAACCGCACCGAGGTGTATGCGTCGGTCACGAAGTTCCACCACGGCCTGGCAGGTGTCGTCGGCCTCCTGTCGGAGGCCAGCAGCGTCCCGCTGGAGACTGTTCACGGCTCGGTAGAGGTGTTCTACGACGAGGCGGCGGTCAGCCACTGCTTCACGATGACCTCGGGTCTCGACTCGATGGTGGCCGGTGAGCACCAGATCCTCGGCCAGGTGCGTCACGCCCTGGCCCACGGCCAGGCGGAGGGCACGGTCGGCACCGCGTTGAACGCGCTGTTCCAGCAGGCGCTGCGTGTCGGCAAGCGGGTCCAGTCGGAGACGGCCGCCGGATCAGCCGGCCGTTCGCTGGTCACCGCCAGCCTCGATCTTCTCGACCAGCTCGACCGTCGTGTCGACGGCCGTCGCGTCCTCATCGTCGGTGCGGGATCGATGGCGGCGCTGGCCGCCCACACCGTCGCCGACCGGGGTGGGGTGATCACGTTGGTCAACCGCACGCTGGAGCGTGCCGAGAACCTGGCCCGCGCCGTCGGGGGCACTGCCCGCCCGATTGACGACCTCGACGACGCGATGGCGGCCGCGGAGGTGTTGATCACGTGCACGGGCGCACGTGGCCTGGTGCTGGGCCCCGATCGGCTCCGCGACACGGGCATCTCGGGGGTGGTCGACCTTGCGCTGCCCGCCGACGTGTCCGACGAGGTCGGCGACATGGACGGCGTCGAGCTGGTGAACCTGGGGCGCCTGCAGAGCGAGGGTGGTTTCGATGCCGCCGGCTCGGTCGAGCTGCGGCAGGCCCACGAACTCGTCGAGGGCGAGGTGAAGGACTTCCTGAGCCTGCGTCGCGCGGCCGCGGTCACGCCGACGGTCGTCGCGCTGCGGACCATGGCCAACGACGTCATCGGTGCCGAGTTGGGGCGCCTCGACCAGCGCATACCCGACCTCGACGAGGCGATGCGCGCGGAGGTGGCCACCACCGTCCGGCGCGTCGTGGAGAAGCTGATCCACCAGCCCACGGTGCGGGTCAAGGAGCTGTCCCGCGAGCCCGACTCTCCCGACTACGCCGGGGCGCTGCGCACGCTGTTCGCGCTCGACACCGACTGTGTCGAGGCCGTTTCGCGGACCACGCGATGACGCCCCTGCGCATCGGGGCCCGGAAGTCGCCCCTGGCGGTCGCCCAGGCCGAGGCCACGCGCGCCGCGCTCGCCGAGCGGGGCGTCGAGGCCGAGCTCGTCGGCATCACGACCGAGGGCGACACCGACCGCCGCCACCTGACCGAGATCGGCGGAACGGGCGTGTTCGCGATGGCCGTCCGCCAGGCGCTCCACGACGGCCGGATCGACATCGCCGTCCACTCGATGAAGGACCTGCCGACGGCGCCGGCCGACGGGCTCGTCGTCGCCGCCGTCCCGCAGCGCGAGGACGTCCGTGACGTACTCGTCGGTCGGCCGCTCGACGAGCTGGCCGACGGTGCGGTCGTCGGCACGGGCTCGCCGCGGCGCGAGGCCCAGCTCGCCGCTCACCTGGCTTCGCGCGGCATCACCGCCGAGTTCCGGCCCGTGCGTGGCAACGTCGACACCCGGCTCGGTCTCGTGCGCGACGGGGAGGTCGACGCTACGGTCCTGGCCGCCGCCGGACTGCGCCGTCTGGGCCGTCTCGACGGTCTCGAGCTGCCCCACGAGGTCGTCGGGCTCGACGTCCTCCTGCCCGCCGCGGGCCAGGGCGCGCTCGCCATCGAGGTGGCCGAGCGTGCCGACCGCGTACGCGAGCTCGTCGCGACGCTCGATCACGCTCCCACGCGTGCCTGCGTGACGGCCGAGCGCGCGTTCCTGCGTGCCCTGGAGGCCGGTTGTCTGGCCCCGGTGGGGGTGGCTGCGTCGCTCGAGGAGCGGGATGGTACAAAGGCGGATTTGACTCTCGCCGCCGTTATTGGGAGAACATTCATGAGCACCTCGTCGACGGATGGCGCCGATCCGCTGCTGCGGGTCACGGCCACCGGTGACGCAGGTTCGCCCGAGGCGTTGGGGGAGACCCTGGCGCGGACGGCACTGGCCCGGCTCGGGCTGCCACAGACCAACGATCAGTGACGTGCCCGGGACCACGGGTGCAGCACAGGCAGGACGCGGAGGCACCGTTGACCAGCGCATCAGCCCGCACGCCCGACAGGTCCTCGACGTCTGCCGCCACCCCGGCAGCCCGCGGACGTGTGATCTTCGTCGGCACGGGCCCCGGTGACCCCGACCTGCTCACGCTGGGCGCCGTCGCGGCTATCGCCGACGCCGACGCCGTGGTCTGCGACCGCGACCACCTGCTGCCGTTGTTCGACCACCCGCAGGTCTCCTGCGCCGAGGGCGTCGAGCCGCAGGTCCTGCCGTTGCAGTCCAACGGCAAGTTCCTGCCGCCGGCCCAGCGGGCCAAGATCGTGCTGAAGCTCGCCGAGGACGGCGGTCGTGTCGTGCGCCTCGTCGCCGGCGACCCGTTCCTCGACGGCGGCATCGCCGACGAGGCGGCGGCCTGCGTGCGCGGCGGCATCGAGTTCGAGGTCATCCCCGGCGTCTCCACGATGATGTCGGTGCCGGAGTACGCGGGCGTACCCCTCAACAACGCCGCGGGCACCCATTTCGTGTCGGCGATGGACAAGATCACCAAGACCCAGTCGTCGCAGTGGGCCTCCGCGGGCACGCTGGTCGTGTCGACGCGCGCCTCGCTGGTGGAGGAGGCCGCGGCCGCGCTGCTGGCCGGTGGACGCGCCGAGTCAGAGGCATGCCTGCTGACCGTCTACGGCGGCTCGACCGAGCAGAACTCGGTCGCCGTGCCGCTGTCGGACCTGGCGAACGCGCTGCAGGAGCTCGAGCTCGACGAGGACGAACCCGTCAACCTCATGGTCGGCCCGGCCGTCGAGCAGCGTGAGGACGACCTCGCCTGGTACGAGACGAAGCCGTTGTTCGGCTGGCGCGTCCTGGTGCCCCGCACCAAGGACCAGGCCGGCCCCATGACGAACCGCCTGCGCTCCTACGGTGCCCAGCCGGAGGAGGTCCCCACCATCTCCGTCGAGCCGCCGCGCTCGCCGCTGCAGATGGAGCGCGCCGTCCGCGGGCTCGTCGAGGGCCGCTACGAGTGGGTGGCGTTCACCTCGGTCAACGCCGTCAAGGCCGTCCGCGAGCGCTTCGAGGACTACGGCCTGGACGCCCGCGCGTTCTCCGGCCTGAAGGTGGCGGCCGTCGGCCACGCCACCGCCGCGTCGCTGCAGTCGTGGGGCATCGAGCCCGACCTCGTCCCCACCGGCGAGCAGTCGGCCGCCGGCCTGGCCGCCGAGTGGCCGCCGTACGACGAGGTCCTCGACCCGATCAACCGCGTCTTCCTGCCGCGTGCAGACATCGCCACCGAGACGCTGTCGGCGGGCCTGTCGGAGCTCGGCTGGGAGGTCGAGGACGTGACGGCGTACCGCACCGTCCGTGCCGCTCCGCCGCCCGCGCCGACGCGCGAGGCGATCAAGACCGGCAGGTTCGACGCCGTCGTGTTCACCTCCAGCTCGACCGTGCGCAACCTCGTCGGCATCGCCGGCAAGCCCCACGCCACGACCGTCATCGCGGCCATCGGTCCGGCGACGGCACGCACGTGCGAAGAGCACGGCCTGCGTGTGGACGTCATGGCGCCCAAGCCGAGCGCCATCGAGCTCGCCGACTCCCTCGCCGCGTTCGCCTCCGACCGCCGCGACGCCTTCGTGAAGGCCGGTGACCCCGTCACCAAGCCGTCCGAGCGCAAGGCCGGGAAGAAGCGTTCCTGATGGCGGCGCGCGAGCTGCGCGTACGCCCGCGCCGGCTGCGTGCGTCGCCCGTCATCCGGGCGATGGTCGCCGAGACGTCGGTCGAGCCGCGCCAGTTGATCCTGCCGGTGTTCGTGGGGGAGGGGTTCGCCGAGCCGCGCCCCATCTCGTCGATGCCGGGCGTGGTCCAGCACACGATGGACTCGCTGCGCAGGACCGCGGTCGAGTGCGTCGAGGCCGGTCTGGCGGGGATCATGCTGTTCGGCCTGCCGGAGCACAAGGACGCCTCCGGCTCCGGTGCCCTGGCCGACGACGGCATCCTCAACGTGGCGCTGCGGGCCGTGCGTGACGAGGTCGGCGACGACCTGCTCGTCATGTCCGACGTCTGCCTCGACGAGTTCACCGACCACGGCCACTGCGGCGTCCTCACTGACTCGGGTGTCGTCGACAACGACAAGACGCTGGAGCTGTACGCGCGGATGGCCGTCATGCACGCCGAGTGCGGCGCCCACGTCGTCGCCCCGTCGGGGATGATGGACGGTCAGGTCGGCGCGATCCGTGAGGCGCTCGACGCCGCGAGTCACACCGGCACGGTGATCATGGCCTACGCGGCGAAGTACGCGTCGGCGTTCTACGGGCCGTTCCGCGAGGCGGTCGCGTCGTCGCTGCAGGGCGACCGCAAGACCTACCAGCAGGATCCTGCCAACGTGCGGGAGGCCCTGCGCGAGATCGACCTCGACGTCGCCGAGGGCGCCGACATCATCATGGTGAAGCCCGCCCTGGCCTACCTCGACATCATCCGCGCGGCGCGCGAGCACACCGACCTGCCGATCGCGGCCTACAACATCTCCGGCGAGTACGCGATGGTCGAGGCCGCCGCGGCCAACGGGTGGATCGACCGCGAGAAGGCCATCGACGAAACGCTGACTTCGATCCGTCGTGCCGGCTCGGACATCGTGCTGACCTATTGGGCGCTGGAGCACGCCCGGCGCCCCCGCTAGCACACCGACCTCGGGGCGATCGCCTTCCCGAGCTGGTGGAAGCCCTCGGTGTCGAGGATGCCCACGCGACGACTCGGCGCACGAGTCAGCCCGGGGTAGTCGCCGTGCCATCAGAAGCCGTTCAGCCTGACGAACGGCCCGAGGATGTCGGCGAGCAGGTCGGTGTCGTCGACCTCCAGGACGTCCACCAAGACGCCACCGGCGAACAGCTGGACGCTGTCTCGATGGCCGTCGAAGCCCTGTGTGCGCCGCGCGGTGCGGAGCTCGACCGATCCCCACAAGCCCTGACGGCGCGGCGTGCGGATGCCCTCGCGGGTGAGCACCCAGCCCGAGAAGTTCCACGGCTCGCCTCGAGCGATCGTGGCGCGTGCCTGGTCCAGCTGGGCCCTTCGGGCCCCCAGCACCGGCCGCAGCGCGTCGTCGATGTCGGTCCACGTGTTGTCGGAGACCTGGAACACGCCGTCCGGGGCGACGACGCGCCACGAGCGGGCCCGGCGCGGGAACTCGAACTCGGACAGTCTCAGTTCGTTCCACCGCCCGCTGACGATCCGGTCGCCGTCGAGGAGAACCATGCCGTGGCGGTAGCGGCGTACCTGCAACCCTCGGCGGGTGTTGACCAGCTGCCAGACGACGAAGGCGAGCCCGGCGACGATGCCCACGAAGCCGAGGGCCACGGCGGGCATGAGCCAGCCCCCGTCGCTGAACCAGCCGATCAGGGCCCCGATCGCCGCCATGAGCAGGGGCGGACCGATGAGCCAACTCCAGTCGACGCGCTGGGAGTGCACCGCCTCCAACGGGCCCAGCCCGAGCTGGGCGGCGCGGGCGTCGGCGGCGGGGTGCGCTGGCAGCGGCGCCGCGTCGCGGCGGGCGGGCGTGCCCCTCATCGCGGGGTCCCGACGGCGGGCGTGAAGATCTGCTCGAGCCGCTCGGCGTCGTGGATCTCCATGACGTCGACCTGCCGGTGGGCGGCATCGACGAGGCGTACGCGTCGTCGCATCCCCGTCAGCGAGGGCTCTTCGCTGACGCGTGGCCACACCTCGCCTCGGCGCGCCTGCACGACCGGCGTGCGGACCCCGGTGCGTGAGACGAACCAGCCGCTGAAGTCCCGCGTGCCGCCGGAAGCGAGGACGGCCCGGGCCACCTTCGCCCCGGCGACGTGGCAGTGGAAGGTGTCCTCGGGTGACTCGGTGCGGCTGATCCCCATCTGGCACCAGCGGCCGCCCACCGCGACCCCCTTGCCGGCGGCGACCAGACCGTGCTCGTGGAGGCGGAGGGCGCGTGGCCCCCTGGCGTACGCGGTGGTCGGCGCGCCCAGGCCCAGGCGAGCGGCGTGTGCGTCCGCGGCGGGATGGGGCGTCGGCGGTGACATGGAACGAGGGTAGACGGCGCGGGGCGACTACACTGACCCCTCGTGGAGACCAATCGATCGGCGGATCTGTTCGAACGCGCCCAGCGCTCCATCCCGGGAGGGGTGAACAGTCCCGTCCGGGCGTTCCGGTCGGTGGGCGGCACGCCGCGGTTCATCACGCGCGCCTCGGGCCCGTACGTCTACGACGCCGACGACAACCAGTACGTCGACCTCGTCGGCTCCTGGGGGCCGATGCTCCTGGGCCACGCCCACCCCGAGGTCCTCGCCGCCGTCGGACGCGCCGCCGTCGACGGCACCAGCTTCGGCGCCCCCACTGAGGTCGAGATCGAGCTCGCCGAGGAGATCATCGGTCGTACGCCGGTCGAGCAGGTCCGCCTGGTCAGCTCAGGTACCGAGGCCACCATGTCCGTGCTGCGCCTGGCGCGCGGCATCACCGGCCGCGAGAAGATCCTGAAGTTCGTCGGCTGCTACCACGGCCACGTCGACGCACTGCTCGTCCAGGCTGGCTCCGGCGTCGCCACCCTCGGGATCCCTGGCACGCCGGGCGTCACCGAGGCCACCACGCGCGACACCATCGTGTGCGAATACAACGACCGAGCCGCCGTCGAGGCCGCGTTCGCCGAGCACGGCGACCAGATCGCCTGCGTCATCACCGAGGCCGCACCCGGCAACATGGGCGTCGTCCCGCCCGCCGTCGTCGACGGCGTGGGGTTCAACCAGTTCCTCGCCGACACCTGCCGCCACCACGGCGCGCTGTTCATCTCCGACGAGGTCATGACCGGTTTCCGCGTGACGCGCCAGGGCCAGTTCGGCGTCGACGGCGTCGTGCCCGACCTCATGACGTTCGGCAAGGTCATGGGCGGCGGCTTCCCGGCCGCCGCGTTCGGTGGCCGCGCCGAGCTCATGGCCCACCTCGCGCCCGCCGGGGAGGTCTACCAGGCCGGCACGCTGTCGGGCAACCCTGTGGCCGCCACCGCAGGCCTCACCACGCTGCGCCTGGCCACCGACGACGTGTACGCGCGCGTCGCCGACACCAGCGAGAGCCTGCGCACCGAGGTGTCGCGTGCGCTCGGCGAGGCCGGCGTACCGCACGTGGTGCAGAACACAGGGACGCTCTTCTCGGTCTTCTTCGCCGACGCCCCGGCCGTGCCCGACTACCGCACCGCGTCGACCCAGAGCACGAAGGCGTACGCGGCGTTCTTCCACGCGATGCTCGACGCGGGCGTCTACCTCGCACCCTCGGCGTACGAGGCCTGGTTCGTGTCGTCGACCCACGGCGACGCCGAGATGAGCCGCATCGTCGAGGCCCTGCCGGGCGCCGCCCGCGCCGCGGCGCAGGCGCAACACTGACCGACCGACCCGCCCAGCCCACGAAGAAACCGGAGCCGACCATGTCGACCGCCCTCGTCCACCTCATGCGCCACGGCCAGGTGCACAACCCCGACGGCGTGCTGTACGAGCGCCTGCCCGGCTTCCACCTGTCCGACATCGGCCGCGCCATGGCCGAGCGGATGGGGGAGCACACCGCCGAGTTCGACCTCGCCCACCTGCGCTGCTCCCCGCTGGAGCGCGCCCGCGAGACGATGGAGCCGATCGCGCGCCGCCGCCCCGAGCTCGAGGTCGTCCACGACGACCGCGTCATCGAGGCCGGCAACAAGCTCGCCGGCCGGGTGTTCACCGGGAAGATCAGCCAGCTGCTCAACCCGGCCGTCATGCGCCACCTCTACAACCCGCTGAAGCCGTCGTGGGGCGAGCCCTACCAGCAGATCGTCGCCCGCATGCAGCAGGCCATCCGTGACTCCGCCGAGGCGGCCCAGGGCCGCGAGGCGCTCATCGTGTCCCACCAGCTGCCGATCTGGATCACGCGCCTGGCCGCCGAGGGCCGCTCGCTCGTCCACGACCCGCGCAAGCGTGAGTGCACCCTTGCCTCGCTGACGACGCTCGAGGTCACTGACGGCCGCATCACGCGCGTCTCGTACGCCGAGCCCGCCATCGACCTCGTGCCGATCAAGGACACCAAGAAGTCCAAGAAGTTCGTCGCTGGAGCGTGAGCCATGACATCGTCGCCCCGTCCCCCTGCCCGCGTACGCCGGCGCGTCCTCGCCGCCGTGGCCGCGGCGACCCTCGCAACGGGGTGTACGACCGCGGCCGGGGACGGCCAGGAGGGCTTCGTATCGGGTTCGACGGGCCTGACCCGCGTCGAGCCCGCCAAACGGAGGGTCGCACCCGTCGCCAAGGGACCGGGGCTCGAGGGCGGTGAGGTCACGACCTCCCACCCGGGCAAGGTCGTCGTCATCAACGTGTGGGGCTCCTGGTGTGCGCCGTGCCGCAAGGAGGCCCCCGACCTCCAGAAGGCGGCGGAGGAGACCCAGGACGTCGCTCGGTTCGTCGGCATCGACACCCGCGATCCCGACCCCGCCCCGGCGCTCGCGTTCCAGCGGAGCTTCGGCGTCACCTACCCGTCGATCCACGACCCGGAGGCCACCCAGCTCCTCGTCTTCTCCGATGAGCTGCCGCCGTCGGGAATCCCCTCGACACTGGTGATCGACACCCAGGGGCGCATCGCCGCGCGCGTCATCGGCGTCGTCGACCGCGCCACGCTCGTCGGGCTCGTGCGAGACACGGCGGAGGGACGCTGATGGAGGTCTTCGCTCTGCTCACACCGATGGACATCGGCGAGTGGGCCCGGCAGGCCGTCACCGGCTCGCTGATCGTCGCTCTGCCCGTCGCCGCGCTGGCCGGCCTGGTGTCGTTCTTCTCGCCGTGCGTGCTGCCGCTGCTGCCGGGCTACCTGGCGTACGCGACGGGGTTGTCGGCGACCGAGGTAATGGAGGAGCGCGGCGGCCGCGGTCGCATGCTCACCGGCACGTTCGGCTTCGTCCTCGGCTTCGCGCTCGTGTTCGTCGCCTCCGGCGCGCTGGCGGGGACGCTGGGTCGCTGGTTTCTGGCCCAGCAGCGACCGATCACCGTCGTCCTCGGCCTGCTCACGATCCTGCTCGGCCTGATGTTCGCCGGGCTGGTGCCGCTGGGCCAGCGCGACGTCAGGATCCATCGCATCCCCGCCGTCGGCGTGGCCGCCTCCCCGCTGCTGGGCATCCTGTTCGGCGTCGGCTGGACGCCGTGCATCGGCCCGACGCTCGGCGTGGTGCTGTCGCTTGCGATGACGGAGGGCTCCGCCGCCCGCGGTGGCGTGCTGGCCTTCGCGTACGCCCTCGGCCTCGGCGTGCCGTTCCTCGTCGCCGCGCTCGCGTTCGGTCGCATGCGCCGCGTCCTCGACGTCGTACGCCGCCACACCCAGACCATGATGCGCATCGGCGGCGCGATGATGGTGCTGGTCGGGATTCTGCTCGTCACAGGTCTGTGGGAGATGATGATGGGCGGCCTGCGCCAGTTGGCCGCCGGATTCGGGACGGTGCTGTGACCCGATCGACATATGCGGGAGGGATGCATGGCTGAACGCGCCGAGGCCCTGTCGCCGCGGGAGATGTTGCGGTTCTTCTGGACCCAGCTCACCTCGATGCGCACCGCGCTGAGCCTGCTGTTCATCGGCGGGCTGGCCGCCATCCCCGGTTCCCTGATCCCGCAGCGGCCCGTCTCGCCGGTGCAGGTGCGCGACTTCATGGTCCAGCACCCGAAGCTCGGCAAGGTCTACGACACCGTCGGGTTGTTCGAGGTCTACACCTCGCCCTGGTTCTCGGCGATCTACCTGCTGCTGCTCGTCTCGCTGATCGGGTGCATCCTGCCGCGCATCGGCGTCTACTGGAAGGCGCTGCGCGCCCAGCCGGTCGCGACGCCGCGCAACCTGCTTCGCCTGCCGGTCTCCGGCTCGGCACCGGCGGCCGACGGGGCGCTCAACCGCGCCGAGGCCTACCTGAAGAAGCGGCGCTACCGCGTACGCCGTCTCACCGAGGACGGCGGCGGTTCGGTCTCGGCCGAGCGGGGCTACCTGCGCGAGGCCGGCAACCTGGTGTTCCACCTGTCGCTGGTGTTCATGCTCGTCGGCGTGGCCTGGGGTGTGCTGCAGGGCTATCGCGGCACGTCGGTCGTGCTGGTGGGCCAGGGTTTCTCGAACACGCTCAGCCAGTACGACGACATCAATTCGGGTGCCGAGTTCACCGACCGCGACCTGCAGCCGTTCAGCGTGCTCGTCGACCGGTTCACCGTGCGCTTCGAGACGTCGAAGGTCAACACCGGCGCCCCGCGTGAGTTCACCGCGAACGTCCGGGTGATCGACCGCCCGGGCGCGACCCCGCGCGAGTCGACGATCCGCGTCAACCACCCGCTCGAGCTCGGCGAGACCCAGGTCCACCTCCTCGGCCATGGTTACGCGCCACGGGTGACCGTCCGCGACGGCGCCGGGAACGTCGCCTGGTCGGGGCCAGCGGTCTTCCTGCCGCAGGACGGCAACTTCACCTCCGCCGGCGTGGTGAACGCCGTCGACGCGCGCCCCGAGCGGATCGCTTTCGAGGGCTTCTTCCTCCCGACGGCGACCGTCGACCAGAAGGGCCCGCGTTCGCTGTTCCCCGACGCGATCAACCCCGAGCTGTTCCTCACCGCCTACCACGGCCCGCCCAGAGTCGAGACCGGGCTGCCTGAGAACGTTTACTCGCTCAACAAGACCGGGCTGACACAGTTCACCAAGGACGGCCAGCCGATGCGTGCGCGCATGGGCGTGGGGGACACGCTGACCCTGCCCGACGGCAAGGGCTCGCTGACGTTCGACGGCTACGAGCGCTGGGTGAAGCTCCAGGTCTCCCACACGCCCGGCATGTGGTTGATCCTCGGCTCGCTCGTCGTGGGTGTGGCGGGGTTGTGCCTCAGCCTGTTCGTCCGCCCCCGCCGGGTGTGGGTGCGCGAGCGCGTGGTCGACGGCGTACGCATGGTCGAGGTCGCGGGCCTCGACCGGGCCGACGCCCGCAGCGGGCTCGAGGACGAGGTGGAGTCGCTCGCGCAGCGAGTGGTCGAGGACGAACCGGTGGGCTCGGGCCATGAATAAACCCATCGTGCACTCGAGTCTCACCGAGCAGGTCCGGTCGCGGGTCCTCGCCGATCTGCGCTCGGGTCGCTACGACGACCGTCTGTGGTCGGTCGCCGAGGTGGCCGCGGAGCTGGGGGTGTCACGCACGCCGGTGCGAGAGGTGCTGCTCCAGCTGCAGGAGAGCGGACTCATCGAGTTCCGGCGCAACCGCGGGTTCACCGCAGTGCAGGTCTCGCCCACCATTGTGGCGGAGGTCTTCCAGGTCAGGTTGAGTCTCGAGGTGGCTGTCACCCGCCGGGTTGCCCTCGTCCGCTTGCCTGAGACCGTGGCACTCCTGCGCGATGAGGAGCATGCGATGCGGGAAAGCGGTGCCAGGGGGGATCGAGAGGGGTTCATGGCCGCTGACCTGCGATTCCACAACGTGCTCCTGCGCGCGGCCGGCAACCGCCGCATCGAAGCCACCGTGGCGGCGGCCCGCGACGCCGTCTTCAGCCGGGGACTGTCCACGCACGGCTCGCGACGAACCTGGGAGGACCTGCTGGACGAGCATCGGGCCGTGGCGGATGCGATCGAGGCCGGGGACGAGGAAGCGGCCGCCGCATCCATGGCTCGTCACCTCGTCAACACGGGGGAGGCGCTGATCGCGCGCCTGTCGGGAGGGGAGACGGTTCGATCCTGGTCGCAGGGTTTCGTCCCTCACGCGGACGGGCGTTGACGGCCGTGACCGTCTGATCTAGCCTAGGTCCCCCAGTAACATGTTACATATCAAGGGGGGGTCATGAGTCAGAGTCGTGAAGCGGAGCCGAAGTCGTGGTTCCGGGCTATGGACCGCGGAGAGAAGAACACCTTCTGGGGCTGCTTCGCTGGCTGGGCGCTTGACGCCTTCGACGTCCAGCTGTACAGCCTCGTCATTCCGGTCCTCCTGTCCACCGCTTTCATCCGAGACAAGGGCGAGGCTGGCCTGATCGCCACCGTGGCACTGCTGTCCTCGGCAGTGGGCGGTTGGCTGGCCGGCGTCCTTTCCGATCGCATCGGCCGTGTCCGCACACTGCAGCTCACCGTGCTCTGGTTCAGCGTGTTCACGGCCCTCTCGGGCTTCGCGCAGGACTCCACCCAGCTCCTGATCGCCCGCGCACTGATGGGCTTCGGATTTGGCGGCGAATGGGCCGCCGGCGCCGTCCTGATCGGCGAAACCGTTCGGCCCGCCTACCGCGGACGTGCAGTGGGGTCGGTCCAGTCGGGCTGGGCCGTCGGCTGGGGCCTCGCGGTGGTCGCCTTCCTGATCGTCACGGCTTTCGCGCCGGTCGAGTGGGCGTGGCGAATCCTCTTCTTTCTCGGGATCGCGCCCGCCCTGCTCGTCGTGTTCCTGCGGCGCCACGTCCATGAACCGGAGATCTCCCAGCAGGCGCGCACCTCACCCGCCCGGAAGAGCTCCCTGGGTGGGATCTTCAGCCCCCGCATCCTCAAGACGACCATCCTCTGCTCGCTGCTGGCCACGGGCGCGCAGGGTGGTTACTACGCGCTGACCACCTGGCTGCCCCAGTTCCTGGCCGAGGCACGAGGGCTCAAGGTCATGGCACTCGGCGGCACGCTCGCCGTCATCATCACGGGCGCGTTCGCGGGCTACCTGTTCGGGGCCTGGTTGACCGACCGCATCGGGCGCCGCATGGCGCTCGTCCTGACCGCTGTCGGCGCGGTCGTGGTCGTGCTGCCGTTCACGCTCCTCGACATGCCCCGGGCCGTGTTCACGGTGTTGTGCTTCCCCCTGGGCTTCTTCTCTAGTGCCTACTTCAGCGGCATCGGTGCCTTCTTCACCGAGCAGTTCCCCACGGAGCTGCGCGGATCCGGGCAGGGATTCGCCTACAACTTCGGCCGCGGCATCGGAGCGCTCTTTCCCTACCTCGTCGGCATGCTGGCTGCAAAGCTGAGCATTGGCGTCGCGATCGCTGGCTTCGCGACAGGGGCGTACGCCCTGCTGGCCGTTGCCGCCCTCCTCCTGCCGGAGACCCGAGGACGTGACCTGCACCAGGATGGCGCGAGCGAGGAGGTGGCATCGTGATCGACAACCACTGCCACGCCTTCACGCTCCCGAAGGGGGCTGCCCAGACGTCCGTGGGTGACGCGGCCTATGCGCCTCCTCAGGTGGACGTCTGGGACCACGCGGCGCACCTGGCGGAGCTCGGCTGCGACCGTGGGGTGCTGGTGCAGCCGAGCGCGTACGGTACCGACGATCACGCAGTGCTCCTGGCGTCCCTGCGGGCGCGGCCCGATGTGCTCCGCGGAGTGGCCTGCGTTCCCGTCGGTACGCCGACCGCGCGGCTCCAGGAGCTCCACGACGCCGGCGTCCGGGCGACCCGGGTGCAGGACGGCTATCCCGGTGGGGTCCCGGTCGGGGCGCTTGGAGCCGTCGCGGAGATGGTGGGCCCGCTCGGGTGGCACATCGAGGTCTGGACGGACCTGCGCCGGTGGGTCGCCGACCTGCCGGAGCTGGTGCGGGAGGCGGGGGTGCCCGTGGTGATCGACCACCTGGGCTATGTGCCCTCCGACCACGGGATCGACTCACCGGCGGTCTCCCTCCTGCTGGACCTTCTGGCGGCGGAGCGCTGCTGGGTGACTCTCTCGGGTCTCGACCGCCTCTACCCGGTCGAGGCGCCGACCCCTGGCGAGCCGGGGTTTGCCCGCGCGTGGGAGGAACACGAGGAACGCGTCGCCGAACGGGTCGCGGCCTGTGTCGCCGCAGCCCCCGATCGCGTCCTGTGGGGGAGCGACTGGCCACACGTGGGCCTCCAGCTGCCGCACCCGGGTCCAGACCGACTTCTGGACCGGCTCCACCGCTGGCTCCCCGACGCGGAGCAGCGGCGTGCGGTGTGCGAGGACAATCCCAGCCGTCTCTACGGCTTCAAGACCGGAGAATCGCGATGACTCGGCCCGTCGTTGTCGTCGGAGGTGGCCTGGTCGGGCTGGGGGCGGCATGGGCGCTGTCCCAGCAGGGCCGAGAGGTCGTCGTGTGCGAGAAGGAGTCCGCGCTCGCGCAGCACCAGTCGGGGCGCAACTCCGGGGTCGTCCACTCCGGGCTCTACTACCCGCCGGGGAGCCTCAAGGCGCAGTTCGCCGTGCGCGCCACGACCGAGCTCGAGAGGTTCTGCGGGGACCACGGTGTTGCTTTCCGGCGGACCGGCAAGATGATCGCGGCGGTCCGTCCTGACGAGCTCGGGCGGATGAACGCGCTGGCGGAGCGGGGCGTGAGCAATGGGGTCCCCGTGCGGCCGATCTCTGTCGAGGAGGCACACGAGCGGGAGCCCCACGTCCGGTGCGTCGGCGCCCTTTGGGTCTCGTCGACCGGCGTCTGCGACTTCCCGGGCCTGGCCGTCACGCTCGGCGAGCTCATTCGGGCCGCCGGCGGCGAGATCCGGCTGTCCACCACCGCACGACGGATCGAGGAACGGGCGGACTGCGCTGTGGTCCACACCGACACGGGCCCGATCGAGGCTGACCGCGTGCTCAACTGCGCGGGGCTCCAGGCCGACCGGCTCAGCGCCGACGGCGGGGCGAGACCAGACCTGCGAATCGTGCCCTTTCGCGGGGAGTACTGGGAGCTCACACCGGAGCGCGCCGGGTTGGTGCGGGGGCTCGTCTATCCGGTCCCCGACCCCTCCCTGCCGTTCCTCGGCGTACACCTCACCCGAGGGATCGGCGGCGACGTGCACGTGGGACCCAACGCCGTGCTTGCGTTGGCGCGGGAGGGATACCGATGGAGGGACGTCGACGTGCGGGACGTCTGGCAGACGCTGTCGTTCCCCGGCACATGGGACGTCGCCAGGCGCCACCTCGTCAACGGGATCGGGGAGGCATCGCGGTCGCTCGTGCCGCCCCTGTTCCTGCGCGCGGTGCAACGGATGCTGCCGGAGCTGCGCGCTGAGGACCTTCGGCGATCGGGCGCCGGCGTGCGGGCCCAAGCGGTTCGCCGGAGCGGCGACCTCGTGGACGACTTCGTCCTCGAGGCCCGCGGTCGGCAACTTCATGTGCTCAACGCCCCGTCCCCTGCGGCAACGGCGAGCCTCCTCATCGGAGAACGGATCGCGAAGGCAGTGGTCGAAGGGAGCTGAGCGTCCTGCCGGAGTGCGATTTCGTCTTGAGTGAGGGAAGATGAGATGAGTCGATGACCATTCCCGAGGAGGGCGGACGCGCGTGAGGTTCCTGGCTGAGAACTCGATGCTGGCCATGGTGTCGGCGGCGGTGGTCTACATGTTCGCGCTGTTCGCCCACGCGGGCGAGTGGGCCTCGGCCCGCAACGCCGTCGCGACGGTCTCGAGGCGGCGCCGGCGCATCCTGGTGGGTGCGGGTGCCCCTGCCGCCGAGGTCGACGACGACGCACCGAAGGTCGAGTCGGCCGAGACCGGCGCCGACCGCCTGCGAACCGACAAGTGGGGCCGCATCGGCATCGCCATCACTATGGTCGGCCTGGTGTGCCACGTCGCCGGCGTCGTGGGCCGCGGCGTCGCCGCCCAGCGCTGGCCGTGGGGCAACATGTACGAGTTCACCACCACGTCGCTGGTTTTCGTCATCGCCGTCTATCTGTTCCTGGCGATCGTGAAGGACATGCGCTGGCTCGGCCTGCCCGTCACGCTCGCGGCGACCATCGGCCTGGGTCTGGCTGTCACCGTGTTCTACGTCGAGGTCGGCCCGCTGGTCCCGGCGCTCCACTCGGTGTGGTTCCTGTTCCACATCCTTGCTGCGACTGTGTCGTGCGCCGCGTTCACCCTCGGCGGCCTGGCGTCGATCCTCTACCTGGTCAAGCAGCGCGCCGAGTCCGACGGCGTCGTCAACGGCTATCTCGCGAAGGCGCCGTCGTCGGAGGCGATGGACCGCTTCGCTTACCGCACGCTCGCGTTCGCGTTCCCCCTGTTCACGTTCGTCATCGCCGCCGGTGCCATCTGGGCGCAGTACGCGTGGGGACGCTACTGGGGCTGGGACCCCAAGGAGACCTGGTCGCTGATCACCTGGGTCGTGTATGCCGCGTACCTCCACGCCCGGGCCACCGCCGGCTGGAAGGGCCGTCCCGCCGCCGTCATCGCCATCATCGGCATGCTCGTGTTCTGGTGGAACTTCGTCGGCGTGAACCTGTTCGTCCAGGGCCTCCACTCGTACGCCAAGTGAGCGAGCGCGCGGCCCGCGCCGGGCTCGGGGTGACGTTCGCCCTCGCGGCGATCTCGATGTACGGGCCGTTCACCACCGACACGGTCTTCCCCGCGTTCGCGCAGATCGGTGTCCAGCTGCGCGCCGACGACGCCGCGCTGCAGCAGATCACGTCGGTCTACCTGCTGGCATTCGCGTTCGCCGGGCTCGTCCTCGGTCCGGTCTCCGATGCCGTGGGCCGGCGCCCCGTGATGGTCGTCTCGACCCTGGCGTACGCGGCCGCGTCCGTCGGCTGCGCGCTGGCGCCGTCGCTGGGCTGGCTGCTGGTGTTCCGTGCGCTGCAGGGCGTCACCGCCGCCGGCGGGCTGATCATCTCGCGCACGATGGTCCGCGACCTGTTCTCCGGACCCGAGGCGCAGCGGCTCATGAGCCACATCGCGATGATCTTCGGCCTCGCCCCGGCCATCGCGCCCATCCTCGGCGGCCTGCTGCTCGGCCTGGGGCGCTGGCCGGTGATCTTCTGGTTCCTGGTCGTCTACGGCCTGTTCACGTGCGCCTGCGCGCTGTGGCTGCCGGAGAGCCACCCGGCCGACAACCGTACGCCGCTGCGCCTCGCCCCGGTGTTTCGCAACCTCACCGAGGTCGTCCGTCACGGCAGCTTCCTGCGCATCGCATTCGCGTCGTCGTTGGGGTTCGCCGCCCAGTTCCTCTACATCGCCTCGGCGCCGATCTTCGTGGTCACGCTGCTCGGCAAGGGGGAGCGGGACTTCTGGATCTTCTTCGTGCCGATGATCGTCGGCATGATCTCGGGCGCGTTCGTGTCCGGCCGGCTGGCGGGGCGGATCGCCGCCCCGAGGCTCGCCGGGATCGGCTTCCTCGTCTCGGCGTCCGCCG
The DNA here is from genome assembly GCF_054780035.1 of Mariniluteicoccus endophyticus. Classification (NCBI taxonomy): domain Bacteria; kingdom Bacillati; phylum Actinomycetota; class Actinomycetes; order Propionibacteriales; family Propionibacteriaceae; genus Mariniluteicoccus; species Mariniluteicoccus endophyticus. Next base: position 61,793 of record NZ_BAAGXC010000025.1, on the reverse strand, counting down.
CAGCCATGAACCTTGCACTGATGTCCACCGGCGTGGACGCGCTGCCGTGGCCGGTGCTGGGGCCGATGGTCATGGCGTTCGGCAACCAGCTGTTCTTCCCGATCACCCAACTCGCCATGCTCGACCTGTTCCCGCGGTTCCGTGGCGCCGCCGCGTCGATGGGCTCGTTCCTGTCACTGCTCGTCAACGCCGCGCTGGCCGGGCTCGTCTCACCGCTGGTGACTGGGTCGCTGACCCAGCTCGCGGCGGCCAGCCTCGGGTTCGTGCTCGTCGGCTGGGCCCTGTGGACGTGGCACCGACGCTGGCTGGCGCGTACCTGATCAGCGCTTCCTGCACAGGGCGGCGTACTCGTCGCGGTGCTGGCGCTGCCAGCGTCCGAGCCAGCCGACGCACACGAACTTCGTGTCGTGCGAGGTCGACGAGGAGCAGGCCGTCGTCACGCGGCTGGGCGCCGGCGGGCTGAGCGTACGCCCCGGCCCGAATCTCGGCGCGCCCGGCACTGTGCGCATCGCTGGGGTGGCTCCGTTCCTTCGGCCTTGGGCGGCCTCCGCTCGAAGAACGGTGATCCCGCACTCCGAGCGATGGGGTCACTGGGGGAGCGCCCGCACGGTCTCGTCGACGAGCCGGGCGGCGAGCCGCGCCGTGTGTCCGTCGATGTCGTGGGTCGGGTTCATCTCTGCGATCTCCAGAACGACGAGCTTCCCGGAGCCGGCGATGCGGCGGCACATGCGCCGGACGACGGCGACGGGGATGCCGAACGCAGCTGGCGCACTGACACCGGGGGCGTCCGCGGCGGGCATGGCGTCGAGGTCGATCGTCAGGTGGGCCACGTCGGTCCTCGCCAGAAACGCGTCGACGAATGCGTCGCACCCATCCGGCGTGCACGCGTCCTCCAGCAGCACGTCGACGCCCAGCTCGGCGGCCGTGTCGAACAGCACCCGGGTGTTGTTGGCCGGGGAGATGCCCGCCACCGAGTAGACGAACGGCCTGCCGGCCGCGCGCTGGTCGTCGAACATCTGCAGGAACGGCGTGCCCGAGCTCGGCCGGTCCGCGCGGCGGAGGTCGAAGTGGGCGTCGACGTTGAAGACGCCGTGCCGCACACCCTCGCCCGTGCAGTGGCTGGCGGCCACACCGCGATAGGTGCCGTACGCGACCTCGTGGCCACCACCCAGCACGACCGGCAGCTCGCCGGCGTCGAGCGACGCCGCCACGGCGCGCCCCAGCCGGTCGTGGCCACCCTCGAGGTCGTCGTCGGTCACGACGACGTCGCCGTGGTCGATCAGCTCCACCGGGTTCGTCGGCGCGGAGAGCGAACCCAGCGCACCGCGGATCGCCGCCGGACCCTCAGCCGCGCCGAGGCGACCGAGGTTCCGGCGTACGCCCTCATGGCAGGCGAAGCCGATGAGGGCGATGCGCGAGCGCTCCTCGTCCCGGCAGCGGGCGGCCTCGCTCGGAGAGCGGGAGGAATCAGGTTCCTCATCCTGCTGGCGCTCGAGCGTGATCGTCGACCACCAGCGGGCGTGCTCGGCACCGGGGCCGTCGTCGCGGCCGGTCCAGGGTGCGGGGGAGCGGTCGATGCCGTCGAGGAGGGGTGTCACGCGACCATCCTCCCCGCCCGCATCACGCGCGAGACGAGCGGGACGCCCGGCCGGTAGGCCAGGTGGAGGTGCGAGTCGGCGTCGAGGAACGCCAGGTCGGCGAGCCTGCCAGCGGAGACGACACCGACGTCGTCGCGCTGCAGGGCCCGCGCCCCCCCGGCGGTCGCTGCCCACAGCGCCTCGTCGGGCGTCATGTGCAGGTCACGCACGGCGACTGCGAGGCAGAACGGGATCGACGTCGTGTAGCTCGTGCCCGGGTTGCAGTCGGCGCCGAGCGCCAGCGTCACGCCCGCGTCAAGCATGCGCCGTGCGTCGGGGTACTTGTTGCGGGTGGAGAAGTCCGCGCCCGGCAGCACCGTCGCGACGGTGTCGGAGGCTGCCAGCGCCTCGATGTCGTCGTCGTCGGTGTGGCACACGTGGTCGACCGAGGCGGCGCCGAGCTCGACGGCGATCTGGACGCCCTGGCCCTGCGACAGCTGGTTGCCGTGGACGCGTACGCCGAGACCGGCCGCCCTCCCGGCTGACAGGATCGTGCGTGTCTGGTCGGGGTCGAACGCCCCGCGCTCGCAGAACACGTCGATCCACTGCGCGTGCGGGGCGCAGGTCGGCACCATCTCGTCGACGACCATGCGGACGTAGTCGTCCTGGCGGCCCTCGAACTCGGGGGGACACACGTGCGCCGCCAGCAGCGTGGTGGTGTCGCAGTGGGCCGCCGCGATCTCCAACGACCGCAGCTCGCCCGCGGTCGTCTGGTCGTAGCCCGACTTCGACTCGATCGTCGTCGTGCCCTGCCGCAGCGACTCCGCGACGAGCCGGGCGACGTTGGCGTGCAGCTCGTCGTCGCTGGCCGCGCGCGTCTTCGCCAGGGTCGTGCGGATGCCGCCCGCGGCGTACTTCTCGCCCGACATGCGTGCCGCGAACTCCTCGGCGCGCTCGCCCGCGAACACCAGGTGGGAGTGCGACTCGACGAAGCCGGGGATCACCGCGCGTCCGTCGGCGTCCACCCGCTCGTCGCAGTCGGGGGCCTTCGTGCGCGGTCCCACCCAGGCGATGCGGTCGCCCTCGACGACCACCGCCGCGTCGGCGAGCACCCCGAGCGGGCCCTCGCCGAGCGACGGGTCGTTGGTGACGAGGTGGCCGATGCGGTCGACGAGGATGCTCTTCGTCTCGCTGGCGCTCGCTCGGAGACCACTCTTCGACTCACCGGGGAGATCGGTGGGCATCAGTCCTCCATCATCGGGACGCGTACACCGCGCTCGCGGGCGACCTGGTTGGCGTGCTCGTATCCGGCGTCGGCGTGGCGGATGACGCCCATGCCCGGATCGTTGGTGAGCACGCGCTCGATCTTCTGGCCGGCGAGCTCGGTGCCGTCGGCGACGCAGACCTGACCGGCGTGGATGGAGCGGCCGATGCCGACACCACCGCCGTGGTGGATCGAGACCCAGCTGGCGCCCGAAGAGGTGTTGACCAGCGCGTTGAGCAGGGGCCAGTCCGCGACCGCGTCGGTGCCGTCCTTCATGCCCTCGGTCTCGCGGTAGGGGCTCGCGACCGAACCGGAGTCGAGGTGGTCGCGGCCGATCGCGATGGGGCCGATCTCGCCGTTGGCGACCATCTCGTTGAACTTCAGGCCGGCGCGGTGGCGCTCGCCGTAGCCGAGCCAGCAGATGCGCGCGGGCAGGCCCTGGTAGGCGACGCGCTCCTCGGCCATGGTGATCCAGCGGCGCAGGTGCTCGTTCTCGGGGAACAGCTCGAGGATCGCCTGGTCGGTCTTCCTGATGTCCTCGGGATCGCCAGACAGCGCGGCCCAGCGGAACGGGCCGAGGCCCTCCTCGAACAGCGGGCGGATGTAGGCCGGGACGAAGCCCGGGAACTCGAAGGCGCGCTCATAGCCGGCCTTGCGGGCCTCGTCGCGGATGGAGTTGCCGTAGTCGAACACCTCGGCGCCGCGGTCTTGGAAGCCGACCATCGCCTCCACGTGCTTGGCCATCGACTCGCGGGCGGCCTTTGTGAACGTCGACGGGTCGTCCTTGGCGCGCTCGCCCATGTCGTCGAAGTCGTAGTCGAGCGGGAGGTACGACAGCGGGTCGTGCGCCGACGTCTGGTCGGTGACGATGTCGATGGGGGCCTCACGGCGCAGCAGCTCGGGGAACACGTGGGCGGCGTTGCCGAGCAGACCGATCGACAGCGGTTTCTTCGCGTCGCGGGCCTCGATGGCCAGCTCGAGCGCGTGGTCGAGGTCGCGGGCCTTCACGTCGAGGTAGCGGTGCTCGATGCGGCGGTCGATGCGGGTCTCGTCGCAGTCGACACAGATCGCCACGCCCTCGTTCATCGTGACGGCGAGCGGCTGTGCGCCGCCCATGCCGCCGAGGCCGGCGGTGAGGGTGATCGTGCCGGCGAGCGTCCCGCCGAACCGCTTGCGGGCCACCGCGCCGAAGGTCTCGTAGGTGCCCTGCAGGATGCCCTGCGTGCCGATGTAGATCCACGAGCCGGCCGTCATCTGGCCGTACATCATCAAGCCCTCGGCCTCGAGCTCGCGGAAGAACTCCCAGTTCGCCCAGTCGCCGACGAGGTTGGAGTTGGCGATGAGCACGCGCGGCGCCCACTCGTGCGTACGGAAGACGCCGACCGGCTTGCCCGACTGCACCAGCAGAGTCTCGTCGGGGGCGAGCGTCTTCAGGGTGCGGACGATCGCGTCGAACGCGTCCCAGGACCGGGCGGCGCGGCCGGTGCCGCCATAGACGACGAGCGCGTCGGGGTGTTCAGCGACTTCCGGGTCGAGGTTGTTCATGAGCATGCGCATCGCGCCCTCGGCCTGCCACGTCTGGGCGGTCTTCTCGAGCCCCCGCGGGGCGGTGACCGGGCGGTGGCCCTTGGTGAAGTCGTGGGACATGTCTGCTCCTTCGCATCTGCCGATTGGGACCAGCCTGCGCGGGGGCGTACGCGGCGTCACGCCCCGGGTTAGGGTGATCTGGTATCCGAGACGCCGGAGCTCCTCGTCGCGCTGGCGCTCGCTCGGAGGGCAGGTGGCTCGGCCCGCTCCGCGAGCGAGGCCGCCTGCGCCAGGACGAGGACCCCCACCACGACAGGAGGACCATGCCCGAGACCAGCACCTCGCCCGCGGTCGGCCGTGCGCTCGACATCCTGACGTTCCTGTCGGCACGGGCGGGCACCGTTCCCGTGGCGACGCTGGTCCGCGAGCTGGGCCTGCCGCGCTCGTCGGCCTACCACATCCTCACCGTGCTGGTGGACCGCGGGTTCGTCGTCTACGTGCCCGAGGCGCGCGGCTACGCGCTGGGGGCTGCGGCGTTCCGGCTGGCGTCGGCGTACACGGTCCACGAACAGCTCGAGCGGGTCTCGCGGCCCGTGATGCGCCGCGTCGCCGACGAGGTCGGCATCACCGTCCACCTCGGCATCCTGCGCGGTGCGAACACCATGTACCTGCTGAAGGAGTCGCCGCGTCAGGTCAGTGACGCCGAGCCCGACCTCGTCACGGCGATCGGCGTCCTCCTGCCGGCCCACCTGACCGCGAACGGGCGCTCGATCCTCGCCCGGATGGACGCCCCGCAGGTCAAGGCCCTGTACGCGCGCCCCGGCGACTTCGTGTCCCGCACGGGTCGCGGCCCCAGGTCGTACGCGGAGCTGGTCCGCGAGCTGGCGGCCGAGCGCGACCGCGGCTGGTCGGAGGAGGTCGAGCTGGTCGCCGCGGGCCTGCGGTCGGCGGGCGTGGCGATCTTCGACCTGCACGAGCAGCCCCTCGCGGCGCTGTCGGCGACGTGGCGCTCGCGCGTCCTGACCCGTGAGCCCGAAGAGGTCGCCGAGGCGCTGCGGCGCGGGGCCGACGAGATCACCCGCCGGATCCAGGGCCGCCGCTGACGGTCAGTGCAGGCGGCCCGTGACGGCCTCGGCGGCGCGCACGAGGTCGCCACCGGCGGCCATGCGGACGACGGCCTCCATCTCGGGGGCCAGGAAGCGGTCGGGGCCCGGGCCGGGGACCTCGTCGCGGATGCGGTCGCGGACCGCCCCGGTCGCCCGGCCCGTCTGGAGCCCCCGGGCCTCGCGCAGGTCGAGCGCGCGGGCGGCCGTCAGCGCCTCGCAGGCCAGCACGCGGGTGAGCCCATCGATGGCGCGCCGCAGCTTGCGGGCCGCAGACCAGCCCATCGACACGTGGTCCTCCTGCATCGCCGAGCTCGGGATCGTGTCGACCGACGCCGGCGCGGCGAGGCGCTTCAGCTCGGAGACGATGCCAGCCTGCGTGTACTGCAGGATCATGTGGCCCGAATCGACGCCCGGGTCGTCGGCGAGGAACGGCGGCAGTCCCTGCGAGCGCTTCGCGTCGAGGAACCGGTCGGTGCGGCGCTCCGAGATCGAGGCCAGGTCGGCGGCGGCGATCGCGAGGAAGTCCAGGGCGTACGCCACGGGCGCACCGTGGAAGTTGCCGTTCGAGGAGACCCGGCCATCGAGGGCGACGACGGGGTTGTCGACGGCGGCGGCGAGCTCGTACCCGGCGACGCGGCGTGCGTGCTCGAGGGTGTCGCGTCCGGCGCCGGCGACCTGCGGGGCGCACCGCAGCGAGTACGCGTCCTGCACGATCGGGCAGTCGTCGCGGTCGTGGCTGGCGACGATCGGCGAACCGGCGAGCATCGTCGCCATGTTCGCGGCGGCGAGCGCCTGACCCGGCTGGGGGCGGAGCGCCTGCAGGTCGGCGGCGAACACCTTGTCGGTGCCCATGATCGCCTCGACGCTCATCGCGGCGACGACGTCGGCGAGGGTGAACAGGCGGCCGAGGTCGTGGCAGGCGAGCACGAGCATGCCGAGCATGCCGTCGGTGCCGTTGATGAGCGCCAGGCCCTCCTTCTCGGCCAGTGTCACCGGTTCGATGCCGGCGGCGGCCAGCGCCGTGGCGGCCCCCACCCGCTCCCCGGACGCGTCGCGGACCACGCCCTCGCCCATGACGGCCAGAGCGCAGTGGGCCAGCGGTGCCAGGTCGCCCGAGCAGCCCAGCGACCCGTACTCATGGACCACTGGCGTGATGTCGGCGTTCAGCAGCGCGGCGTACGTCTCGGCGACGATCGGGCGTACGCCGGTCCGGCCCGTGGCCAGCGTCGACAGCCGGAGCAGCATCAGGGCACGGACGACCTCGCGCTCGACCTCCGGGCCGGAGCCGGCGGCGTGCGAACGGACGAGCGACTGCTGCAGCTGGGTGCGCAGCTCGGCCGGGATGTGGCGTGTGGCCAGCGCCCCGAAGCCGGTCGAGACGCCGTAGACCGGGCGGGACGCGGCGGCGAGCTCCTCGATTCGGGTACGCGTGGCCGCGATCCCCGCCAGTGCCTCCTCTGTCAGGCGGACCGGTGCGCCCCCGCGCGCCACCAGCACCACGTCCTCGGGGGCCAGCGGCCCCACCCCGACCTCAACCTTCCGATGCGCGTTCTCGACCATGCGGGCCATGGTGCCGGGCGCGGTCGGCACGACCAACGTGCCCCGTGGGTGTGTCCCGGATCCGAGACGCCGGGCTCAGGGCCTCGGGGTCCGCGGGGCCGCGTACCGTCGTGCCACGGGGAGGGCGACCTTGATCGGGGACCGCTTCGACACCTGCGCCAGCAGTGCGTTCGCGGCGCCGTCGATGACGTATGGTTCGTTGCGGTTCAGCGCCTGGACGGTCGTGCGCACGACCTGCTCCGGCGTGCGCCGCTGCGTCATCGCATCGGTCGCGCGGGCGTTGTCGAAGAACGCTGTGTCGGTCGGGCCGGGGCACACGCCGATGACCCGTACGCCGTGCTCCAGGTTCTCTGACCACAGCGCCTGCGACAGGCTCAGGACGTACGCCTTCGTCGCCGCGTACACCGCCATGTCGGGGATCGGCTGGAACGCTGCGGTGGAGGCGATGTTGACGACCACGCCGTACCTCCGCTCGCGCATCGCCGGCAGCAGCAGCCGGGTCAGATGGGTCAGTGCGGCGACGTTGACCTCGACCTCGTCGAGCACGCGCTCGGTCTCGATGTCGGCGAAGCCGCCCCACGTGCCGAAGCCCGCGTTGTTGACCAGCACGTCGACGGTCAGCGCGCGCGCGGACAGGTCGGCGACGAGCTTCTCCCGGGAGGCCCGGTCGGTCAGGTCGCAGGGGAGGACCGTCACCACGCGGTTGTGGCGCTCACGCAGCTGGTTCGCCAGCGCCTCGAGCTTGTCGGTGGAACGCGCGGTGAGGACGATGTCGAGGCCGCTGCGGGCCAAGAACTCCGCGTACGCCTCCCCGAGGCCACCCGAGGCTCCCGTCACCAGAGCCGTGCCGTGCAGGTCGAAACGCTCCTCGCTCATGACCTCGACACTATCGGTGATCTCCTTGGAGCCCGAAGCCGTGGCGGTGGCAGACTGTGCCCATGCCCACGTACGCCGTGCACTACACCTACATCGACGACGCCGACCGCCGCCAAGAGGTCCGCCCCGCCCACCGCGAGTTCCTCGGCCGTCTCGCCGAGGACGGCATCTGCCTGGTGGCCGGCGCCTACGCCCCCGCCGAGGAGCCGGGTGGCCTGCTCGTGTTCCGCCACGAGTCCAAGGAGGGTCTGGCCGAGCTGCTGAAGGGCGACCCGTTCCAGGTCGAGTCGGTCGTCACCGACATGCGGATCCTCGAATGGGGTCCCGCGGTGGGCCCGTACGCCTCCCACCTGGCCTGATCCCTCCGCGCACAACCCCGGGCTCCGGGCGAGCGGCGTGCCAGATCAGCAAGAAGTTGGCTCGAGCGATTGGATCTGGGCCCCCTCGGGGAAACTTTGTGATGATTCGGCACGCCCGCGGTGTGGTCCGAGGCCGCTCTCCGCGCCGAGCTCATCCACGGGTCTGCTCGGAGCGCGAGGTGGGGCCGTGAAAGGATTGCGGCCATGGACGACGCCCTTCCTCACTATGACCTGATCGTCATCGGTTCCGGCTCGGGGAACTCGCTGCTCGACGAGCGGTTCGAAAACCTGAAGATCGCGCTGGTCGACCGCGGCATCGAGGGGAAGTTCGGTGGCACGTGTCTCAACGTGGGCTGCATCCCCACCAAGATGTTCGTCCACCCCGCCGACCTGGCGACGGCCCACCTCGAGGCGGCGCGTCTGGGCGTGACGATGCAGCGCGGCCACGTCGACTTCGAGGCCGTGCGCGACCGGATCTTCGGGCGCATCGACTTGATCTCCGAGTCGGGCCGTGACTGGCGCGAGCGCAACCCCCACATCACCGTCATCGACGGCCACGCCCGCTTCACCGGACCCCGCCAGCTCGGCGTCGCCGGCGGCAAGATCACCGCCGACCGCGTGGTCATCGCCGCCGGCTCGCGCCCGCGTCCGCTCGACGTGCCGGGCGCCGACGACGTCGTCGTCCACACCTCCGACACCGTCATGCGGCTGCCCGAGCTGCCGAAGACGATGATCATCCTCGGCGGTGGCTTCGTCGCCGCCGAGATGGCCTACATCTTCTCGGCCTACGGCACGAAGGTGACGCTCATCAACCGCTCGAGCCACCTGCTGCGCCGCGAGGACGAGGACGTCTCCGAACGCTTCACCGAACTCGTCGGCCGGCGCATCCCCGTCCGCCTCGACCAGACGCTGGTGCGGCTCGAGGACGACGAGGAGACCGGCGAGGTCGTCGTCGTCACCGAGGACGCCGAGGGTGTCGAGTACGAGTACTCGGCCGAAGTCGTCCTCAACGCCACCGGCCGCATCCCCAACGGCGACGAGATGAACCTCCAGGCCGCCGGGATCGAGGTCGACGAGGCCGGCTACATCGTGGTCGACGACCAGCAGCGCACCACCGCCGAGGGCGTGTTCGCGATGGGCGACGTCAGCTCGCCGTGGCAGCTCAAGCACGTCGCCAACCACGAGACCCGCGTCGTCCAGCACAACCTGCTCAACCCCGACGCCATGATCGCCGCGAACCACTACGCCGTCCCGCACGCGGTTTTCAGCCATCCGCAGATCTCGGCGGTCGGCGCCACCGAGCAGGAGCTCCGAGCCGCCAAGATCCCCTACGTGCGGGCCGTCCAGGACTTCGGGTCCGTCGCCTACGGCTGGGCGCTGGAGGACACCGACCACTTCTGCAAGGTGCTCGCCTCGCCCGACGGGACCCTTCTCGGTGCCCACATCATCGGCCCCGAGGCGTCGATGCTCATCCAGCCGCTCGTGCAGGCCATGGCGCTCGGCACGCCGGTCAAGGACGTGGCCCGCGGCCAGTACTGGATCCACCCGGCGCTCACCGAGGTCGTCGAGAACGCGCTGCTCGCGCTCCCGTTGGAGGGTGACGCGAGGCCGATCTGACCTGCGCGCGAAGGCGTCGCCTAGGGTGGCCGGGTGCGTACCCGACTGCTGCCCCTGCTCGCCGTCGTCCCCGTCGCCGCGTGCGGTACGCCGGCGCAGGCGCCCACCGGGCCAGCCTCCCATTCCGCGCCCGCGCCGGTGACGTCGACCGCTGGATCCCCGACGCCCTCACCCACCCCCACGCAGCCGTCGTGCGCGTCGCTGGTGGGCGCGATGACGCGCGAGGAGCGCGTCGGCCAGCTGTTCATGGTCGGCAAGCCCGCCACCTCCCCGGTCGACGCGACCTATCGCAGGATGCTCGCCGACACCCGCACGGGCCAGGTCATCCTGCTGGAGAACACCACCGCCGGCCGCTCCGGAGTCAAGAAGATCGCCGACGACGTGCGTGCCGCGGCGGTCAGCCCCCGGGGCGTACGCGTCCTGGTCGCCGCCGACCAGGAGGGCGGCATGGTCCAGCGCCTCAGGGGTGACGGCTTCGCGACGATCCCCAGCGCCCTCGACCAGGCGAAGATGGACGACGCGGGGCTGCAGGCCGCCGCCCAGAAGTGGGGCGACGACCTCAAGCAGGCCGGCATCGACGTCAACCTGGCGCCCGTCACCGATGTCGTGCCCGGCGACATCGGCTCGGCCAACGACCCGATCGGTGCGCTGAAGCGCGGCTACGGTGCCACCCCCGACAAGGTCACCCCCAAGACCAACGCGTTCATCCGCGGCATGGACGCCGCCGGGATCGCCACCTCGGTCAAGCACTTCCCGAACCTCGGCCGCGTCAAGGGCAACACCGACCTGGCGGCGAACGTGACCGACACGACCACGACGCGCGACGACGTCGCGCTCGCCCCGTTCCGCGAGGGGGTGGCCGCGGGCGCCGACATGGTCATGGTCTCGACCGCGATCTACAGCCGGATCGACCCCGGGACGCCCGCCACCTTCTCCAAGGCCGTCATCGGCGACATGATCCGCGGAGACCTTGGCTTCGACGGTGTCGTGATCTCCGACGACATGGGCGCGGCCAAGCAGGTCGCGTTCCTGTCGCCGGGGGAGCGCGCCGTACGCTTCGTCGCCGCGGGCGGTGACGTCGTCATCAACGGCGACCCGTCGATCCAGCCCGCCATGGTGAAGGCCGTACGCGAGCGTGCCATTTCCGACCCGGCGTTCGCGAAGCTCGTCGACGAGGCCGCCGCCCGCGTGGTCGCGTACAAGGCGGCGCGGGGCGCTGCCGGCACCTGCACGCGCTGATCAGCCGACGCGCAGGCCTTCCATGGCCTGGCGGGCCGCCGCCTCGTGCTCCTTCGCGTCCTCCGGGATGGACGCCATGAACAGGCTCGACTCGCCCTCGCCGGTGGCCACGACCACGATGATGGCCCGCTCGCTCTTCGCCCTGAGACCGGTGATCGTGAAGCCGAGGTCGGTCTCCAGCAGCCAGGCGTCGTGTCCGTCGATCGTCAGGGCGCGGCTGACCCGGCCGTTGCGGGTCAGCTTGGCGTCCATGTAGAGCCGGCCGAAGCACGTCGCGATGATCTCGGCACCCTGTTTCGGTGCATAGAACCCGTCCCCGGCCTGGAGCTCGGCGCTGATGATGTTGGCATACCAGTTGTAGCCGGGCTGGTAGTCGTGCTGCGTCACGACCTCCTGGTTGCCGGCTGCTACGGCGTATGGGATGCGATTGTCGAGCCGGGGACCCAGGAACGGCGGCGGCGCCACCGGGTAGGTCAGGCGGCCGGCGCGTACGCGGCCGTTCTCCACGGTGACCGGTCTGGGCATGCCCGGCTTCGGGCACACTTCGCGCGGCGTGGGCTTCACCGTCGGCGGCCCGACCAGCGGACCGCCACCGCCCGCCGAGGAGCGCCAGACGGCGATTCCCGCGACGAGGGCCACGACCACCGCGGCGACGATCCATCCCGTACGCCGCGCCCCACCCGACGGCGGAGCGGGGGGCGCGGGCAGGGGAGCGCCCGGCGTACGCGTGGTCCGCTCCGTCCACGTCCGGCCGTCCCAGTAGCGGTACAGCCCGGGCTGGCGGCCCGGATCGGGATACCAGCCCGCGGAGGGCAAGGCTCAGCCCTCGACCCGCAGATCGGACATGGCCTGGCGGGCGGGGGCCTCCCACTGGCGGGCCGTGTCGGGGATCGACGCGTAGTAGAGGCTTGCCTCGCCCTCCCCGGTGGCGACGATGAGGACGACGAGGAGCTCGCCCTTGGTGTTCAGCCCCGGCACGTCGAACGAGAGGTGGGACTCGATCAGCCACGCGTCGCGCCCCTGCACCTTCTCGGCACGGTTCACGGTGTCGTTGCGGTCGACCTTGGAGTTGCCGTAGAACGCGCCCACCACGCACTTCACGACGATCTCGGCACCCTGCTTGGGCTCGTAGAAGCCGTCCCCGGCCACGAGCTCGGCCACGAGCACCGACGCGACCCAGGAATCCCAGTCGTAGCGCGGGTCGGTGTTGCGCTCGACGTTCACCGACTGGGTGGCGACCTCGCGCCCGAAGGGTACGCGGGAGTCCGGCGACGGCGCGCTCCACGGCGGCGGCAGCAGCGGGTAGGACAGCTTGCCGCCGAACACGCGGCCGTCGCGAGAGGTGCCCTTGCCGGGCGCCGTCGGCGCTGCCGTGATGCGCGGGCAGACGTCACGCTGGCCGACGACCCCGGGGGTGGTCTTCTTGCCGCCGGCGATCGTCCCCATGCCGCCGCGGACAGCCAGCGCGAGCACGACGACGAGGACGACGGCCGCAGCGATGCCGGCGACCCACCACAGGCGCCGTCCACCACCGCCGCCAGCACCCGGTGGCATGCCGGCAGCCCGCCCCGGCGGGACGGCCCCGGGCTGCAGGCGCGGCCCCGTCTGGGTCGTGGGCGTGAGCGGGCGCGTCGGGTCGAACCCACCGCCGCCTGCGGGCGTGGGAGGCGTGCCGCCGGGCGACGGCGAGACGTTCGGCGACCACCTCGAGCCGTCCCAGTAGCGGAACATGCCCTTGTGGCCGCCCGGATCTGGGTACCAACCGGGTTCGCTCACGCGGACAGTGTAGGTTGCCGAACCCTGTCCGGTCGGTCAGGGGGAACCCCGAGGTGACCCTGGGTGTGGAAAGACCAGTACGCGCTCGGGCACCGGCTCGAAGTCGGGCACCGGCTCGAAGTCGGGCACCGGCTCGAAGTCGGGCACCGGCTCGAAGGCGGGCACCACGTCGAAGAAGCGCTGACCGCGCCACCCGCGACGACGAGGAGCGCCCCCCACCGCGAGCGGTGGGGGGCGCTCCTGAGGCGAACGAGGGACGATCAGCCGAACTTGCCGGTGATGTAGTCCTCGGTGGCCTTCTGCTCGGGGTTCGAGAAGATCTTCTCGGTCGGGCCGATCTCCACCAGCTGGCCGGGCTTTCCTGTCGCAGCGAGGTTGAAGAACGCCGTCTGGTCGGACACACGCGAGGCCTGCTGCATGTTGTGGGTCACGATGACGACGGTGAACTTCTCCTTGAGTTCCTGGATGAGGTCCTCGATGGCGAGCGTCGAGATCGGGTCCAGGGCCGAGCACGGCTCGTCCATGAGCAGGACCTGCGGCTCCACCGCGATGGCGCGGGCGATGCACAGACGCTGCTGCTGGCCACCCGACAAACCGATGCCGGCCTTGTCGAGGCGGTCCTTGACCTCTTCCCAGAGGTTGGCGCCCTTGAGGGCGCGCTCGACGGTCTCGTCGAGGACCTTCTTGTCCTTCACGCCGTTGAGCTTCAAACCCGAGATGACGTTGTCGTAGATCGACATCGACGGGAACGGGTTCGGGCGCTGGAACACCATGCCGACGAGGCGGCGGACAGCCACCGGGTCGACGCCCGGGCCGTACAGGTCGACGCCGTCGATCTTGACCGAGCCCTCGCAGTAGGCGCCGGGGATGACCTCGTGCATGCGGTTGAGCGTGCGGAGCACGGTGGACTTGCCGCAGCCCGACGGGCCGATGAAGGCAGTCACGGTGCGCGGCTGGACCGTCAACGAGACCGAGTCGACGGCGTGGAACTTGCCGTAGTAGATGTTCAGGTTCTCTACATCGATGCGCTTTGCCATGTCTACGAAGTCCTTATTTGTTCTTGACCTTGCCGACATTGGCAAGGAACCGGGCGAGAATGTTCAGGCCCATGACGATGATGATCAGCGTGAGAGCGGCACCCCAGACGCGGGCGTAGCCCGGCATCTGCTCGGCCTGGGCGCGTCCGTCGTTGATCATCGTCGGAAGCGTACCCATGACGCTGCTGTTCGGGTCGGTGTTCATGCCCTGGGCGTAGCCCACGAGGATGAGCAGCGGGGCGGTCTCACCCATGACGCGGGCCAGACCAAGGATCACGCCGGTCGCGATGCCGGAGAAGGCCGTGGGGATGACCACACGCATGATGGTCTTCCACTTCGGCACGCCCAGGGCGTACGAGGCCTCGCGGAGGCTGTCCGGCACGAGCTTCAGCATCTCCTCGGTCGAGCGGAGAACGACCGGGAGCATGAGGAGCACGAGCGCCATCGCGGCAGCCAGCGCCGAGCGGCCCTGACCCAGGATGGTGATGAACAGGGCGTACACGAAGAGCGCGGCGACGATCGACGGGATGCCCGACAGGATGTCGACCATGAACGAGACGACGCGGGCCATCTTGGTGCCTCGCGCGTACTCGATGAGAAAGATCGCGCCGAGCATGGCGATCGGCACTGCCACGACCGCGCAGATCAGCCCGATCTCGAGGGTGCCGATGATCGCGTGGAGCGCACCGCCACCCGCACGGCGGAACGTGATGCCCGTCAGATCTTTGGTCCACCAGTCGGCGTTCAGGATGACCGGGAGGCCCAGGCCGATGACCGAGAAGAGGATCCAGACCAGCGGGATGAGCGCGGCCACGCCGCAGGCGTACACGAAGACCGTGGTCAGCGTGTTCTTGACGGTGCGTGCGCCCGAGGGACGCTTGAGCTGGACGCGCGACTCGCCCGCCGGCTCCATGGTGGTGGTTGCGGTGCTCACGACTTCACCTTTCCGCTGTCGGCGATCATGCGGGCGGTCGCGTTCACCACGAAGGTGACGATGAACAGGACCAGGCCCGCGGCGATGTACGCGCCCGTCTTCGACGGCGTGTCGAACTCGGGGGCGTTGTTGGCGATCTTCGAGGCGAAGGTCTCACCGCCGGCGAACAGCGACGGGTTGAACTTCGAGCCCGCCGCCTCCTGGGCGAGGATGATCATCACGGCGACCGTCTCGCCGAGCGCGCGGCCGAGGCCGAGCATCGAGGCGGAGATGACGCCGGAGCGGCCGTACGGGAAGACGGCGGTCTTGATGACCTCCCACTTGGTGGCGCCCA
This sequence comes from Mariniluteicoccus endophyticus, assembly GCF_054780035.1. Taxonomy (NCBI): domain Bacteria; kingdom Bacillati; phylum Actinomycetota; class Actinomycetes; order Propionibacteriales; family Propionibacteriaceae; genus Mariniluteicoccus; species Mariniluteicoccus endophyticus. The sequence goes on along the minus strand of NZ_BAAGXC010000025.1, from coordinate 46,587 downwards.
GGGCGAGCGCGGCCTCGATGTGGTCGCGCGGGGTCTGGGCGAACACGTCGCGGGACATAGACGTCACGATCGGCAGGATCATGATGGCCAGCACGACCGAGGCCACGAACGCGGTGCCGGTCGACGACAGACCCTCGCCGAGCAGGGGGAACCAGCCGAACGTGTGCTGGAGCCAGATCGTCATCGGGTTGAGGAAGGGGGCGAGCACCTTGATGCCCCACAGGCCGAAGATGATCGAAGGGACGGCGGCGAGGAGCTCGATGACGAAGCCGAACGGGCTCGCGAGGCGCTTCGGCAGGAACATCGTGATGAGCAGCGCGCAGCCGACCGCGATCGGCACGGCGATGATCATCGCGACGACCGACGTGAGGACCGTGGTCCACAACAGGCCGGCGATGCCGAACGCGAGGCGCTCGCCGCCGACGTTCCACTCACGCGAGGTGAGGAAGTTGGCGTCGTTCTGGGCGAGGCTCGGGGCGGCCATCATCACGAGGAAGATGCCCACGAAGGCGACGACCGAGACGATGATGATCGCCGCGGCCCACGACAGGCCCAGGAAGACCTTGTCGCCGGCCTTGCCGACCTTGGCGAGCTGGACCTTGCCGGTGGCCGGCTCGTCGGTGACGGGGGACGGGTCGGCGTTGGCCTGGGCCCGGGACTGGACTTGGGGGACCGGGGGTGCCACGGCAGGATCGGCGCCATCCTTGCCCGCGACGGCGACGGGGGACATCGTCGGGTCGTCGGGCACCGGCTGGCCGAAGGCGTTGCGTGCACCCTCCGGCTGGTCCTTCAGCGGCTGGCCGAAGTCATCGGTGTTGGACATGTTTCTCCCTGATAAGGGTGCGGCCTTCCCGCTGGAGAGCGGGAAGGCCAACCACTGTCTGCAGTCTTTGTGTGAAGCTCAGAGAGCCGAGGTCACTGGATGGCCTTGACGGCTTCCTGGACCTTCTTCTGGAGGTCGGCGGGAAGCGGCGCGTAGCCGATCTCCTCGAGCGCCTTCTGCTGCTCGGTGGAGGACATGTAGGTCAGGTAGTCCTTCACCAGGGCGGTCTTCTCGGCGGGCAGGCCCTTCGAGCAGACGATCTCGTAGGTGACAAGGTTGATCGGGTAGGCGCCGGCACCGGTGCCCGCGTACTTCAACTCGAGCTTGAGGTCGTGGTCCTGGCCCGCGATCTTCGATTCGGCGATGGCCTTCGACACGTTCGCGCCGTTCAGCTCGACGGGGCCCGCGCCGTTGTCGATCTGGGCCATCTTGAGCTGGTTGTCCTTGGCGTAGGAGAGCTCCATGTAGGAGATGGAGTTCTTCGTGGCCTTGACACCCTCGGCGACGCCGGAGGACTTCTGCTTGCCCTCGCCCTTGCCCTTCCAGGACTTCGAGACCTTGTCCTTGGCCCAACCGGCGTCGCCGGCGGCCTTGTTGAGGTAGTTGGTCACGTTCTCGGTGGTGCCCGACTCGTCGGAGCGGAAGAAGACCGTGATGTTGGCGTCGGGCAGCGTGGCGCCGTTGTTGATCTGCTGGATCTCGGGGGCGTTCCACTTGGTGATGGTGCCATCGAAGATCTTCGCGAGGACCTGCGGGGTCAGCACGAGCTTCTCGACGCCGTCGACGTTGTAGGCGATGGCGACGGGGCCGACGACCATCGGGAGGTTCCAGGCCGGGTTGCCCTCGCAGCGCTCCTTGGCCTTGTCGGCCTCGACGATGCCGTCCTTCTCGGTGGTCTTCAGCGCCGAGTCGGAACCGGCGAAGTCGACGAGCTTGTTGTAGAAGGCCTTGATGCCGGCGCCCGAACCGGTCGGGTTGTATTCGACGGTGGCCTTGCCCTTGCACTCCTCGCCGTAGGCGGCCGAGGTCTCGTCGATGGCGTTCTTCTGAGCCGACGAACCCTCGGCCGACAGCTTGCCGGTGGGGCAGGCGTAGGCGCTGGCAGCCTCAGACTTGCCACCGGTGGTGTCGCCGCCGGTGGTGTTGCCGCCGCTGTTGCAGGCGGTCAGAGCGAGCGTGCCAGCGGCGGCCAGGGTGGCCAGCTTGGCGAACTGGTTCATCGTCACGATTCATCCTTCGTGGGTCGAGTGTGTGCTCCCCCGTGGAGCTCTTGTCAGAACCTCAGGGGGTCCTGCACTCGCGAAACTAGGCAGGTCACGTGACGGGGTGAGTCCGAAGAGGTGAACAGGAGGTGAACTATCCATTCGTTGATCGCCAATCGTTACCTTCAGGTGACCGTGCGGATGCGCTCCACGCTGTGAATCTCGTAGTCGGCCCCAACATTGATGATCGCAGACTCGCCCGTGCGGAACGGCTCGTCGGGCAGCCCGAGCCCCTCCAGCATGTGCGGCAGCACCGGCCGGTGGCCACACACGACCGTCGCGATCCCCGTGTCGGCACAGCTGCGGGCCAGAGCCTCCATGAAGCGGCCCACACCCGACCGGTCGTCGACGCCGCGCTCCTCGCTCAGGATGGTCGCCCGCTCGATCGGCAGGTGACGCTGCGTCGCGTACGGCAGCACCGTCGCCACGCACCGGTTCGAGCTCGACGACGTGATCCTCATCACCCCGAACGCCGTGAGCACCTTCGCGACCTCGCGCGCCTGGTGACGGCCGCGATGGGTGATCGGCCGCGCCGAGTCACGGTGGGCCCACCGCTTGCGCTCCATCGCCTTGCCGTGGCGAGTGATGACCAGCGGGGTCGTGGCCGGTGCGGCCACAGCCTGGGCGACCAGCTCGGCGTCACCGGGATAGGTCAACGACGCCGCCGCCGAGGCCACCTTGATCCAGCGCACCCGGTCGACCTCCAGATCGGGGGCGTGGCCCACCGTCGCCATCACCGATGCACGCCAGTAGTGGACCCGCTTCGGCTGGCCGCGCACCTCGTACTGCGTCGTGCCCAGCGGGAGGTCGAGCGCCACGACCGTGCCGGTCTCCTCGGCCACCTCCCGCACCGCGGCAACCGGCGGCAGCTCCCCGGCCTCGAGCTTGCCCTTGGGCAAGGACCAGTCGTCGTACTTCGGGCGGTGCACCGCCAGGAACTCGCGCTCGGCGCCCTCACCGCGCACGACGACGGCCCCCGCGGCCTGGAGCTTCTCCCGCCTGGACACGTTACTGAGCGCCCTCCCGCGACCGGCGGCGACTCGTCGCCGCGATGAGGTGTTCCTGCAGGTCGCGCAGCGGGTTGCCCTCCGCGTCGGTCGTGTGCGCCTCCCAGCCCTCGGGTGTCAGGTGCCACGACACGGTGCCCTCGTCGAACGCCAGGTCGAACAGGTGCTCGATCTGGGCGATGTGGGCCTTGTTCGTGATCGACACCAGCACCTCGACACGACGGTCGAGGTTGCGGTGCATCATGTCGGCCGAGCCCAGCCCGACCGTCGGCCGGCCGTCGTTGGCGAACCAGAACAGGCGCGAGTGCTCCAGGAAGCGGCCGAGGATCGAGCGTACGCGCATGTTCTCGCTCAGCCCGGGTACGCCCGGCTTCGCGGTGCAGATGCCGCGCACCCACAGGTCGACCGGCACACCCGCGTTGGACGCCCGGTACAAGGCGTCCAGCACGGCCTCGTCGACGATGGAGTTGACCTTGATGCGGATGCCCGCCGGCCGCCCGGCCTCCGCGTTGGCGATCTCGTTCTCGATGCGCGCGATCAGCCCCTTGCGGATCGAGTGCGGGGCCACGAGCAGGCGACGGTAATTCATCTCCTGGGTCATGCCCGACAGGTGGTTGAACACCCGGGCCACGTCCTCGGTGATGATCGGGTTCGTGGTCAGCAGGCCCATGTCCTCGTACATGCGGGCCGTCTTCGGGTTGTAGTTGCCCGTGCCGATGTGGGCATAGCGGCGCAGGCCCTCCGGCTCGTCGCGCACCACGAGCGACAGCTTGCAGTGGGTCTTCAGCCCGACCATGCCGTAGACCACGTGCACGCCCGACTTCTCGAGCATGCGCGCCCACGCGATGTTGGCCTGCTCGTCGAACCGCGCCTTGATCTCGACGACCGCCAGCACCTGCTTGCCGGCCTGCGCGGCCTCGATCAGGGCGTCGATGATGGGGGAGTCGCCCGACGTGCGATAGAGCGTCTGCTTGATCGCCAGCACGTGGGGATCGGCCGCGGCCTGCTCGATGAACCGCTGCACCGACGTCGCGAACGAGTCGTACGGGTGCTGCAGCAGCACGTCGCGCTTGCGCATCTGGGTGAACACGTCGACCGGCGCCGCCGTTTCGACCTCGGCCAGATGGGGGTGGGTCTGGGGCAGGAACTTCGGGTAGGACAGGTCGTCGCGGTCGACCGACGCCAGCGAGAACAGCCCCGTCAGGTCGAGCGGACCCGCCATCCGGAAGACCTCGCGCTCGTCGACGTCCAGCTCGGAGACGAGCAGCTCGAGCATCCGGTCGTCCATGTCGTCCTCGACCTCGAGACGCACCGGCGGGCGGCCCACCTTGCGGCGCAGCAGCTCCTTCTCGAGCGCCATCAGCAGGTTCTCGGCGTCGTCCTCCTCGACCTCCACGTCCTCGTTGCGGGTCACGCGGAACACGTGGTGCTGCAGCACCTGCATGCCGGAGAACAGCTGGTCGAGGTGGTGGGCGATGACGTCCTCGAGCGGCACGAAACGGCCATCGCCGAGCTCGAGGAACCGCGGCAGGATGTTCGGCACCTTCACCCGCGCGAACTGGCGCGCGCCCGTCGTCGGGTTCTTCAGCAGCACCGCCAGGTTCAGCGACAGGCCGGAGATGTATGGGAACGGGTGGCTCGGGTCGACCGCCAGCGGCGTCAGGACCGGGAAGATGCGCTCGGCGAAGAGCTGGCGCAGCCGGTCCTTCTCGGGCGCGCGGAGCTCGTCCCAGCGCAGGATCTCGATGCCTTCCGCAGCCAGGGCCGGGCGTACGTCGTCGGCGAAGACGCGGCGCTGCTGGTCGACCAGCTCACGCGTACGCTGCAGGATCAGCTCGTGGAGGTCGCGCGGCATGTGCCCCGAGACACCCGGCACGGCCACCCCCGCGGCGATGCGGCGCTTCAGGCCGGCCACACGGACCATGAAGAACTCGTCGAGGTTCGACGAGAAGATCGCGAGGAACTTCGCCCTCTCGAGCAGGGGGACGCGCTGGGCGTCCATCGCCTGCTCCAGCACGCGCTGGTTGAACGCGAGCCAGGAGAGCTCCCGGTCACCGAAACGGTCATCGGGGAGGTCTCCGGCGGGCGGATAGTACTTCGTCACGTGCTCTCCTGCTCCAGAGGACGTCTCGGTGCGCGATGGCAAATCTAGCGGAGAGGTACAGACCGACGACGCGCGTCTGGTCACCCTCGACGTACAGGATGACGCGGCGCACGCCCCGGTCGCGCAGATGGGCCAGGCCCGCGTGCAGCAGCTGGCGGCCCAGACCCCCGCCGGCGTGGTCGGGGTCGACGCCGATCACGTAGACCTCGCCGGTGTCGGCGTCGTGGATCTTGGTCCAGTGGAAGCCGACGAGCTGGTCGCGACCCTGATCGTCGGGGCGCGTCGCCACGAGGAACCCCGCCGGGTCGAACCACGGCTCGGCCATCCGGGCGCGCAGGTCAGCCTCGGCCACCATGCCCTGCTCCGGGTGGTGGGCGAACGCACGCGCGTTGACGCGCAACCACGGCTGGACGTCGTCCTCGGTGAACGTCCGCAGCGTCACGTCGGGCGGGAAGTGGGCTTCGGGGATCTCCTCGACGTCCCGCTCCATGATCAGCAGCTCGCGCACCGGCGCGTACGCCAGGGCCTCCGCCGTCGCCCGGCCCGCGGGCAGGTCGCCGAACGACCAGAGCTTCAGCACCAGGCCGCGGTCGCGGCGGCTCGCGCCCTCGGGTGAGCGCGGGTCGAAGCCCAGCGCGCCCAGCATCGCCGACGCGACACCCCGGCGACGGTGGTCGGGATGGACGACGAGCTGGCCCGTCGTGTCGTCGGTCGCCGAGTCGAGGTGCAGGTAGCCGACGAGCACTCCGCCCCGTTCGGCGAGCTGGTGGGCGATGCCGTCGCGGGCCTTGCCGACGATGTCGAGCCAGGCCTGCTCGTTGACGGGGCGTACGCCGTCGGCGCGCTCGGCGGCGGCGACGAGGTCGGCGACACGGGCCAGGTCGTCGGCGTCCAGCGTTGCGAGGGTGCGGGTGGTGACGGGCTGGGTGGACATGGGGCAACGGTAGTCTGGGCGGCGTCCGCACCCCGGCGGGGGGCGCGGCGATCCGGCGAGGAGGGACATGGGGCGCGAGGACTACGCGGTCAGCGAGGTCGGCACGTTCGGGGTTCCCGCACAGCCCGCTGTCGCCGAACGCATGCGGCCGCGACTGCTGCGTACGCGGGCCGGGCTCGCTCTTGCCGTGGTCTCGGCCGCCTCCGCGCTCGGGGCGCTCATGACGTTCCCCGTGTTCGACCCGGCGACCGGCTGGTTGCCCTGGCTCCTGTTCACCGCCACCGCGCTCATGGTCGCGATCTGCGCCTTTCAGGCATGGGTGTGGAACGAGGCCATGGCCGAGTGGGAGGGGCGTCGTGACGTCAACCTCGCGCCTTACACGATGCCGTCCTGGTATGCCCATCTCGGGTCGTTCGCGGTGGTCGCGGCAGGCCTCGTCGGGGCCCTCGGTGTCATGCGTGACGCCGGCACGACTGCCGCGGTGTTCTGGTGGGCGCTCGCCGCGCTCGTGACGCTCGTCGCCGCCCAGGTCCTCGGCGGCATCGAATACTTCCGCGTGGCCGGTGCGCCGGGCACGCTGCCCGCCCACTTCCGCCGGCTCCACGCCCGCCAGAACCCCCAGCTCGTCGTCGAGCCGCCCGCCGACGACGCGCCCACCGAGGAGTGAGCGTCAGCCGAAGCGGTAGCCCACGTTCCTGACGGTCGAGATCAGGCCGTCCGACTCGCCGAGCTTGGCCCTCAGCCGACGCACGTGGACGTCGACCGTACGCGTACCGCCGTAGTAGTCGTAGCCCCACACGTCGGACAGGAGCTGTTCGCGGGAGAACACGCGGCCCGGATGGGCCACGAAGTAGCGCAGCAGCTCGAACTCGGTGTAGGTCAGATCGAGCACCCGACCGTCGACCTTCGCCGCGTACGCCGCCTCGTCGATCTCCACGCCGCCGCTGGCCAGCGGCGCCGGCGCGTCCTCCGACGAGCCGGCCGCCAGGCGGATGCGGGCGTCCACCTCGGCCGGGCCCGCGTGGGCGAGGACGAAGTCGTGGGCCCAGTCGCGCGACAGCGCCGGCAGGCCCGCATCGGTCACGACCAGGACCACCGGGACGGTGATCCCCGCCGCCGTCATGGTGCGGCGCAGGTCGCGAGCCCCCACCAGGTCGGTGCGTGCGTCCAGCAGGACGACGTCGGGCTCGGCGTCGACGAGGCTCGAGGCCTGCGTCTGTGCGGCGCGCACGGTGTGTCCCAGCAGCGCCAGGCTTGGCAGCACGGCCGCTGCCTGCGCGGGCGCGGGGGTCAGCAGCAGGACGTCGGCCATCACCACCCCTCCCTCACCACTCGACCCGGGCCACCCCGACAACCACCGAGGCTAGGATCGGCACATGCCTGATGTGTCGATCCGTTACTGGGCCGGGGCCGCCGCGGCCGCCGGTGTCGACGACGAAACTATCGCGGCCGACACCATCGGCGGGGCGTTGGCCGCTGCGCGGACAGCCCACGAGGGCCGGCTCGACAACGTGCTGGCGGTGGCCACATTCCTCGTCGACGGGCGCGCGGTGCGCGGCGACGCCCTCGACGAGCCGTTGGACGGCCCCGTCGCCATCGAGGTGCTCCCGCCGTTCGCGGGCGGCTGAGCGGCCGGCACGTCCTAGGGTGGCGCCATGCGAGTCGTGGTCCAACGTGCCAGTGAAGCCAGCGTCACCGTCGACGGCGAAGTCGTCGGCTCCCTCCCGTCGCCGGGACTCCTCGTGCTCGTCGGCGTGACCCACACCGACACCCCCGAGGTCGCCGCACGGCTCGCCGCCAAGGTGTGGCAGCAGCGCATCCTCGCCGACGAGCGCTCCGCCTCCGACATCGACGCGCCCCTGCTCGTGGTCAGCCAGTTCACCCTGTACGCCGACACGCGCAAGGGCCGCCGCCCCTCCTGGAGCGCGGCTGCACCCGGGCCCGTCAGCGAGCCGCTCGTCGACGCGTTCCTCGCCGCACTCCGGGAGCTCGGCGCCCATGTCGAGACCGGCCGCTTCGGGGCAGACATGAAGGTCGCGCTCGTCAACGACGGGCCCGTGACGATCGTGATGGACGTCGACGCCTGAGCGTGGCGCGAGCGGTTCACGGCGCCGCCCGCTGTGGCGGGGCGACTAAGGTGGGCGCGTGATCATGCTCACCTCGCCGCAGACCTGGACCCTGGTCCTCGTCGTGGCCGCCGCGCTCGCGGGCATCGTCGCCCTCGCGGCCTGCGTACGCGAGGTCGTGCGTGCCGGCCGCACGCCCGTGGCGCTTGAGGCCGGGCGCGAGACCGATCCCACCAACGAACGGCCGCTGGCCGGGAACCAGGACTGACGATGGCTGACAGCAACCTCGACTACACCTTCCCCGAGGGGCTCCACCCGTCCCTGCAGGGGCTCGGCTGGCTCGTCGGCCACTGGGAGGGCTTCGGCCAGACCCAGTGGCCCGGCGAGACCGACCAGCGGGTGCTCGAGCAGGTCGACTTCTCCCACAACGGCGAGCCCTACCTCCACTACCTGCTGCAGACCTTCGTCGACGACGACGGCAGGCCCGGCGCACCGGTCCACATGGAGTCCGGGTTCTTCGTGCCCGGCGAGGGCAACGAGGTGATGTGCGTCGTCACCAACCCCGCCGGTGTCGCCCAGAAGTGGCACGGCACCGTCACCGGCCTCCAGTCCGCGCCCGGCGGCGAGCTCGCCACCCGCATCGAGATGACGACCGACGCCGTCGTCTCGGCCGGCACCCACACCGCCGGCCACCGCCTCTACGGCTACGTCCAGGGCAAGCTGATGTTCGCGTACGACCGGGCCGATCAGTCGGTCCCGCTGGGACCGTGGCTGACCGGCGAGCTGGAGCGCCGCTGAATGACTGCCGTACGCCTCGAGGAAGGTCCCGACGCCGGCGCCGTCGCCCACCTGGGCAGTCTGGCGGCCGAGCAGCGCCTGCTGGAGTCTGGCGAGGGGTATGTCGATCTGGGTCACCGCGACGTGCTGTCGATCAGCGGCCCCGACCGGCTCACCTGGCTCCACTCGCTGACCACCCAGCATCTTGAGGGCCTGCAGCCCGGTGAGGGGACGACCGCGTACGTCCTGTCGCCGCAGGGCCACATCGAGCATGTCCTGCACCTCGTCGACGACGGCGAGGTGACCTGGGCCCACACCGAGCCCGGCCACGGTCAGGACCTCGCCGACTGGCTGCAGCGCATGGTGTTCATGCGGCGTGTCGAGGTGGCGCTGCGTACGCCGCTGCTCGCCGTCGTCTGGCAACCCGGCGCTGCGCCCGAGGGCCCGCGCATCACCCGATCCGGCGCCGACTCGCTCGGCGGCCACGAGTCGTTCGTCCCGCGCGACCACCTCGACGACTTCGTCGGTGGGCTGCGTCAGGCCGGCCTGTGGGCGTACGAGGCCCTGCGCATCGCCGCCGGAGTGCCGCGCGTGTTCCTCGACACCGACCACCGCACGATCCCCAACGAGCTGGGGGTGCCCGGCGCGGCCGTGCACCTCGACAAGGGCTGCTACCGCGGCCAGGAGACCGTCGCGCGCGTCCACACCCTCGGCAAGCCGCCGCGTCGACTCACGATGCTCCACCTCGACGGCTCGGTCGATCACCTGCCGCCGGTGGGGTCACCCGTGGTCCACGGCGAGAAGGAGATCGGCGTCGTCGGCACGTCGGCGCGCCACCACGAGCTCGGCCCCATCGCCCTCGCGCTGCTCAAACGCAACGTGCCCGTCGACGCCGAGCTGGTCACCGATGGCGTCGCTGCGGCCCAGGAGGTCGTGGTCGACCCCGACGTGGGCATGCACTTCCGGGCCAGGCTGGGCTGACGCACCTCGAGCCCTCCCGCAACCCCGGAGATCCGTCGGGGGACCCACGGCCTCCGGGGCCGCGGGAGGAGACGGGGCGCGTCAGCAGCAGCGCTCCGACCCGGCAGTCTCGTCGCCCAGGAAGCCGCGTGCCGTGTTCAGGGTCCCCGGCACCGCCGTGTAGTGGGCCCAGCGCCCGCGCTGCTCGCGGGTGATCAGCCCCGCCTCGGTGAGGCGCTTGAGGTGGTGCGACAGCGTGGGCTGGCTGATGCCGAGCTCTTCGGTGAGGTCGCACGCGCAGGCAGTGCCACCCGGGGCGCCCGAGATCAGCGCGAGGAGCCGTACGCGCGTCGGGTCGGACAGCACCTTGAAGACCGCCGACAGGCACTCGGCGCGCTCGAGCGGCATCAGCCCGCCCGCGGGAGCGCGCCCGATGGGCACGTCAGTGGTGGTCATGGCAGACAGTGTGGGCTCCCGTATTGACCGACGTCAATACATGGGGGGAGAATCACATCGATGACCATCGATGAGTCCCGTTCCTCGGACGCACCCCCGGACCCCGACACCCCCGTCTCGGCGCGGCTGTCGACGCTCGACCGCTTCCTGCCCGTCTGGATCATCGCGGCGATGGTCACCGGGCTGCTGCTCGGCCGGGCCGTGCCCGGGCTCGGCTCGGCGCTCTCGGCCGTCGAGGTGAGCGGGGTGTCCCTCCCGATCGCCGTCGGCCTGCTCGTGATGATGTATCCGGTGCTCGCCAAGGTGCGCTACGACCGGCTCGGCACGGTGACCGGCGACCGTCGCCTCATGTTGGCGAGCCTCGTGCTCAACTGGGTGCTCGGCCCGGCGCTGATGTTCGCGCTGGCCTGGCTGATGCTGCCCGACCTGCCCGAGTACCGCACCGGCCTCATCATCGTCGGCCTGGCCCGCTGCATCGCGATGGTCATCATCTGGAACGACCTCGCCTGCGGTGACCGCGAGGCGGCCGCCGTCCTGGTCGCGCTCAACTCGATCTTCCAGATCCTCATGTTCGCGGTGCTGGGCTGGTTCTACCTGTCCGTCCTGCCCGGCTGGCTCGGCCTGACCACCGGAGGCCTCGACGTCTCGCCCTGGGACATCGCGAAGAGCGTCCTGGTGTTCCTCGGCGTCCCGCTCGTCGCCGGATACCTGTCGCGGCGGATCGGTGAACGCCGGTGGGGGAGGGTGGCGTACGAGAACGCCTTCCTGCCGAAGATCGGGCCCTGGGCCCTGTACGGCCTGCTGTTCACGATCGTGCTGCTGTTCGCCCTCCAGGGCCACCAGATCACGTCCCGTCCGCTCGACGTCGCCCGGATCGCGCTGCCCCTGCTGGCGTACTTCGCCCTGATGTGGGGCGGTGGCTACCTCGTCGGGCGGTTGCTCGACATGTCGTACGCGCGCACCACCACGCTCGCGTTCACCGCTGCGGGCAACAACTTCGAGCTCGCCATCGCGGTCGCCATAGCCACGTTCGGCGTGACGTCCGGCCAGGCGCTGGCGGGGGTCGTCGGCCCGCTCATCGAGGTCCCGGTGCTGGTGGGGCTGGTCTACGTCTCGCTCGCCCTGCGGGGGCGTTTCACGCACTGACCCTTACCCAGACCCGATTCGTGAATCCTTGTGCACGAATTGGGCCGGGGTTGGGGGCCGTTACGTATGTCATGCGGGAGGGGTGAACGGCTCACACGAAGCGATGACCCCACGCACCGGTGGGGCGGCGGATCCGACTCGAGGATGGATGCATGACCACGCACATCCCGCAGCCCACGCAATATTCCGACGCCCCGCAGCAGTCGTACGCGCCCCGGCCCGGCGGGCAGACCGACCCCATCGGTCCGGTCGTGCCCGTCGAGCGTCAGTTGCCCGCCGAGTACGGCCTGCAGGCCCACGGCAGCCGCTGGTGGAAGGGCGTCTTGTCGATCCTGGCGCTCGCCGCCGTCAACCTCGTCGCCAACCTCGTCCTGATGGTCCCCGCATCGTTCATCGGCACCATGCTCGGGTTCACCACGATGATCAACCCCGCCACGATTGCGGCGCTCAACCTGTCGTGGGCGGTGATGATCCCGGTCGCCCCCGCCGTCATGCGCTGGATCCACAAGGTGCCCAAGGGTGCGATGAGCTCCGTCGAGGGCGGCTTCCGCTGGGGCCGGATGTGGCGGGCCCTCGCCTGGGTCCTCCCGCTCTACCTCGTCTCGAACATCGCAGGCTTCCTCGCGTTCCCCGAGATGGCGGGGCCCGCAGGCGGTGCCCTCACGCCGACCCTGCTCGCGTTCGGCATCGTCTGCCTGTTCACCACACCGTTCCAGGCCGCCGGTGAGGAGTACATGTTCCGTGGCGCCATCACCGCCTCGGCCGCCACATGGGCCGCCGACCCCCGCACCGCGCTCGCCGTCGGTACTGCCGTCTCGTCGCTCGTCTTCGGCCTCGCCCACGGGGCCACCGACCCGTGGCTGTTCGTCTACTACTGCGTCTTCGGCCTCGCCATGAACGTCGTCAGCCGCCTCACCCGCGGCCTCGAGCTCGCCGTCCTCGTCCACGCCGTCAACAACGTCCTCTCCCTGTGGGCGGGCGTGCTGATGGGAATGGACCTCGAGAAGGCCTTCGACCGGTCCGCCGGTGCGGGCGGCCCCTTCATGCTCGTCCCCATGGCGGTGCTCGCGATCGTCTGCCTCGTCACGTGGGCGCTCAAGCGTCGCCGGGCTGGCAGGATGTCGGCGTGACCGCCACGAACGAGACCGCCGCCGCCGGGCGGGCCGCGACCACGGCCCGCTCGGCGCGACGTTTCGAGACCTACGTCCGCTGGACGTTGTACTCGTTCGTCCTGCTCGAGGCGGCCTACCTGCTGATGATCGTCATCGACGGCGCCTACAACCTGTCGGTGTTCAGCTGGAGCGGCGCTGCGTCCGGCCTGGCCCACGTCGTCCTCGACATCCTCGTGTGCCGGTGGGCCTTCGGACGGATGCGTACGCCGGGGCCATGGCCCAAGGCGCTGCTCGGCTCGTGGCTGGCCACCGGGCTCATCACCATCGCCGGGTTCATGCCGTGGCTGTCGCCCCGCTCGCCGTGGCCGATCGTCATCCCCGCGGTGACGATGATCTCGTTGTGCATGGTGCTGCCGCTGATGGACTGGCGCGGCGCCACCACCGCCGCCGCCGCGATGGTGGCGGTCGTGGGTGGGTGCGCGCTGCCGATGGGCATGGACCCCGCCTACCGCTTGCGCTACTTCGTCGCTGGCGCCGCCATGGTCAGTGCCATGCTGCTGTCGGCGTACTCGTTCGTGTGGATGCTCGGAGTCCTCCACCGCCTCCAGGACGCCCAGGAGGACCAGGCCCGCCTCGCCGTCGCCGACGAGCGGCTGCGCATCTCCCGTGACCTCCACGATGTGTTCGGGCGTACGCTCGCCACGATCGCCGTCAAGTCCGAGCTCGCCTCAGAGCTGGTGCGCCGCGAGCGCAACGACGACGCCGCCCGCGAGCTCACCGAGATCCGTGCGATCGCCGCCAGCGCGGGCAAGGAGGTACGCCACGTCGTACGGGGAGACATCGTCTCCGGGCTCGGCCAGGAGCTCGACGGAGCCCGTTCGCTGCTCACCTCGGCCGGCATCGCCACCACCGTCGTCGGCGAGGAGGCCGCCGTCCCGGCCGATGCCGCACAGGTGCTCGCCTGGATCGTGCGCGAGGGGGTCACGAACGTGCTGCGCCACAGTTCGGCCACCCAGGCATCGGTGTCGGTGGCCGTCGACGACGAGGCCACCACGCTCATGCTTGCCAACGACGGCGCCACGCTCACCGGAACCTCCGGCTCGCAGACCGGCATCGCATCGATGCGCGACCGGCTCGCACCGCTCGGCGGCACCCTCGACGTCACCCACGACGGCGGCTGGTTCACGCTCGTCGCCACCGTCCCCACCCGCACGAAACCCCGAGATCCCGCGAACCCCGGTGATCCCCCGAACCCCATCGACCGCAAGGCCCGACCATGATCCGCGTGCTGCTCGCCGACGACGAGAACCTCATCCGCGACGCCATCGCCGGGCTGCTGTCGCTCGAGGACGACATCGAGGTCGTCGCCCGCGCCGCGTCCGGCGCCGAGGCGCTGGCCATGGCCCGCAAGGAGAAGCCCGACGTCGCCGTCCTCGACCTCCAGATGCCCGCACCCGACGGCATCGAGACGGCGCGCCAGCTCGGCACCGAGCTGCAGGACTGTCGCTGCATCATCGTCACCTCCCACGGCCGGCCCGGCTACCTGAAGACCGCGCTCGCCGCCGGCGTACGCGGTTTTCTTCCGAAGACGGTCTCGGCGCCGGTGCTGGCGAAGGTCGTACGCGACGTCGCCGCCGGAGGGCGCTACGTCGACCCAGAGCTCGCCGCCGAGGCCATCGGCGCCGGCGACTCGCCGCTGTCGCCGCGCGAGGCCGACGTGCTCGCGCTCGCCGCCGAGGGTGACCCCGTCGAGGACATCGCGCGTCGCGCCAACCTGTCGCCCGGCACCGTCCGCAACTACCTGTCGGTCGCGACCACGAAGCTCGGCGCCGCCAACCGCCACGAGGCCGCGCGCCGAGCCCGCGAGCGCGGCTGGATCTGATCCGCCCCGACCGGTGCCGGCGGGGGCAGTAGGGTTTCGCGCGTGACCACCGACCCGTTCGCAGCAGACCCCATCGTCCTCGACGTCGTACGCCAGGACCTCGTCGAATCCGTCCACCGTGCACGCGTGGTCGTCACCGCACCCGACGGCACCGTCGAGCACGCCGTGGGCTCGGTCGAGGCCCCCATGTATCCGCGCTCATGCGCCAAGCCGATGCAGGCCGTCGGCATGATCCGTGCCGGGCTCGACCTCGAGGGACCGCTGCTCGCGCTTGCCGCCGCCTCCCACTCAGGCGAGGAGATCCACCGCCAGGGAGTCGTCGACATCCTGTCGCGCACCGGACTGACGCTTGACGCGCTCCAGACGCCTCCCGACTGGCCGATCGACGACGACGCCAAGGTCGAGTGGATCCGAGCCGGGCACGGCAAGGAGCCCATCACCATGAACTGCTCCGGCAAGCATGCGGCGATGCTGCGCACCTGCGTCCTCAACGGGTGGTCGACCGACGACTACCGCGACCCCGACCACCCGCTGCAGGTCACGATCCGTGACGCCATCGCCGACCTCGCCGGCGAGCCGGCCGGCTGGACGACGACAGACGGCTGCGGCGCCCCGCTGTTCGCGATCTCGCTGGCCGGCCTCGCCCGGTCGTTCGGCCGCGTCGCGGGGGCCACCGAAGGTCCCGAGAAGAAGATCGCCGACGCCTACCGCGCCCACCCCGAGTACGCGTCCGGCACCCGCCGCGACGAGGTCGACTTCCACCGCGCCGTCGACGGCCTCGTCTGCAAGATGGGCGCCGAGGCCTGCTTCGCCGCCGGGCTGCCCGACGGCCGCGGGATCGCGCTGAAGGTCGTCGACGGCGACGCCCGCGGCCGCGGCGCGATCCTCGCCCGGGTCCTGCGCGGCCTCGGCTTCGACCACGGGGACCTCGTCCGCCTGTCGACCGTGCCCGTGCTGGGTCACGGCGAGCCCGTCGGCGAGATCCGCGTACGCGACGGCGTGCTGGGGTTCTGACATGTGGATCCCCGACCGGTTCGCCCTGCCCCTCGACGAGGCGTACGCCGCGCTCGCCGACCTCGGTGCCGCCGACCTGCTCACCCCGCACGAGGGCGGGATCGCCGCGACGTTCCTGCCGCTGGTCCTCGACGAGACCGCCGGCTCCCACGGCACGCTCCGCGGCCACCTCGCCCGCCTCAACCCGCACGTCGACGCCCTGCGGGCCGCCGAGGCGTCAGCGGGGGAGTCGCTCGTCATCGCCCACGTCGACGACGCGTACATCTCCCCGACCTGGTACCCGTCCAAGGCGACCAACCCGAAGACCGTGCCCACCTGGAACTACACGGTCATCCACCTGCACGGCCCGGTCCGCGTCGTCGAGGACCACGACTGGATCCTGCGCCACCTGCGTGATCTCAGCGACCACTTCGAGGAGCACCTGCCCGACCGCTGGACCATCGACGACGCGCCCGCCGACTACATCGACGGCATGGCGAAGGCGGTCGTCGGGGTCGAGATGGCCGTCACCCGCATCGAGGCCAAGGCCAAGCAGAGCCAGAACAAGTCCCCCGAGGACGTCGCGGGCGTCGTCGAGGGACTCCGCTCCCACGGCGCGCACGGCTCCGCGGACGCCGTCGCCCACGCCAACCGCGACAAAGAGTGGCCGCCGCCCCGCCTGAAATACCGCTGACCTCCTCGAGGCCCGCGCTCCACCACGCGCACTCCGAGCGAGGCGCTCGCTGCCGAGATGAGGAGCCCCCCAGCCTGACCGGCGGACGGGGACTCCTTCGGTACGGTTGCCCCATGAACCTGACGTGGGATCAGATCGACGCCTGCCTCTTCGACCTGGACGGCGTGCTGACGCCGACCGCCGAGGTCCACATGCGCGCGTGGGCCGAGATGTTCAACGACTTCCTCACCGCCCGCGGGGTCACCGACCGCTACACCGATCGCGACTACTTCGACCACGTCGACGGCAAGCCCCGCTACGAGGGCGTCGCCGACTTCCTCGCGTCCCGCGGCATCGAGCTGCCGTACGGCGACCCGTCCGACCCCGACGACGCCCAGACCGTCTGCGGACTGGGCAACCGCAAGGACCGCGCGTTCAACGCCGTGCTCAAGCGCGATGGCATCGAGCCGTACGCCACGTCCATGACGTTCCTCGACCGCGTCCGCGACGCCGGCCTGCGTACGGCCGTCGTCTCGTCGTCCAAGAACGCCGCCGCCGTCCTCGAGATGGCAGGCATCGCCGACCGGATCGAGGTCGTCGTCTCCGGCAAGGAGGCGGCCGAGCTCGGGTTGCCCGGCAAGCCGAAGCCCGACACCTTCCAGCACGCCGCCGACCAGCTCGGGGTCGCCCACGACCGCAGCGTCGTGTTCGAGGACGCGCTGTCTGGCGTACGCGCCGGCGCCGCCGGAGGATTCGCCGCCGTCGTCGGCGTCGACCGCGGCACGGGCGCCGAACGCCTCCGCGAGGCCGGCGCCACCGTCGTCGTCCAGCAGCTCGACGAGCTCGACCCCCGCTGACACATCCCCCCGAGAACCGCGCGAGAAAGATCCCCGAGATGACCGTGCCCAACGTCGAACCGCCCGAGGCCAGCGAAGGTCCCGGCGCCCACGGCGTCGACAACAACGCACCGCAGGACGGGCGCGTCAACGGTGATCCGTGGACGATCACCGAGGCCGAGCCCGGCCCGCGCGACGCGCCCCCTCCGCCCACCGACCCGCTCGACCGCACCCGGTTCCCGATCGACGAGTGGCGCCTGGTCGAGACCGAGTACGACGCTTCCGACCTCGGCACCACCGAGACGCTGTTCGCCGTCGGCAACGGCTACCTCGGCATGCGCGGCAACCCCGAGGAGGGGCGTGACGCCCACACCCACGGCACGTTCGTCAACGGATTCCACGAGACCTGGCCGATCCGCCACGCCGAGGAGGCGTACGGCTTCGCCCGCATCGGCCAGACCATCGTCAACGCGCCCGACGCGAAGGTCATGAAGATCTACGTCGACGACGAGCCGCTGCTGCTGTCCGTCGCCGACTTCGACGACTACGAGCGCTCGCTCGATCTGCGCTCCGGAGTGCTGCGCCGCCGCCTCGTGTGGCGCACGTCGGCCGGCAAGCGTGTCCAGATCACGTCGACACGCCTCGTGTCGTTCGCCCAGCGCCACCTCGCCGTCATGACCGTCGACATCACGATGCTCGACGGCAGCGCGCCGATCGTGGTGTCGTCCCAGCTGATCAACCGCCAGGACGGCCAGGACGACTACGCCGGCACGGCCACCGCCGGCCCCGTCGACCCGCGCAAGCAGGAGCAGGTCGGGCGCCGCGTCCTCGAGCCTGTCTCGCAGTGGTGCGGCGACGGCCGCATCCTGCTCGGCTACCGCACCGTGGAGTCGGGCATGACGATCGCCGTCGGCGTCGACCACGAGATCACCACCGACAACCGTTACACCGAGGCGGTGTCGGCGCAGGCCGACTCCGGCAAGGTCGTCTATCGCGTCAACGCCGAGCAGGGCGTCCCCATCCACATCGAGAAGACGGCCGCCTACCACACGTCGCGCTCGGTGCCCGTGCGCGAGCTGGCCGACCGGTGCCGGCGTACGCTCGACCGCGCCGCCGAGCAGGGCGTGGAGTCGGTCCACGACTCCCAGCGCGACTGGCTGGACAAGTTCTGGGAGTGCTCCGACGTCGAGGTCCCCGGCCAACCACACGTCCAGCAGGCCATCCGCTGGAACCTGTTCCAGGTCGCGCAGGCATCGGCCCGCGCCGAGGCGTACGGCATCGCCGCGAAGGGCGTGTCCGGCTCCGGCTACTCGGGCCACTACTTCTGGGACACCGAGGTCTATGTCCTGCCGTTCCTGACCTACACCAATCCGCAGGCGGCGCGGTGCGCGCTGCGGTTCCGCTACACGATGCTCGACGCGGCGCGGAAGCGCGCGCAGGAGATGGCCCAGCTCGGCGCGCTGTTCCCCTGGCGCACGATCAACGGCGAGGAGGCCTCGGCCTACTACGCGGCCGGCACCGCCCAGTATCACATCGACGCCGACATCGCGTACGCACTGGCCAAATATGTCGATGCCACCGGCGACATCGACTTCCTGCTGCACGAAGGCATCGAGATCCTCGTCGAGACCGCCCGCCTGTGGGCCGATCTCGGGTTCTGGCGGGCCAACGGGGACGACCGGTTCCACATCCACTCGGTGACCGGCCCCGACGAATACACGACCGTCGTCAACGACAACCTGTTCACCAACGTCATGGCGCGGTTCAACCTGGCGAAGGCCGCCGAGACCGTGCGTGAGCTGCAGGTCAAGCGGCCGGAGGCGTACGCGCGTCTCAGCCGCCGCCTCGACCTGCGCGACGACGAGGCGGAGGAGTGGCAGCGCTGCGCCGAGGCCATGGCCATCCCGTTCGACGAGCGGCTCGGCGTCCACCCGCAGGACCTCCACTTCCTCGAGCGCGAGGTGTGGGACCTCGAGCACACGCCGCAGGACAAGCGGCCGCTCATGCTCCACTACCACCCGCTGGTGCTGTACCGCTTCCAGGTGCTCAAGCAGGCCGACGTCGTGCTGGCGATGTTCCTGCAGGGCGACTCGTTCACCGCGGAGGAGAAGCGCGCCAACTTCGAGTACTACGACCCGATCACCACCGGCGACTCGACGTTGTCGGCGGTCGTGCAGTCGATCGTGGCGGCGGAGGTCGGCTACCACGACATGGCGTTGCGCTACTTCTACGCCGGTCTGTTCGTCGATCTCGACGACCGGCACGCCAACACCTCCGACGGCGTACACGTGGCGTCGACCGGTGGTGTGTGGTCGGCGCTGGTCTACGGCTTCGGTGGCATGCGCGACAACGCGGGGCGGCTCTGCTTCGACCCGCGCCTGCCGCGCAGCTGGGACGCGCTGACCTTCCGGGTACGCGTCCGCGACTCGCGCCTGCGCGTCACTGTGGCCGAGGACCACGTCGAGCTGTTCGTCGAGAAGGGGCCGGGGCTGTCGGTCGAGGTGCGCGGTCGGCAGGTCGACGTCGGCACCGAGTCCCCGACACGGGTCGAGATCGACGGTCACGGCCGTCACATCGACGGCGAAGTGGGCCAGTCGCCGATGGTCGGGGGACGGTGCGACGACGGGTCGATCATCACCGCGAGCGTGCCCAACTCCCGATGACGGGCACGCAGCTCGAATAGCCCGCACCTGCGGCGTACGAGTGCCGGGTGCCACCCCCGATCCGGGGGCGGGTGCCCGGCACTAGCATGAGGGGTACGTGCCCGAACAGGTTGTGCATTCCGAATCAGGAGACCTCAATGACTGACAAGAAGAAGGAAGCCGCCGGGGGACAGCCTCTCCTGGAGACGAGCATCAAGGCGCTGTATGTCGCTGCCGGTGTGACCGACGTTCTGGCCGAGCAGCTGAAGGAGTACGCGGAGCAGAAGCAGACCGCGGCCCGTGCGAAGCGTGAGAAGCGTGCCGAGCAGATCGTCCAGGCCTCCGAGCTGGCCCGTGAGCTGCCGAAGCGCGCCCAGTCACTCGTCAGCGAGGCCCCGGGCCTGGCGAAGGATCTGCCCGCCCAGGTGCAGGAACAGCTCGAGGCTCTCCTGAAGGAGCTCAACCTGGGCTTCGAAGAGATGGCCAGCCGCGGTGAGCAGCGCATCTCGGAGGTCCGTCAGACCGCTGCCGCGACGACCCGCCGCACGGTCCGCCGCGCCGGCCAGTCGGTCGACGACGCCCAGGACGACATCGTGGACCGCGCCGAGCAGGTCGCCGACATCGTCGAGTCGGACGACGCCGACAGCGCCCTCCACGACGACCTCGCCGATGCAGTCGACGGCGTCGACACGGTCCTCGGCTCGGGTGACGCCTCCGAGGTCACCGAGCCCGTCGCCCCGGCCGCGCCGAAGAAGACCGCCCCGCGCCGCGCCGCGAAGGTCACGACGAAGAACCCCGCCACGCCGGCCGCCGAGGCGAAGGAGTCCGCCGCCGACAACGGCCCGGTCCCCACGCCCGACGAGAAGGCCGCTGCAGCTCCCGCCGCGAAGAAGGCTCCGGCGAACAAGGCTCCGGCGAACAAGGCCGCGAAGCGCACGCCGGCCAAGCGTGCCGCCAAGGCCCCCGGTTCCAAGGCGCCGGCCGCGACCGACGAGACCAAGCCGGTCCCGCCCCGCGCACCGAAGTCCCAGTCCTGACCCACCTCTGACGTCGGGACCACCCGGACCCGACCGCAGACACACGAGGGGCACGATCCAAACGGATCGTGCCCCTCGCTGTTCCTGCTGGCCCGCAGCCCTTGTCCCGTTGCTGCGTGTCCGCTCTCCGAGCGGAGGACAACTGTCCTGCTCTCCGAGCGGAGGCCGCTTGCGGCCAGAGACGAGGAGCAGGGGAGGCGGTCTTGGCCGCTTTTCCTGTTCTCGGAGCGGGGCCGTCGTCAGTTCGTGTCCGAGCGGAAGCCGTCCGAGCGCCGGTTCCCGTCTTCCGAGCGAGATTCGGAGCCGGCTCTCGCCTCACTCACGGAAACGGAGGAGTGCAGCGGACCCGGATACGGCGAAGCGCCCCGGCCTCATGGCCGGGGCGCTTCGTCAGTGCAGTCGATCGATCAGTCCCACGGACCGGTCGAGGGGACGATCACCAGTACACGACGACACGGTCGCCGAGACGGACCTGCGTGTCATACAGCCACTGGATGCCGTCCCAGTCACGGATGTTCACGCAGCCGTGCGAGGCGAAAGCAGACTTCGAGTAGCCGTACTTGGCGAAGTCGTAGGAGTAGTGCACGGCCTCGCCGCCCGAGAAGTACATGGCGAACGGCATAGGCGTGTTGCCGTACATCCAGGACACCTCGTTACGGACCTTCGAGAAGACCTTGAACTCACCCTCACGCGTCGGCGTGCCGGCCGCGCCGAAGCGGGCGTCCATCTCACGGATGACGACACCGTCGATCATCCAGCGCAGCTTGCGGTCAGCCTTGGACACGCACATCACGCGGCCGTAGCGGCAGCGGGGGTCGACGTTCGGGCCGGGCCAGACCACAGAGAACCGGCCGTTGATGAACTGCAGGCGACCCTTCTCGAAGTCCTGGGCCCAGCCGCCGGGGACGGTGTACTCGTTGGAGCGCGGAGCACCGAGGTGGCCACCCTCATAGCCGTAGTTTCCGAAGCCCTCGAGCATCTTGCCGCGGACCGACCAC
This sequence comes from Mariniluteicoccus endophyticus, assembly GCF_054780035.1. Taxonomy (NCBI): domain Bacteria; kingdom Bacillati; phylum Actinomycetota; class Actinomycetes; order Propionibacteriales; family Propionibacteriaceae; genus Mariniluteicoccus; species Mariniluteicoccus endophyticus. The sequence continues at coordinate 24,879 of NZ_BAAGXC010000025.1, read as the reverse complement.
GAACCCGTGCGGGGCGTCCACACGATGATGCCGCCGGTGAAGTTCTGCACACGGGCGCCGGGCGCGCCGTTGTACTCGAGGTTGATCGGCACACCCAGCGGACCGTTGTCGTAGCCCTGGTCGGCGTACTGCATCAGGATCTCGCCGTAGATGGCATTGGCGCCGGTGCCGGGCGTCCAGTAGACCATGCCGAACTCGAAGTTCTGAAGGACCGCACCGGAGCCGGCGATGTACTCACCAGACAGCGGGCGGCCGAGGGTGCCGCCCTCCCAGCCGAGGCGGGCGAACGTGCCGGCGATCGCGCCGAAGACGGGCTGGGCGCCGGTCTGCGGCGACCAGATGATCTGACCGAACTCGAAGTTCTGCACGATCGAACCACGGGCGCCGGGGAACTCGTTGGTGATGGGACGGCCGAGGACGCCGCCCTCCCAGCGCATGTTGGCGTACGTCTGCTGGATCGCGCCGAACACGGCGTGGGCGCCGGTCTCGGGCGACCAGATGATCTGGCCGTGCTCGAAGTTCTGGACGCGGGAACCACGCGCACCCTGGAACTCATCGGTGATCGGGCGGCCGAGGACGCCGCCCTCCCAGCGCAGGTTCGCGTACTCCTGCTGGATCGCGCCATAGACGGCGTGGGCGCCGTTCTGGGGCGACCAGATGATCTGGCCACCCTCGAAGTTCTGGACGCGCGTGCCGCGGGAGCCGTCGAACTCGGGCGTGATCGGGCGGCCGAGGACGCCCCCCTCCCAGCCGAGGCTCGCGTACACGCGCTGGATCTCGCCGTAGATGGCGTGGGCGCCGGTCTCGGGCGACCAGATGATCTGGCCGTGCTCGAAGTTCTGGACGCGGGACCCGCGGGCGCCGGCGAACTCGTCGGTGACGGGCAGGCCGAGCGGGCCGTTCTCGAGACCGGTGTTGACGTACGCCTGGTGGATCAGGCCGTAGGTGAAGTGGGCGCCCGTCTTGGCGGTGTAGAACGCCTGGCCACCCTTGAACATCTGGATGATCACGCCGGACGGCAGCGGCAGCTCACCGGTGTGGGGGGCGCCGACGGGGCCGTTCTCCCAGTTGAGGTCGGCGTACCTGAGCAGGATCGCGCCGCCCACGGGCTGGGCGCCACCCTCGGGGGTGAAGATCATCAGGCCGTTGGAGAACTTCTGGACCACAGCACCGGTCGAGCCGACGAACTCGTCGGTCGTCGGGAACCCGAGCCAGCCGTCCGCAGCCTGCATGCCCTTGTAGCGCTCGAGGATGGGCCCGCGCGACCAGTGGGCGCCGGTGGTCTGCGACCAGTAGATGACGCCGTTGGCGTACTGCTGCATGCGGCCGTTGGCGATGGCGGCCTCGGGGCCGACCGGATCGCCGAGCCACGCCGTCTGGGCCCGCTTGGCGGCGATCGCGGTGGTCGCCGGCGAGGTCGCGGTGGGCGACGGGGCCGCGGTGGAGGTCGGGGCCGCGGTGGGGGTCGCCGGCGGCTGGGCGGCCGGCGCGCTCGGCGTCGGCGTGGCCGAGGGCGTACGCGTCGGGGTGGCGGTCACCGTCACCGACGGCGAGGCAGCCGGAGACGGCGTGGGCGTCGGGGCGGCGTGCGCCAGGCCGGGCATCGACAGCGCCAGTGCGGCGACGGTCAGGCTCACAGCCGACGAAACGACAGGTTTCATCAGGGTTCCTTCAGGTGCAGGGATGGGGTGGGAAGTTGCCCCGACGGTGCTTTCTTGGGACAACCTACGTCTCCTTCTCAGGTTCGAGAAATCGACATGGTCCCTCTGAGATGGACGCCGCATGAATTGTTCCCAGGCGGGCGGCAGCGGTCGTTCGACGGGTTCTTCGAGGCCTTGTGAGTCGGGGGTCCGAGGGCCCCGCCAGTGCCGTTGGGGCCCCCAGACGGAGCCGGCTCTCAGCCCTGCTTGTTGCGGTTGCGGGTCTTTTGGCGGTCGGTCGCCGCGAGCTGGACCTTGCGGATGCGCACGTGGGTCGGCGTCACCTCGAGGCACTCGTCCTCGCGGCAGAATTCCAGCGCCTGTTCCATGTTGAGGAGCTTCGGCGGGATGAGGCGCTCGAGCTCGTCCCCGGTCGAGGAGCGCACGTTGGTGAGCTTCTTCTCCTTGGTGGGGTTGACGTCCATGTCGTCGGGCCGGGAGTTCTCGCCGACGATCATGCCCTCGTACACGTCGGTGCCGGGGCCGACGAACATAGTGCCGCGCTCCTGCAGGTTGAACAGGGCGTACGAGGTGACGACGCCCATGCGGTCGGCGACGAGCGAGCCGGTGGGGCGCGTACGCAGCTCTCCGGCCCACGGCTCGTAGGCCTCGAACACGTGGTGCATGAGGCCGGTGCCGCGGGTCTCGGTGAGGAACTCGGTGCGGAAGCCGATGAGGCCGCGGGCGGGCACGATGTATTCCATGCGGACCCAGCCGGTGCCGTGGTTGATCATCTGCTCGAGGCGCGACTTGCGGGTGCCCATCATCTGGGTGACGGTGCCCACGAACTCGTCGGGGATGTCGATGGTGAGGCGCTCGAACGGCTCGTGGCGCTTGCCACCGATCTCCTTGGTGACGACCTGCGGCTTGCCGACGGTGAGCTCGAACGACTCGCGGCGCATCATCTCCACGAGGATCGCGAGTTGGAGCTCGCCTCGGCCCTGGACCTCCCAGGTGTCGGGGCGCTCGGTCGGGTTGACGCGGATGGAGACGTTGCCGATGAGCTCCTGTTCGAGGCGGGCCTTCACCAGGCGTGCGGTGAGGTTCTTGCCGGACTTGCCGGCCAGCGGGGAGGTGTTGATGCCGATCGTCATCGAGATGGACGGCTCGTCGACCGTGATCAGCGGCAGCGGCTTGGGGTTCTCGGGGTCGGAGATCGTCTCGCCGATGGTGATGTCGGGGATGCCGGCGATGGCGACGATGTCGCCGGGGCCGGCCTTCTCGGCGGGCTTGCGCTCGAGGGCCTCGGTCATGAGGAGCTCGGAGAGCTTGACGGTGGAGATGGTGCCGTCCTGCTTGCACCAGGCGACGCTCTGGCCGCGGTGGAGCTCGCCGGCGACGATGCGCAGCAGCGCGAGGCGACCCAGGTAGGGGGAGGCGTCGAGGTTGGTGACGTGGGCCTGGAGGACCGCGCCCTCCTCGTACGCCGGGGCCGGCACGTAGTTCATGAGTGCCTCGAACAGCGGCTGGAGGTCTTCGGAGTCGGGGAGCTGGCCGTTCTCGGGCCGGTTGAGGGAGGCGCGGCCGGCCTTGCCAGAGGCGTACACAGTCGGGAAGTCGAGGGTGTCGGTCGACTCGTCCTCGATGAGGTCCATGAACAGCTCGTAGACCTCTTCCTCCACCTCCTCGATGCGGGCGTCGGGGCGGTCGACCTTGTTGATGACGACGATGATTGGGAGCTTCTTCTTTAGCGCCTTGCGGAGCACGAAGCGAGTCTGGGGGAGCGGACCCTCCGACGAGTCGACGAGGAGGACGACGCCGTCGACCATCTCGAGGCCGCGCTCGACCTCGCCACCGAAGTCGGCGTGGCCCGGTGTGTCGATGATGTTGATGGTGACGTCGGTGCCGTCGTCCATGCGGTGGAGCACGGCGGTGTTCTTCGCGAGGATGGTGATGCCCTTCTCGCGCTCGAGGTCCATCGAGTCCATGACCCGGTTGTCGACGTCGGAGCCTTCTCGGAACGCGCCTGACTGCCAGAGCATGGCATCGACCAGCGTGGTCTTGCCGTGGTCGACGTGGGCCACGATGGCGACGTTACGAAGGTCGTTGCGGATGGGCATGCAGGTACTCCCGACTGGTTGGTTGCCCGTGGAGTCTATGGCCGGGTTGGCGATGCCACACAATCTCGCGGCCGTCGGACGAACCACGGCCGAGCACGGTCCGAGAGTCCTGGTGATCCCTGTGCCTGGACAAGAGCTGTGCAGAGATGACTTCGCGTATTCCGCTCATCGACCATTCCGCTGCGAGTTCCTGGTCAAGGGCCTGGCGCTCGCACCCCGCTACGTGGCTTGATTGGGTTGTCGCCGTGGAGGGTGCGGGCCGCGCGGCGAGGCCGCCCCTGACGTCCGGGCCGACCACCCAGTCGGCGGAGCGACGCGCGTAGTCGACGGCGGTGGCGAGGCAACCGGGCGGCCGTTCGGAGAGTGGAGGGCGCCCACGCTGGCTCGTCGCAGCCCGGGCCCGAAGGGTGTCGCCGCAGGGCTACTCGATCTCGTCGAGCACGCCCCTCGCATGGGCTGCTCAGGCCGCTCTGGGCTTGCGCGGCTGGTTGCGGATGGGCCGGCGTTCGGGGTCGACACGGCGCGGCGGCACCACTTCGGGGAGGCCGTCGGCGGCGAGGCGGAACTGCCAGCGGTCGGGAGGGTCTCCGTGGCCGGGGAACAACCGCGAGGGCTCGACCAGCGCGTGATGGTGAGGGCAGAGCAGCACGAGGTTGTCGAGGTCTGTCGCACCGCCCGCCCACCAGGGGACGAGGTGGTGGGCCTCGCACCGCTCCTCGGGCACGCCGCAGCCCGGGAACGAGCAGCCGCCGTCCCGTGCGGCCAGCGCCGAGCGCAGCCCGGGCGTCACCAGTCGCACCGTGCGACCAAGATCAACAACGTCCGATCCTGATCCGAGCACGACAGGGAGGATCTCCGCGTCGCAGCACAGCCGCCGCAGGTCCCCGGCCCCGATCTCGGTGCCGTCCGGCAGCAGCCCCGCCTGTTCCGCGCGATCGCGCAGGGCGGACTCGTGGATCGTCACGACGATGCGGGCTCCTCGCCTCGCTCGCTGCGCGTGCTGGTCCGGAGTCTCGTGCGCCGGGGCCTCGTGGTGCGGGCGTCCTGGTTCTTGGGCCTGGCTGGGAGATCCGTTCGGCTCAGCGGGTTCGCCGGGGTGGGCTACGTCTCTGGTGTGCCGTGTGTGCTCGTCTGTGGGCTGGTGGTGCTGCGTGGCCCCGCTCGCCAGGCGCTCGGCCTGTGGGGCCTCGCGCGGTTCGGCGTGGAGCGAGCGTACGAGCTCGACGAAGGCGTCGGCGCGCTGCTGCTCCGGGGTCGCGGCGGACCGCGGGTCGAGGCGGTCACGGGCGTCACGCAGCTCGCGGCGCCGGTCCCCCAAAAACTTCTCGATCATGGAAACCAGTGGCCGTGCGTCGAGCTCGGGCAGGTTGGCGCGTACGTCCAGGCCGCCGTCTCCATCGGAGGTCAGGAACAGGTGGCGCCGCGCATGGGCCCGTCGCCGCTGTTCGTCGAGACGTCGTTGGTCGTCCTCGGGGGAGGGGAGTGCCTCGGGGGCGACGCGCTCGAGCGACTCACGCGCGGCCCGGGCCGCCCGGCGCTCAGACACCGTGTCGGCGTGGGCCACGAGGTCGCGCTCGACCGCGTCGCGCTGCTGGCTCGTCAGTCCCTCGGGTAGCTGGCCCAGCGCCTTCACCACGGCTCGCGCGCGGTCGAGGGGCAGGTCGCCGGCGAGGGTGGCCTCGCGTACGGCCTCGTTGGCCGCCAGCTCGCGCCCCGTGAAGACCGCACCGAGCGCCTCGCCGCGGGTGACGGTGGGGTCGGTGAGTAGCCACTGGGTGGTCGGCGTCGCCTTCGCCTTCTGGGACGAGCCTGCGGCATCGGCCTCGGCCACCAACACGGCCGCCAGTGCCTGCAGGCGTCGCGCGACCCGGCGCGCGGAGGTCACGAGCTCGAGGCGCGTCTCATGATCAAGACGACGCCGGTCGTCGTCCAGCCCGTCGAGGGCGTCACTGATCTGCAGGAGGGCCTCCCGCGTGGTGAGGCTCTTGTTCGAGGGCATGATCAAAGACTACCATGAATCGAACATGTGTACGAATCACGGGTGGTGAACATCGGGTTAACAAACGGTTGTTACGGAGGAGGGGGAGTTGCAAGAATGACCATGCGGTCTGGAACTCGCCAATGGAGGTACGGGTTCGACCCGGAGAGGACGGCGTGATGTCCGAACAGCCCCCAACCACCCTTCTCGCGCCACTGACCGGAGTCATGGTGCGGATCGATCAGGTCCCCGACCCGGTCTTCGCCCGCAAGATGGTCGGTGACGGATTTTCCATCGACCCCGTCGGAAATGTGCTCGTGGCGCCCGCGGCGGGCGAGATCGTCGACGTCCAGCCCTCGCGCCACGCCGTGACGCTGCGTACGGCCGAGGGCCTCGAGGTCCTGATGCACATCGGCCTCGACACCGTCCGACTCGAGGGCGAGGGGTTCACCGCAAAAGTCTCCGCGGGACAGTCCGTGGAGGCGGGCCAGCCGCTGATCGAGTTCGACCTCGACGAGGTGGCCCAGAAGGCGAAGTCGCTGCTCACCCAGGTGGTCGTCACCAACGGCGAGCTCGTGGAGTCGATGGAACCCGCCGAGGGCCTCGTCACCGCGGGCGAGGACGTCGCGCTCACGATCGCGATGGGTGAGCAGGACGAGGCTGCGGGCGCCGCCGCCGGGGGAGCGAAGGCCACCTCCGAGGCCATCCTCGTGCCGAACCCGACGGGGCTCCACGCCCGCCCGGTCGCCACGCTGGCCGGCCTCGCGAAGAGCTTCAAGTCCGACATCCGCATCCGCCGTGGAGACGACTCCGCCAACGCCCGCTCGATCGTGTCGGTCATGGGACTGGCGGTCGGCTACGGCGACAAGGTCGTCGTCACCGCCCACGGCCCCGACGCCAAGGAGGCCGTCGCCAGGCTCGCGGAAGCGATCCGCGAGGGTCTGGGCGAGGACGTCAATCCGCTCACCGAGGCCCCGGCCGCCGCGGCCGGCGCCACCGCGTTCGACGTGCAGCCCGACGTGCCGGCCGAGCCTCAGGACCCGAACGTCCTCAGGGGCGTCTCGGCCTCGCCGGGCCTGGGTGTGGGCACGGTCCTCCAGATGCGCCGCGAGGAGATCCAGGTCGAGAAGGACGCTTCCGACCGCCACAAGGAGCGCCGGCGCCTCGACCAGTCGATCGACCGCGCGCTGCTCGACCTCTCGGCGCTTCAGCACCGCCTCGAGAACGAGGCGGCCCCCGACAAGGCCGCGATCTTCGCCGCCCACCAGGAGATCCTGCAGGATCCCGACCTCCTCGACCGCGCCGTCAGTGCGATCGACAAGGGTCGCAGCGCCGCGTACGCGTGGCAGGGCGCGTTCACCAGCTTCGCCGACCAGCTCGCCGGCCTGTCCAACGAGGTGCTGGCAGGCCGCGCGAACGACGTGCGCGATGTGGGCCAGCGTGTGCTCGAGGAGCTGACGGGCCAGCGTTCGGAGGCGAAGGAGATGCCGGAGAACACGATCCTCCTCGCCGAGGACCTCACACCGTCCGATACCGCCCAGCTCGACCGCTCGAAGGTGGTCGGCTTCGCGACGGCTCGCGGCGGCGCCTCGTCGCACGTCGCGATCATCGCCCGCTCGCTCGACATCCCGGCGGTCGCCGGCATCGAGTCCCGCGCGCTCGACATCGCCGACGGCACCCGCGTCGTCCTCGACGGCACGGCCGGCACGCTCGAGCTCAACCTGAGCGACTCCGAGCTCGACGCGATCCTGACGCGTCAGCGGCGTCAGGCCGAGCGTCGCGAGGCCGAGGAGGCCGCCAAGGACGAGCCGGCGGTCACCACTGACGGCCACCGGGTCCAGGTCGTCGCCAACATCGGCAACGCCGACGACGCCCGCCAGGCCATGACCAAGGGCGCCGAGGGCGTCGGCCTGCTCCGCTCCGAGTTCGTGTTCATGGATCGCCCGACCGCCCCGACGGAGGAGGAACAGGCGGCGGTGTACGCCGACTGCGCCCGCGCGCTCCAGCCCGGCCAGCCGCTGGTGATCCGCACGCTTGACGTCGGCGGCGACAAGCCGCTGGCCTACCTCCCGCTCCCGGCGGAGGAGAACCCGTTCCTCGGCGTACGCGGCGTACGCGTCGGCCTGGAGAAGCCGCAGATCCTGCGTACGCAGGTCCGCGCGATCCTCGCCGCGGCCGACGAGGGCGCGAAGCTGAACGTGATGTTCCCGATGATCGCGACCATCGAGGACTGGCGACGCACCAAGAAGATCGTCGACGAGGAGCGCGCGAAGGTCGACAACCGGGCCGACGTGAGCATCGGCATCATGATGGAGGTCCCGTCGGTCGCGGTGATGGCGAAGCAGTTCGCCGCCGAGGACGGCTGCGACTTCTTCTCGGTCGGCACCAACGACCTGACGTCCTACACGCTCGCGATGGACCGCGGGCACCCCAAGCTGGCGGCGCAGGTCGACCCCTGCAACCCGGCCATCCTCACCCTCATCGGGAACGCCGCGCAGGCGCTCCACGAACAGGGCAAGTGGCTCGGTGTCTGCGGCGGGGTCGCCTCCGACCCGCAGGCCGTCCCGATCCTCGTCGGCCTGGGCGTCGACGAGCTGAGCTGTTCGATCCCGGCCATCCCCTCGGTGAAGGCGATGGTCCGGAAGTTCTCGCTGGAGTCCTGCCGTGGGCTGGCCGCGAAGGCCGTCACCTGCTCGACCGCAGGCGAGGTCCGTTCCCTCGTGCCGATGGACGAGGACTGAGGAGGCCACACCATGAGCACTGCAGAAGAGATCGTCGAGGCCGTCGGTGGCCCCGAGAACATCGACAGCCTGACCCACTGCGCGACGCGGCTGCGTTTCCAGCTGCGCGACGGCAGCATCGTCGACACCCCTACGGTCGAGTCGGTCAAGGGCGTCATGGGCGCCGTGCCGCAGGCAGGTGACCGCTACCAGGTCATCATCGGCGGCGCGGTCCAGAACGTCTACAACGACATCGTGGCCTTGCCGTCCATCAAGGGTCGCAAGGAGCCGACCGATGCCGAGATCAAGGCGGCGGCACGCGAGGGCGGCGTACGCGGCAAGGCGGCGTGGGTCGACTCACTGTTCGAGTTCCTGTCCGACTCGTTCCGCCCGATCCTGGGCGCACTGCTGGGCGCGTCGCTGTTCATCACGTTCATGTCGCTGATGGCGACGGTGGGCGTGATCGGCAACTGGGCCGACCCGCGTACGGATCTGCCGCCGTCGTGGCAGTTCGTGAACCTGATGTGGAAGTCGGTGTTCGTCTTCCTGCCGCTGATGGTCGCGTACAACGCGTCCAAGAAGGTGGGCGCTGACCCGTGGGTGGGCTTCGCCGTGATGGCGATGACGATGCTGCCGGGCTTCACCGCCCTCGGGAAGCTCGACATCGCCCACAAGGCGACGATCGCCGGCTCAGAGGTGACCCTGGTCGACATCTTCGGGGTGCCGCTGACGGTGTTCGACTACTCGTCCCAGGTGTTCCCGCCCCTGCTGATGGCGGCGCTGCTGGGCCCGCTCTACAAGCTGTTGAAGAAGATCATCCCCGACAACCTGCAGCTGATCTTCGTGCCGTTCCTGTCGCTGCTCATCATGCTGCCGCTGACGGCGTTCCTGATCGGCCCGATCGGCGTCTACATCGGTGCGTGGCTGGCCGGCGGCCTGGGTGCGATCAACGCGATCTCGCCGTTCATCTTCGCCATCATCATCCCGCTGGCCTACCCGTTCATGGTGCCGCTGGGCCTGCACTGGCCGCTGAACGCCGTCATGCTGCTGAACATCCAGACCCTCGGCTTCGACTACATCCAGGGCCCGATGGGCGCGTGGAACTTCGCCTGCTTCGGTGCGACGGCCGGCGTGCTCGTGCTGGCGATGCGGGACAAGGAGACGCAGATGCGTCAGACCGCGACGGGTGCGCTGGTCGCAGGTCTGCTCGGTGGCATCTCCGAGCCGTCGCTCTACGGCATCCATCTGCGCTACAAGAAGATCTATTCGCGCATGCTGCCCGGCTGTCTCGTCGGCGGCCTGATCCTGGGCTTCGGCGGCTCGGTGAAGACGCAGGCGTTCGTGTTCTCGTCGCTGCTCACCATCCCGGCGTTCGACAACATCCTGCTGTACTCGATCGCGATCCTGGCGTCGTTCCTGACGGCGATGCTGCTGGTGATCTTCCTCGACTACCGCACGCCGGAGCAGAAGGCCCTCGCCAAGGCTGCCGGTGAGCCGGTCGACACCGAGGTCGCGGCGGTCGCCGCCGCTCCGTCCGCCCCGGTCGAGGTCTCCGATGCCGAGACCGACAAGGCGGGTGCCTGGATCGCCGCGCTGGGTGGCGAGACCAACGTGGAGAAGTCCGAGGCGCTGGCCGAGACGCGCATCCGCGTCGAGGTCAAGGATTCGACGAAGGTTGACCAGGCCGCGCTGCGCGAGGCGGGACTGCCCGCCGCCGTGGAGGTCTCGCCCGGTGTCTGGCACCTCATTGCAGGTGTCGATGCCGACCACTACGCGACGGCCATGGCGCGGAGGTGACCGAGCCAGATCGTCCCCGATCAGCGATGACACGCCCAACCTTGGGCGTGTCATCGTCGTTCCGGGCCGATTCGGCTGCTCCTGGTCTCGCTGGCGCTCGCTCGAGGGCCTGAAGTAGGGGTGTGCTCGTTCGTGGGCGGTGGGCATCATCTCCGGTCCTCCGAGCGGGGCCACTCTGCTTGCCCACTTCGGTTCTCCGAGCGAGCCGCCTGCGGCCGAGACGAGGAAGTTGCCCGTGGCTGACACAATCGTCCCCGTGCGCCGTCTCGCTGCTGTCCTGCTCGCCTCATCGCTCGCCGTCGGAATGACCGCGTGCGAGGTCGAGCAGTCGCCCAAGGGCCCGACGACCCCGCGGGTGACGCGTCAGTCGGAGAAGATCGCGAACCTGCGCTTCATCCAGTCCATCGCCCCGTACGCCCAGGAGGGCGAGCGCACCCATGGCGTCCCCACGTCGATCGCGATGGGCCAGGCGATCCTGGAGTCGGGTTGGGGCCGTTCGGGGCTGACGGTGTGGGGTGGGGCGTACTTCGGCATCAAGTGCTCGAAGGTCACCTCGAAGTTCCAGATGGACTGCGTGGCGCAGTCGTCGCTGGAGTATGACGCGTCGGCGAGCCCGCGTGCGGAGGTGTCGAGCTTCCGGACGTACGCGTCGCCGCGGGACTCGTTCGCCGACCACGGCCAGTTCCTGCGCGACAACCCGCGCTATGCGGACGCGTTCACGACGAAGGACCCGCGTGAGTTCGTGGTGCGGATCCATCGCGCAGGGTATGCGACCGACCCGGGCTACCCCGACCTGGTGATGCAGCTGGTCGACACCTACGACCTGACGCAGTACGACCTGTCGACCCCGTCGCCCACGCCGAGCCCCGCGCCGGGGCAGGCGAAGGTCGACGGACCGATCGGGCAGCGGTGGGCCGAGATGGGCGGCGCGACCTCGCCCCTGGGCGGTCCGGTCGGCGGTGAGCAGGACGGGCCAGCCGACACGACGCTCGTGGTGTTCGAGAAGGGCATCATGCTGTGGACCCGCGAGCACGGCGCATTCCCCCTGACGGGACCGACGTGGATGCTCTACCGCAACGACCCGAAGCTGCGCGAACGGCTGGGGGCGCCGAAGGCGTCCGGCTCCGAAGCCGACGGCGCGACGCGGCTGGTGTTCGACAACGGCGCGATCGTGGAGCGGCAGGGGAAGGCGACGGCGCAGTGACCTCGACCACCCCGCTTCCCGCGGTCTGGCCGGTCTGGGCGGGCTCGACGCCGAGTGACGCCGCGGGGCGGCCACGTACGCTTGATCCATGAGCGAGTGGGTGACCGAGTCGTTCCGCGAGCAGTTCGAGCGCCAGGCCCACATCATGGGCCGCTTCAATCTCGCGATCTTCGGCAAGACCGGCGTCGGGAAGTCGACGCTGGTCAATGCCGTGTTCGGGGAGAAGGTGGCCGAGACGGGCATCGGTGAGCCGGTGACGCAGGGCTCCCACCTCTACCTCGACCGCCGGGGCCAGCTCGGCATCGTCGACACCCAGGGCCTGGAGGTCGGCAAGGACAACAAGGCGTTGTTCGGCGACCTTGAGAAGATGGTCAAGGACATGCGCAAGAAGCCGGTCGCGGAGCAGGTCCACGTGGCCTGGTACTGCGTACGCGGCATGGACCGGCGCTTCGAGGAGGCCGAGGCCGACTTCGTACGCCGTCTGGCCGAGCTCGAGCTGCCGGTGATCATGGTCTTCACGCAGGTGCCGCGGAACGCCGACGGTCTCTACCACCCGGATGCAGTGGCGCTGGCCAGGCACATCCAGTCGATGAACCTGCCGATCGTGGGCGGGCGCCCGTTCATGACCAACGCGATGAGGGATCCGTTCACGGGTCAGCCCGAGCACGGCTTGATCGACGTGCTGACGGCGACCTTTCAGGTTGCGCCCGAAGCCGTCCACGGAGCCCTCGCGGCGACGCAGCAGATCGATCTCGCTGCCAAGGCGCGGGAGGCCCAGAAAGCCGTGACGACGGCGGCCGCGTCGGCCGCGGCCGCTGCGGCGTCGCCCATCCCCTTCTCGGACGCGGCGATGCTCGTGCCGATCCAGCTGGGCATGTTCGCCCGGATCGCGCAGGTCTTCGGCGTACGCTTCGAGCGTGCGTCGATGCTGGCGCTGGCGTCCACGTCGGCCGCGACCGCCGGTGGGCGGGCTGCCTTCACGAACCTGCTGAAGATGGTGCCGGGTGCGGGAACACTGACCGGCGGCCTGATCAGTGCGGGAGTGGCGTCGACGTTCACGCTGGCGATGGGCCAGGCGTGGATCGTGGTCTGCCAGCGCGCCCAGGCGGGTCAGCTCGCCGGTCTCGACGGCGCGCTCGACTCCCAGGCGGTCCAGGACCTGTTCCAGAACGAGTTCCGCAAGCGCATGCCGGGCGTACGCCGGGAGCAGTGAGCACGACCCCCTGACAGGGGAGCCGACTCGTCGTAGGGTGTTTGTCGACATATCCATCCGTGAAGGAGTCGGCATGAGCAGCATGCACGCGGCGACGGCAGCGCCCACGTCGACCAGGCCGCCCGGCATCGCCCTCCCCGGGATCCTGCTCGGCATCGGCCTCGGAGGCTTCCTCGACGGCATCCTGCTGCACCAGATCCTGCAGTGGCACCACATGCTGTCGAGCTCGCCACGGCCAACATCCCGATCGGTGACTACCCGGTCGACACGGTCCACGGCCTGGAGATGAACACCGTCTGGGACGGCATCTTCCACGCCGCCACGTGGACGTCGACGCTCGCCGGCCTGGGCCTGCTGTACGCCAGGGTCACCCACGCCCGCGGCCGCGTGTGGACGTCCCGGGTGTTGTGGGGCTGGATCCTGTTCGGTTGGGGCCTGTTCAACTTCGTCGAGGGCATCATCAACCACCACGTGTTGGGCATCCACCACGTGATCGGCGGCGCCAACCAGCTCGCCGCCGACCTCGCGTTCCTCGCGTCCGGCGTGGTGCTGATGGGGGTCGGCTGGCTCGTGCAGCGCTCCGGCGCCCCGGTCGACGACGTCGCATCCACACGCGCGTCATGAGCGCCGTCCTCGTCCCCCTGCACACGGGCGGCCACGGCCACGTCGGCGCCGAGGTCGCCTGGCTGCCGCTGGTGGCGGCGGTCGCGGTGGGGGTCGCGTACGCGGTCCTGGCGGCCCGGCGCGGCAGGGAGCCGCGCGGCTGGAAGAGCTGGTGTACGGCGTCGTTCCTGGTGGGGTGTGGCCTGCTGGCCGCGTCGGCGGTGCCGGGGTGGTCGCCGTGGCCGCCGCACGGCTTCGCGACGCACATGCTGCAGCACCTGCTCATCGGCATGTACGCCCCGTTGTTCCTCGCGCTGGGTGCGCCGCTGACGCTGCTGCTGCGCTCGGTGCCGCGGCTGGTGGGCAAGCGGGTGGGCCGGCTGCTGCGTACGCCGCTGCTGAGGTTCTTGGCCCACCCGGTGACGGCGATGGTCCTGAACCTGGGCGGGATGGCGGTGCTGTATTTCACGCCCCTGTATGTGCTGGCCACCCACCACGGGTGGGTGCACTCGCTGGTGCACGTGCACTTCCTCGCCGCGGGCTACCTGTTCGCATACTCCATCTGTGGCGCCGATCCCGCGCCGCACCGGCCGTCGGTGCCGTTCCGGCTGGTGGTGCTGGGCGTGTCGATCACGGTGCACGCGCTGCTGGCGCAGGCGATCTATGGGGGCCTGTGGACGCAGGTGCCAGCGACGCCGGCCGAGCGCAGGGCTGGAGCCGACCTCATGTACTACGGCGGGGACATCGCCGAGCTGGGCCTGGCCCTGGTGGCTATGTCAACTTCATTTGGCCCCGGGTTGTCGGTCTGGCTGGGCCCCGGTTGGGTGCGAGAAGCCAACCCAGAGTGAACTCCGGGCAGCTTATGGGGGGCAGTTCATGTCAGTGGTGTCGGCGCAGGCGCAGGGAGTTGGTGATGACGCTCACCGAACTGAGGGCCATGGCGGCTGCGGCGATCATCGGGGACAACAGCCAGCCGAAGGCGGGGTAGAGCACTCCCGCGGCGATCGGAATGCCGATGACGTTGTAGATGAATGCGAACAGCAGGTTCTGCTTGATGTTGCGCATAGTGTCGACGGACAGGTCGCGGGCCTTGACCAGGGCTGCGAGGTCGCCGCCGAGGAGGGTCACGTCCGCGCTCTCGATGGCGACGTCGGTCCCGGTGCCCATGGCGACGCCAACGTCCGCTCCGGCCAGGGCAGGGGCGTCGTTGACGCCGTCACCGGCCATCGCGACCGTGTGACCTTGCTCCTGGAACCGCTGGACGTGCCCATGCTTCTGATCCGGAAGCACGTCCGCGATCACCTCGTCGATGTGGAGCTCGTCGGCGATGGCGTGGGCGGTGGTGGCGTTGTCCCCGGTCAGCATCACGATCCGCATGCCACGGTGACGTAGGTCGTCGATGGCCTGGGCGGTGGTGGGCTTGAGTGGGTCGGCGATGGCCAGGATGCTTGCAGGCTGACCATCGACAGTCACGATGACGGCAGTGGCTCCTTGGCGACGGAAGGCGTCGATGTCGTCGGTCAGGGGGGTCGTGTCGGCATGCTGGGTCGTGAGGAAGGCAGGGCTGCCGACCATGACCTGGTGACCGTCGACCAATGCTTCGACGCCGCCACCCGGGTGGGCGGTGAATGCAGTGGCGGTCGGTACGGTGACGTCGCGTTCTCGCGCCGCGTCGACGATCGCGCGGGCCAAGGGATGTTCGGACCCGGACTCGACAGCGGCCGCCATGGCCAGCACGATCTCGGCGTGGCGGCCGGTGACGACCTTCTGGTCGACGAGGCTGGGATGGCCCTGGGTCAGGGTCCCGGTCTTGTCGACCACCAGGGTGTCGATCTTCTGCAGTCGTTCGAGTGCTTCGGCGTTCTTGACCAGGACGCCATCGCGGGCTCCGCGACCAACCCCGACCATGATGGACATGGGTGTGGCAAGGCCAAGCGCGCAAGGGCAGGCGATGATGAGCACGGACACTGCAGCAACGATCGCGAACGGTAGCCGGGGCTGTGGCCCGACCGTGGCCCAGACGGCGAAGGTGATCAGTGCGATGCCGATCACGACCGGCACGAACACAGCGGAGATCTTGTCGACGAGCCCTTGGATGGGGGCTTGGGAACGTTGCGCCTGGGACACGAGGTCGACGATGCGGGCCAGGGTCGAGTCGGCGCCCAGGCCGGTGGCCTCGATGACCAGGCTGCCGCCGCTGGTGATGGTGCCGCCGATCACACGGTCGCCGGGGTTCTTGTCAACAGGTACCGGCTCGCCGGTGATCATGGATTCGTCGACGTAGGCGTGGCCGTCGACCACGATGCCGTCTGCTGGGATCTTCTCACCGGGGCGGACCCGGCAATGGTCGCCGACCTGCAGGTCCGCGGATGGCACTTCCTCTTCTTCTCCGTCGGGGTTGATGCGGTGCGCGGTGGCTGGCGACAGGTCCAGCAGGGCGCGGATGGCACCCGAGGTCTGGTCGCGTGCCCGCAGTTCGAGTACCTGCCCCAGCAGCACCAGGGTGATGATCACGGCGGCGGCCTCGAAGTAGACGCCGACCCGGCCACCGTCATCACGCATGATGGCCGGGAAGATCCCCGGGGCCAGGACGGCGACCACACTGTAGAACCACGCGGCACCCACACCGAGGCTGACGAGGGTGAACATGTTGAGGTGCCGGCTGGCCACTGATCGGGCGCCACGTGCGAAGAATGGCCACCCGGCCCACCACACCACGGGGGTGGACAGCGCGAGTTCGACCCAGGGCACCCACGCCCCGACGGCCAGGGCCGGGACCATCGCCAGCACCACCAGGGGCAGGCTGAGCACGGCTGCCACGCGGAGACGGCGGCGCATGTCTGCCAGCTCTGGGTTGGGTCCGTCGTGGACGCCCACCGAGACCGGTTCGAGCGCCATGCCACAGATCGGGCACTCGCCCGGCCCATCCTGCCGGATCTCGGGGTGCATGGGGCAGGTCCATTCGCCATCGCGTGGGCCGGTGTCGGCCTGTGGTGGCGGGGCGCTTTGCCCGCCGTGCTCTTGGTGGGCAGCAGTCTGCCCGGGGTGGGTGTGCTGGTGTGCTGCTGGCGCGGGGGGCTGTCCGTCCGGTTGGAGGAACATGCCGCACTTGGGGCAGCGGCCAGGGTGGTCACTGGTGACCTCGGGGTGCATGGGGCAGGTGAAGGAGTCCCCTTCAGCCGTGATGGGCTTGTCGGGTGGGGTAGGGCTGGTCATGGTCTTCTTCGTCCGTTGAGTGGTGGTGCTCTGTGGTGCTGGTGGGCGCGTGGTGCGAGGTTCTTGGCTCAGTGGTGATCGGCCCCGTGGTTCATCATCCGCATCATGAGCCACATCATCACTACGCAGCCGAGGGCGGGGATGACGGCGGCCATGACGCCGCCTGCGGCGAGGCTGGCACGACCTGTCCACAGGTATCCGGCCACGATGAGCAGCATTGGGGCACACATCAGCAGGTGCATCCAGTGGTGGCTCTTGCCGTGGCCTGTCATCTTCGGGTCGTGCCGGTGCTGCACGGGCTCGAGTTCCGGGTCGGCGGCGGGGCGGGGAGCGTCGCTGTCACTGCGGTTGAGCTGGGTGGGGCTTGTGTACATGGTGGTCTCCTTCGTCGTGTGTGGCTGGCTGCCGTCACCATCCAGACTGTCGAGCGTCCATGAAGCTGGACCGGGGCAAATGATGAAGGTTTGACCAAGACGTCGGAGGCATGTGCGGGCATGCGGCGGTGCGGTTCCCGGGGTGACGCGGGAACCGCATCGGCGTGGGCTGGGGTCAGTAGCGCAGGCTGGTCATCATGCCGATCTCGGCGTGGTAGATGTTGTGGCAGTGCAGCATCCAGGCTCCGGGGTTGTCGGCCTGCAGGTCGGCCTCGATGGTCTGCATGGGCAGCAGCAGCACGGTGTCCTTGCGTAGTCCGTTGCTGCCCGGCAGGGACCAAGTGTGGCCGTGGATGTGCATCGGGTGGGCCATCATCGTCATGTTCGTCATCCGCATCCGGACCCGCTGTCCCGGGCTGATCGACAGGGGTGTGTCCTCACCGAACTTCTTGCCGTTGATGCCCCAGGCGTAGGGCTTCATCTGGCCGTTGAGCTGGACCTCGAGGGTCTGCTCCGGTTCCTTGTCGGGCAGCTTGGCTGCGTCGGCGGCGCGCAGGGCGGTGCCCAGGGCAGCCTTTCCTCCGAGTTCGGGGATTCGGGTGGTGGCCGGCGGAATGCTGCCGGCGCCGGTCTTGACGATGGCGCGGGCGGGAGTACCGGTCTTGCCCTCGGGGGCGGCCTGCAGCACGAAGACGCCGTCGCCGACGGTGACGGTGGCGTCGATCCTTTCTCCCATGGCGAGGTAGATGGCCGTCGCCTCGACCGGCTGCACGGCGAATCCGTCGGCGTGGGTGATGGTGAGTCGGTGCCCGGACAGGCCGACCTTGAAGATCGTGTCGGCTCCGGCGTTGATGAGCCGTAGCCGGATCTTGTCTCCGGGGCGTGCCGTGAGGGTGCGCGGTGCGGCCGGGATCCGGCCGTTGACGACGTAGTGCGGGTAGCTCACGTCTCCGGCATCGCCCAAGGGGGAACTGCCGTGGTCCATGCCTCCCATGTCGTGGTTCATTCCTTGGGACAGGGGGCCGCTGTTGGCCTTGAAGTCGGCGAAGATCGCATCCGGTGACTTGCCCACCCCATCGGTCCAGTCATCCAGGACCAGGACCCATTCCGCGTCGTGGTCGCCCGGATCGCGTGGGTCGTCCAGCACGAGGGGAGCGTACAGGCCCCGGTCGATCTGGACTCCGCTGTGGGGATGGAAGAAGTAGGTTCCGGCATGGGGTGCGACGAACTCGTAGGTGAAGGCACTCTTGGCGGCGATGGGGTCCTGAGTGACACCAGGCACACCGTCGGAGGCGTTGCGCAGGGCAATGCCGTGCCAGTGCACCGAGGTGGCTGTGGGGAGCTGGTTGTCGACCGTGACCCGGAACAGGTCGCCCGCCTTGCCGCGCAGGACGTTCCCGTCGAGTTCGTCGGTGTAGGCCCAGGTCTTGGCCAGGACACCGCCCAGGTCCAAGGTGACAGGGCGCGGGGTCAGGGTGTGGGTGATAGTCGTCGCCCCGGCCGGGGTGGCGAGTGGTGTCTGGGTCGGGATGGCCCATGTGGCCGGGGTGGTGCTGGCCGGGGAGGGCTGCTTGGCGCCGCATGCAGCCAGGGCGCTGGTGGATGCCAGGCCGAGGCCGGCGAGCAAGGCCTGTCGGCGAGTGATCGTGTTCATGCCCCCGACTCTTCCCGCCCCGCATTGTGACCGGGTCAGGGAAGTGTGGAGATTCGATCAAGACTTCGTGGCAGCACCAGGGTGAACGACGCACCGCAGCCCACCCCCGGACTGGCCGCCAGCACGTCGCCCCCATGTGCCCGGGCGACGGCTCTGGCGATGGTCAGGCCGACTCCGGTTCCGCCGTCGACGTCACGGACCCTGCGTGATCCTTGGTGGAAGAAGCGTTCGAAGACGTGGGGCACCTCACCGGCGGGTATGCCTGCGCCGGTGTCGCTGACCTGGATGGACACCGAGTCCGTGTCAGACCAGCTCGTCACACATACCTCACCCCCGCGTGGCGTGTGCTGGACGGCGTTGCGCAGCAGGTTGTCCAGGACCTGGCCGATGCGTGCAGGGTCGACATCCACCTCCACGGGGCAGTTGCCACGGGTCACCAGCTGGATACCTGCCTCGGCACAGGCTTTCGCACACGAGGTGACCGCCGATTCCACCAGGTCATCGATGCGGGTCAGCCGTAGTTCCAAGGGGATCCGCCCCTCCTCTGCCCTGGAGACCTCGGAGATGTCGGCCGCCAGCGCCGTGATGCGCTCGTTCTGGCGTTGGAGGACCTCAAGGACCTCCGGCCCATACACGGCGACTCCGTCCTCGAGGCTCTCGAGCGTCACCCGCGTCACGGACAGGGGCGTGCGCAGCTCATGGCCAAGATCGGTCAACATGCGTCGTCGGGTGGCCTCCGTGGCCGCGATCTGGGCCGCCATCCGGTTGAACTCATGGGCCACGGATTCGAGTTCGCGCCCCAGTGGCGGCATGCGCACGGGGTCGTCGTAGTTGCCGTGCGCGACCCTCTCAGCCCCCTCGGCCAGGGCATCCAGCCCTCGGATGAGGCTGCGGTTCAGCACCCATGACGTCACCGCCGCGATCATCATCGCGGCGGCAAGCCCCAATCCCAGGGAGGCCGCACCGGCGTCATGGAAGGCACGCTCGGCATGGTCCAGCACCATGGGCTGGGTGTGCCCGGCCTCGGCCATGTGCTTCTTGAACAACGGCGGGCCCATCTCCAGGGCGGTCAGGACCAGCGTGACGCTCATGGTGACCAGGACGGCGAACTGGGTCCACACCAGCCGTCGACCCCACGACAACCCGGGCCACAGCTCTGATGGCCGTCCTCCCATCAGCCTCGGCCCATCCGGTAGCCCACGCCCCGCACAGTCAGCACGTAGCGGGGATCGGCGGCCTCCTCACCCAGCTTCTTGCGAAGGTGTGCCACGTGGACATCGACCAGATGGTCGTCGCCGACCCAGTCCTCGCCCCAGACCATGTCCGTGAGCTGACGCCGGCTCAACACACGTCCGGGATGCGCGGACAGCGCCTTCAGCAGGTCGAACTCGGTGCGTGTCAGGTCCACCGCCACACCATCCATGAAAGCCTCGCGCGAGTCGGGATGCACCACCAGTTCCCCGATCCTGCGGGCGACGGATGCCGAAGCCGTGGATCTCGGGCGACGCAGCATCACCTGGACGCGTGCGACGAGTTCGCGCGGGCTGAAGGGCTTGGTGAGGTAGTCATCCGCGCCCACGGACAGCCCGATGAGCATGTCCACCTCGTCAGCTCGCGCGGTCAGCATCAGGACGTAGCAGTCGCTGAAGGTGCGCACCTTGCGACAGACCTCCACTCCGTCGAGGCCCGGAAGGCCAAGGTCGAGGATGACGACATCCGGCTGCTCCTCCCGGATCCGCGACACCGCCTCGTTCCCGTCTGCACAGGTGTCTGCGGCCATGCCGGCCCGTTCCAGGTAGTTCTTCACCGTGCCGGCCAGCACCGGTTCGTCGTCGACCACCAGCACCGAAGTGCGCGCCACATCGTTCATGGCTCCACCTCACCACGAGACCCAGCAGGCGTCACCTCGTCGGTTGCGAGGACGGGGACATGTTGTGGTTCATGCTGCCCATGTCGTGGTTCATGCCGGACATGCCACCCATGTCATGGGTCATGACGCTCGACGACGTGTCACCTCCCAGGACTGCCGGATCGACCATCCCGAAGATCATCGCCACGTGGGCCACCACGAGGAAGGCCGCCACCATCGCCACGTGCATCCGCAGACGGTTCTCACTACTGCGGCCCAGGACCCCCGCCTCGAGGAGACTGATCACGAGCATGGGCAGGCCACCGACCAAGTAGCTGAGGACCGCGATGACATCAGCCGGGCCGCGCCATCCCCCATTCATGGTCAAGGGCACCACCGCGTGGACCATCAGGTGCGTCCCGATGAAGACCCACACGGGACCGGCGAGCAGGCCAGCAGCCCGACTGAGCCTCGCCACCCACGGGGCTGCGGGCCGGTCATTGCGGCGCCCCAGCAGCATGACCAGTTCCGTGATCGCCAAGGTCTCGGCCAGGATGACCGGGAGGGCCATGAACAACAGCAGGTTCCACGGTTGCCGCACCGCGAGAAGTTCCATGTAGTGGGTCATCGCCATGCCAGCCATGCCCGAGCCAGCAGTCAGGTCGGGCACGGCCAGGGCCAGCCCGACCGCGGCCACGCTGGCAATTCCCAGGAATGCGAGGGACCCACGAGCCAGGGATGAGGATCCATTCGTCGTCATGCCGCCAAGCCTCCAGGCGGCATGTCGAGCCACGAGCAAGACAGTGTGAAGAAATGATCAAGATCCACCGCGAACACCGGCTGTCACCCACCTCCCCCGTCCGGACCATCGATGCCCCGGACCTGTGCAGACGCTTTCACGATACGCGAACGGGGAGGAAAAATGAACAAGCCCCGTTCGTCGAAGGCCATGCTCAGCACCCCCGCAGCACGGACGCCTTGACGTAGGCCCCGGTCTCGTAGAGCACGGCGACGGCCTTGGCGCGGCGGCCCTCGGACTCCTGGACGTGCATGCGGACCGTGCCGGGGAAGCAGCGCTCCATCAGCATGCGGGACCGCGACAGGTGGGTGCGGTGGCTGACCACGGTGACCGACGTCCAGCCGCGCTCGCGGGCGAGGCCGGCGAACACGCGGGCCTCGCCGCGGGTGGTGAGCGGGTCGGGGGTGGTGCAGACGACCTCGCGACCACCGCTGGTGCCGGCGGCGCAGAGCTTCGCGTACGCGGGCATGGCCATCAGCTCGGGTGTGGTGGAGACGACGAGCACCCGGCCGGGCAGCTTCGTGTAGAGGTCCTGGAGGATGACTTCGACACCGCCACTGGACGCGAGCACGTACGTCGCGTCGGTCTGCTGGAGGGGGTCGACGTCGGGCCGCAGAATGTAGCGGGAGGCGAGCGCGGCCCATGCGCTGCCGGCCAGGAGGGCGGCGAGGGTCGCTGCGGCCAGGATGCGTCGCGTCCTGGGGCCATGCACGTCGCAAGTCTATGCAGCCATTCAGGGGCGCCTCCTTAGTGCAGTCGCGTCCTCGCAGGACCGGTGAGCGAAGGGGCGGCGGGCAATGACGGATGAGAAGACAGAGAACGAGCGCGTCGTGCGACGTGGACGACATAGCGCCAGCACGCCCCGGCCCACACGACGGCGAGCAGCGCAGTGGCGGCGGACAGGACGAGCAGGGGCTTGCGGTTCACGCCGCGAGGCTAGCCGGAGTGGGAGAACGGGGGGTTACGGCCAGCCGTCAAACGGCGTACCCCGTGACGGGCCCCTCGGTGTTCGGCCGCCATCCGAGCTCCGGCGCGACGTGCTCAGCGAAGTTCTGCAACACCCGGAGGTTCGCGTCGACGCCGAGCTGTGACGGGATGGTCAGCATGAGCGTGTCGGCCGCCATGACCGCGGCATCGCTCCTGAGCTCATGGATCAGCCGGTCGGGCTCCCCGACATAGGTGCGGCCGAACGTGGAGCGGAAGCCGTCGATGACCCCGATCTGGTCGTGGCCCTCGCGACGCATCTGCAGCCAGAGCGCATCGTTGCCGTCGACGACGGGGAACACACTGCGGCTGACCGACACCCGCGGCGTCCGCGCGTGGCCGGCGTCGGCGTACGCATCGCGATAGCGGGCGATCTGGTCGGCCTGGAGGTCGCCGAACGCCTGGCCGGTGGCCTCGGTGAGGAGGGTGGAGCTCATGAGGTTGAGTCCCTGGCGACCGACCCATTCGGCCGACTCGCGTGAACCGGCACCCCACCAGATGCGGTCGCGTAGCCCGGGGGAGTGGGGCTCGACGGACAGCCGTACGCGGCGGCCGTACTGCGCGGGGTCGGCGTCGACCATCGACTCGCCGTCGATCGCCCGCAGGAAGGTCGTGAACTTCTCGCGGGCGATGTCGGCGCCTCGGGGGTCGGTCGAGCCGGTGTAGCCGAACGCCTCCCAGCCGCGGTCGGCCGGCTCGGGTGATCCGCGGCTCACGCCGAGGGCGATGCGATTGTTGGCGATGAGGTCGAGCGCGGCGGCCTCCTCGGCCATCTGCAGCGGGTTCTCGTAGCGCATGTCGATCACGCCTGTGCCGACCTCGATGCGCTGCGTACGCGCGGCCATTGCGGTGAGCAGCGGCATGGGGGAGGCGGCTTGGCGGGCGAAGTGGTGGACGCGGAGATAGGCGCCGTTGACGCCGATCTCGTCCGCGCCGGTGGCGAGGTCGACGTGGTCGTGCAGCATCTGCTGCGCATCGGGGCCGGGCGCGCCGTAGTGACCAAAGCTGAGGAAACCGAAGGCCTTCATGTGTCGGGCAACCTGGGTGACTGTTCAACTATTCCCGCTGGGGGCGGGTCGAGACTCCATGTGCTCCTCGAGCGAGCACCGCGAGTCGCGAAGCCTCTACCATGGCCCTTATGCGGATCGCGGCCTTCGGTATGGGTTATGTCGGCATGGCCTCGGCGGTGCTGCTGTCGCAGCGCCACGACGTCGTGGCCGTGGACATCGACGAGTCCCGCGTACGCGCGATCTCGGAGCGGCGCTCGCCGATCGTCGACCCGGACATCGAGGAGTTCCTCGCGACGAAGGACCTGCGGCTGACAGCAACGACGGACGCGGCGGAGGCCCTGGCGGGCGCGGACTTCGTGATCATCGCGACACCCACGGACTACAACACCGAGACCCAGTATTTCGACACCTCCACCGTCGAGAAGGTCCTCGCCCAGGTCGCCCAGCACGCGCCGGCGTCGACGGTCGTGATCAAGTCGACGATCCCGGTGGGATTCACCGCGCGCGTACGCCAGGACTTCCCCGATCAGAAGATCCTGTTCTCGCCGGAGTTCCTGCGCGAGGGGCGTGCGCTGCACGACAACCTGCACCCGTCGCGCATCGTCGTCGCCGACCCGTGCCCGGAGGCGGAGACCTTCGCGAACCTGCTGAAGGAGGGCTCGCTCGACGAGGACACCCCGGTGATGCTGGTCGGCGCCACGGAGGCCGAGGCGATCAAGCTGTTCGCCAACACCTACCTGGCGATGCGGGTGGCGTACTTCAACGAGCTCGACACGTACGCGGCCACCCACGGCCTCGACACGAAGCAGATCATCGAGGGCGTCGGCCTCGACCCGCGCATCGGCAACTTCTACAACAACCCGTCGTTCGGCTACGGCGGCTACTGCCTGCCGAAGGACACCAAGCAGCTGTTGGCGAACTACCAGGCCGTGCCGCAGACCCTGATCAAGGCGATCGTGGAGTCGAACACCACGCGCAAGGACTTCATCGCCTTTGACATCCTCGACCGGAAGCCGAAGGTTGTCGGCATCTACCGGCTGGCGATGAAGGCCGGATCGGACAACTTCCGCGCCTCGTCGATTCAGGGGATCATGAAGCGCATCAAGGCCAAGGGCATCCCCGTGGTGCTCTACGAGCCGCTGTTCGACGGCGACTCGTTCTACAACTCCGAGGTGATCAAGGATCTCGGGGAGTTCCTCGAGCGCTGTGACGTCGTCGTCGCCAACCGGATGGTCGACGAGCTCAAGGACGTGGCGGACAAGGTCTACACACGGGACCTGTACGGCCAAGACTGAGCTCACATTGGGCGTCGCTGCTACTTCCTAGGGCTGAAACTCCCGACAGAACGGTAGATCTCCGACATGGCTTCCTTGACCGGGCCAGCACCGTACGCTTGCACGCGCTCGCGCCCCTTCATGCCGTAGCGGTGGGCGAGATCGGCATCGGTCAGCAGGTCGATGATGGCCCGAGAGGTGTCTTCCACGCGACCGCCTACGATCCGCCCGTTCACCCAGTCACTCACAAGTTCGCGACTCCCCCTGCAATCAGAGACCACGAGGGGGAGCCCCGTTGCCATGGCTTCCTTGACATTCACAGGAAGGCCCTCACGGTGAGACACCAGCACGGCGAGGTCTGCTGCGCGCATCAAATCGGCTCTTCACAGATGAGGGTGTAGCGGTCGATGGCGGTGTGGGCGCGTCGGTCCGGGGATAGACGTC
>NZ_BAAGXC010000024.1:0-6410 GCF_054780035.1 Mariniluteicoccus endophyticus | reverse complement strand
GTGAGATCGGTAAGGCTTATGCGGCTCAGGGTTGGGAGCGTGGGTCGTTGGGTTATCCGACGGGTCCTGAGGGTCCGGTGGTGAATGGGACGATCACGCAGAATTTCCAGGGTGGGAAGCTGGTGTTCCATTTCGACACCGGCCGCGTCGACAACGGCACCCCCGTGATCCCCGGGCTCGTGGGCGGTTCCTACCCCGACGCCGACGCCTATCCGTGCGGGAGCAGCTGGTGCAAGAACGGCCGCTCGATGTCGCCGCGTGGCTTCGCGTACCGCAACTGCACCGACTTCGCCGCCTGGCGCCGCGGCATGGTCTGGAGCGAGATCAACGGCAACGGCGACGGCAACGCCATCGGCTGGCGCCAGGGGTGGCTCCAGCGGGGCCGCGCCGTCGGCAGCCAGCCTCGCGTCGGGGCCATCGCCTGGTGGGGTGCCTCGCGAGGCGGTGGCTATGGCCACGTCGGCATCGTGATCGGCGTCAACCCCGACGGCAGCGCCCGGGTCGAGCACTACAACTACGAGGTACGCGGGGGTTACTCGATCACCGAGAGCGCACGCGCGGAGGCGTACCTGTACTGAGCAGGTCGTCGACGACACAACGAGCCCGGGACCCGTTGGTCCCGGGCTCGTTCCCTACTCGGCGGATGTGGAATCTTCCGACCCCTCCGACATGGTCCTGGCGCCCCCGGATGCCTAGGTTGAGGGCATCGACCAGCCCTCAGGAGGACCTCCGATGCTCCCCGAGCTCAATCTTTCCCGCCGCGCCGTGATCGGCGGTGCCGCCGGCGCCGGTGTGCTCGCCGTGGCCGGCGGAGCCGCCGCGACGCTTCCCGCCTTCGCGGCCCCGGCGATGCCGCGCATCTACACGACCTCGGAGTGGGGCGCCCGTCGTCCGAACCGGACCATCGAGGCCGTCAACGCCCGCCCGACGAAGATCATCGTCCACCACACCGCGGGCCCCAACAGTGCCGACACCTCCAAGGCACACGCCTTCGCCGTGTCGCGCGGCATCCAGAGCTACCACATGAGCCTCGACTGGGGTGACTCCGGTCAGCACTTCACCGTGAGCCGTGGCGGCATCATCATGGAGGCGCGCACCGGCTCGCTGGCCCACGTCAAGGGCCGCAAGTCCTTCATCAAGGGCATCCACGCGCGTCAGGCCAACGGCTACACGATCGGCATCGAGAACGAGGGCACCTACACCAGCCAGCTGCCCCCCAAGGCCCAGTACGACGCGCTGGTGAGCCTCCTCGCCTGGCTGTGCTGGTCCTACGGCCTTACCGCCAACGCCATCGACGGCCACCGTGACCACGTCCAGACCGAGTGCCCGGGAACCGCGTTCTACAACCGTCTCGCTCAGCTCCGCAAGGACGTCGCCGCGAAGCTCGGTGGCGGCCCCGTGACCCCGCCGAAGCCGCCGGTCGAACCGCCGGCCGCCAAGTGGGTCGTCCTCAAGGAGGGCTCGAAGGGAGACCGCGTCAAGGTCCTGCAGAACCTGCTGCGTGCCCGCGGTGCCCGCATCGAGGCCGACGGCTCGTTCGGTCCCGCCACCAAGGCCGCCGTCATCGACCTCCAGAAGAGGTCCGGCCTGGCCGCCGACGGCGTCTGCGGCCCGCGCACCTGGCCGAAGGCCATCACCGTCGTCCGTTACGGCATGAAGGGCGACTCTGTGAAGGCCCTCCAGATCGCCCTCGCCGTCAACGACGTCCGCGTCGCCGCCGACGGCTCCTTCGGTCCGAACACCCGCAAGGCGCTGCTCTCGTTCCAGAAGGAGAACCACCTGGAGGAGGACGCGATCTGCGGACCCGCCACCTGGAACGAGCTCATGGCCGTCTGACGGTCCGTCGACGCAGCCCCCGACCCGCCGGTCGGGGGCTGCGTCGCGTCCTGGGCCCCCCTCGAGTCCTGTTCCTCGTGTTGGAGCTGCCGCGCGTCACGGGGCGGTCACGATGTCGGCCCGGCGGTCACGATCCGATAAATCTGAGAACTCTCAGCGTCCCCGGTTCGTCCTACTGGCAAAACCGTCACATCATTCGGGGGAAGACATGGACGACCTGCACCATCACCGCAGCAGCCCGTGGAGGCGCCTACTCGCCGGCGTCGCCGCCCTCGGCCTCGTGGCCGGGCTCGGCGCCTGCGCGGGGAACGCGAAAAGCAGCTACGGCGGCCAGTCGGAGCCCGCTGTGCGGCAGACCGGTGTCGCGGCTCCCGACGCCCGGCCCATGGACCACACGTCGCCGGGACCCTCGCCGCAGAGCACGCCCGCGGTGAGCAACCCGGTCACCGAGACGGCGGAGGACCCGCAGTCGACGTTCGCGCTCGACGTCGACACCGGCTCGTGGACGCGTACGCGCGGCCGGGTGCGCGGAGGCAACAGGCCCTCGCCGCAGGAGGTCCGCACCGAGGAGTTCATCAACGCGTTCCCGCAGGACTACCAGCCTCCCGCCGAGGGCATCGACGTCCGCATGGACGGCACGGCGGTGCCGTGGCTGCCCCAGGACTCCCGCGTCGTCCGCGTCGGCGTCCAGTCGGCCGTCGTCGACCAGTCGAAGCGCCCGGACGCCAACCTGACCTTCGTGATCGACGTGTCGGGCTCGATGGCCGGCGAGGACAAACTGTCGGCAGCGCAGGAGGCGCTGCGTACGCTGACCCGCTCTCTGCGTCCCACCGACTCGGTGACGATCGTGGTCTACGGGTCGAACTCGAAGACCGTGCTGAAGAAGACGCCGGTGTCGAAGACGAGCGTGATCCTGGGGGCGATCGACGACCTGAAGATCGACGGCTCGACCAATGCGGAGGAAGGCCTGAAGCGGGGCTACGACGAGGCGATGAAGAACCGTGAGGACGGCAAGCTCAACCGCGTGGTCCTGCTCAGCGACGGTGTCGCCAACGTGGGCAAGACCGGTCCCGAGGCGATCCTCCAGACAATCGGGAAGGCAGCCCAGAAGAAGGTCGACCTCGTCACGGTCGGCTTCGGCGGCGACTTCAATGACCACCTCATGGAACAGCTCGCCGACAAGGGCAACGGCTTCTTCGCCTACGTCGACAACGCCGACGAGGCGAGCCGGCTGTTCCGCGAAAACCTCACCGGCACGCTGGTCACCACCGGCCGTGACGCGAAAGCCCAGGTCAACTTCGACCCGGCCCAGGTGAAGAGCTACCGCCTGCTGGGCTATGAGAACCGTGCGGTCGACGACAAAGACTTCCGCAACGACAAGGTCGACGGCGGCGAGGTCGGCTCGGGGCACTCGACGACCGCCCTCTACGAGGTGAAGCTCGCCCCGGGGGCCGATCAGGCGAAGCCGTTGGGCAGGGCCACCGTGCGCTACCTGCACCCCGACACCCGTGAGGCCACCGAGCGCACCGCGACACTGACGCCGGGCGCCCTCTCCGCGTCGCTGGAGGCGGCACCGCTGCGCCTGCAGCAGGACGTTGTCGTCGCCTCCCTCAGCGAGTCGCTGCGCGGTGGCCCGTGGGGCGAGATCCGTACGCGCGCCCAGATCGCCGCCGACGCCGAGGCGCTCGCGGTGAAGGTCAAGGACACGCCGACGGCCGACCTGGCCGACGTCAGCCGCCGGCTCGTCTGACGCCCTTCTGCGGTGGTGCGGTCAGCGGGTCCTCCGGCCAGGGGTGCTTGCTGTAGCGCCCACGGTTCTCCGCCCGCACCCCCGCGTACGCGTTGGCCCAGAAGCTCGCCAGGTCGGCGGTGACCGCCAGCGGTCGGCGGGCGGGAGACAGCAGGTGGAACAGCACCGGCACCCGCCCGTCGACCAGGCGCGGGGTCTCGGTCAGCCCGAAGCACTCCTGCAGCTTCACCGCCAGCACGGGGCTCTGGGCGGGGTCCTCGGGATAGTCGAGGCGTACGCGGGTCCCCGTCGGGACCATGATCGACTCGGGGGTCAGCTCGTCGAGACGCCCGGCCTCGGGCCAGGGCAGCAGGCGCCGCAGGGCGGAGGCCAGGTCAACCCGGCCGTTCCCCGAGGCGATCCGATCAAGGTCGGGTGCGAGCCAGACCTCGGCGCTCGCGGCGAGAGCGGCGTCGTCCATCGCCGGCCAGGGCTCGCCGAGGTGGTGGTGGAGCAGTGCCAGCCTTCGCCTCAGCGCGAGGGCCGCGTCCGACCAGTCGAGCGCGCCCAGCCCGTCGCGACGCAGCCCCTCGGCGACCGCCGCCCGGGCCTGCTCCGGCGTCGCCCGCACCGGGGTCGATGCCAGCTCGATCGCCCCCAGCCGTCGTACGCGCCGGGCACTCACCCGCCCTCCGTCCCAGGTGGCGACCACCGACTCGTGGAGCAGGTGGGCGCCGGCCTCGAGCGCCGTCGCCTCGTCGAGCGCGGCGGCCGAACGGATCTGCGCACCGCTGACGCCGCCGGACCGGGCCACGTCGGCGACTGACAGCCACGGCTCCTGGCTGAGGGAGGACCCGCGGGACAGGTCTGCGCCCGTACCTCCCGAGAGCAGGTAGCCGCCGCCCTCGTCCCGCCTCCGCGCGATGCGGTCGGGATAGGCGTACGCGGTCACGAGCCCGACCGCCCGCTCGTCGTCGACGTCGGTGCGGGGCACGGGCGGTACGAGCCGCTCGAGGCGGCGCGACTCCTCGGCCCACCTGCGGGCGGCCGGGCTCCCGCCACGGCGGAGTTGGGCGAGCAGAGCGTGCAGGTCGGCCCGCGGCGCCCGCTCGTCACCGGAGAGCGCGGCCACGACCTCGGCCGCACGCCGCGAGCCGATGAGCGGGTGGGTGTCCAGGAGCGCGCGGGCGAGCCGTGGGTCGGCGGGGACGCGGGCCATTGCCCGACCGCGCTCGGTGGGGCGCCCGTCGGTGTCGAGGGCGCCGAGCTCTATCAGGCGCTGCTCGGCGGCCTCGGCCGCGGGGCGTGGCAGCGCGTCCGGCAGCGCCAGCCCCTCGCCGAGCCGCGAGCCCCAGCAGGCGAGGTCGAGCACCGCGGCGGTCAGGTCGGCCGTCAGCACCTCGGGCCGGGGGCGGTCGGCCAACCGCGTCCAGACCTCCTCGGCGTAGCAGCGCACGACCGTCCCCGGGCCGAGGCGGGCGGCACGTCCGGCCCGTTGGACGGCCGAGGCCCGAGACACCGCCACGGTGACCAGCCCGGTCATGCCACGGCCGGTGTCGACACGCGGCTCGCGCGAGAGGCCGGAATCGACGACGAGGCGTACGCCGGGCACGGTCAGCGACGACTCCGCAACCGAGGTGGCGACCACGACCCGGCGTCGCCCCCCGGGGCGCAGCGCCGCGTCCTGCTCGCGGGCGGACAGGCGCCCGTGGAGGGGGAGGGCCACCAGGCCCCGGGCTCCCAGGCCGTCGACGACACGCTCGATTTCGCGCACGCCCGGGACGAAGACCAGCGCGTCACCCGCCGCGTCGGCCATGGCGCGTGCCGTGGTCGTGACGACGTGCTCGAGGAACTGTGGTGTGACACCCCGCTGGTTCTGGGGTGGCGCGGACGGGGGCGCCCAGCGCACGGTGAGGGGGTGCTGGACCGACTCGACCCCCACCACGGGGGCGGGGACGCCGTCACCCAGGAGCCTGGCGAAGGACTGTGAGTGGAGAGTTGCCGACATGGCGACCAGGGTGAGGTCGTCGCGCAGCTCGGCGACCTCGTGCGCGAACGCCAACACGAGGTCGGAGTCAAGATGGCGTTCATGGACCTCGTCGATGACCACGGCCGACACGCCCTCGAGCCCGGGGTCGGCCAGCAGCCGGCGCAGCAGGACACCGGCGGTGCAGAACTCCACGCGGGTGCGCGGTCCGACCCGCGACTCGCCGCGCACGCTGAAGCCGACTTCGTCCCCCAGGCTTACGCCGGCCAGCTCCGCCAGCCGGGCCGCGGCGGCACGCGCGGCCACGCGCCGGGGCTGCGTCACCACGACGCGGCCCGGCGCGGAGCCGGCGACCGCGGCGGGGACGATCGTGGTCTTGCCAGTCCCGGGCGGAGCCTCAACCACGACGCGTCGCTGCCGCAGCGCCGTCGCCAACCGGGGGACAGCCTCGGCGAATGCGAGGCCCTGTCCGATGCGTGCGAGGTCGAACTCGAAGGTGCCCACGGACCCACCCTAGGGACCCCTCGGGATGGCGCTGCGACACGTGTCGGGGCCCGATTTGACGAGCTCGGCGGAGATCCCTAATGTTCTCCGAGTTGCCTGAACCGCTCGCGGTGAAGGCAGCGTCACGAGGTCAAGAACACCTGATGAAGACTCGGCAAGCCGAGTTGACAAGGTGACAAAGACCGAGTAAGGTTAGGCAGGTTGCCGAGAGACGAAAGTCGAACGGCGGCCACAACTGCCGGAGCCGGGCCGAGGTTGACACCGAGGAAACCGACTGGTAAGGTTGATCGAGTTGCCCCAAGCGGCGCCCGGGAGGGTGGTGCGAGGTGTGTGGTCGATTCTTGAGAACTCAAC
>NZ_BAAGXC010000023.1:0-181436 GCF_054780035.1 Mariniluteicoccus endophyticus | reverse complement strand
GCGTCCAGTCCTTCCAGCACGGACTCCTCTACTGGTCCCCCACCACGGGCGCCCAGCCCGTCTGGGGCGCGCTGCTCGACCTGTACGCCCAGCGTGGCTACGAGAACAGCTTCTTGGGATACCCTGTGGGCGCCGAGTTCCCCATCCCCGGGGGCTGGCAGCAGAACTTCCAGCGCGGGTTCCTCACCTGGCCGCCGGCCAACCAGGGCGGCGGACCCGGCGGCCCGCTCCCGAAGATCCCCGGCACATGGGACTGCCCGGTGGAGGCTCCCATCAAGGGCAACCGGGGCGACAACGGGTGGATCTACCACGTCCCCAGTGGCAGCTTCTACAGCCGCACCGACCCTGAGGAGTGCTTCCGCACGGAGTCCGACGCGTTCGCTGCGGGATACCGCCGCTCCCAGCGCTGACGCACGACCGGACGCCGCGGCCCTGTGCCGCGGCGTCCTGCAATTACGGTGGACCAGGACAACACATTGATAGTGGTTCCATTTGTTTTCTAGAGTTGGACGGCCCTCTGCACAGGAGCTCACCACCTCGACGGCCCCAGCCACCCCGACGACCCGGCAGCGGCACCGATCGGCCCGGGCGCCAGCGGCGACCTGGCCAACACCTGCGGCACCGAGCCCGGCATCGTGGCGTTCGATCTCGCCGGCTTGCTCGCGGGAACCGTCCTGCCGCGCGTCGCTGACTCGCCCACCCGGTCCCCGTCGCGTCGTCGTCGGCGACGCGGCGGGGCGATCACCACTGCACCCGCGCGCCACGGGGACCGTTCGGCGCCGGTGAGGTACAACGGACAGGTGATCTCTCGCCCCACCGCTGCCGTGCTCGCCTGCGCGCTGTCGCTCGCACTCGCCGGCTGCGGCAACGGGGTCACCGTGGAGGGCCGTCCCACGAGCATCCCGACGGCGCCCACCGTGTCGTACGCGCCTCCCAGCCGCGCCCTGCGTACCCCGACCCCCCAGCCCACGCCCACGGAGGACCGGCGCACGGCCCCCGGGCCGGAGGTGACCGTCAAGGCGGTCGGCGGTTCGATGCTCGTCCATGCGGTGACCTACTCGTGGCAGAAGACTGGTTTCGGCGAGAAGTCTGTCGACGCCACCTACGACTACCTGGTGCTCGACCTGGAGGTCAGCGCCCTGGACGGCGAGCCCATGCTGCTGCCCGCCAACATCCGCGCGATCCAGCAGGGCGGCCCGTCGCTCAACCCGGTCTTCGGCAAGGACGGCAACCAGCCCGTGCTGGCCACGAAGGTCCTGCGACCGCAGGAGACGGTCAGGGGGTTCGTCGTCTACGACCTGCCCCGAGGCGACTCGACGATCGAGGTGTTCGACGAGCTCGGCGCCAAGGTCGGCGAGATGAAGATCCCCGGCGCCTGACGCCAGGAACGAAGAAGGCCCGCCGGACGACGTCCGACGGGCCGATCTCTCGGTTCACTTCGCCTGCGTGACCTTGTCGGCCTGGGCCTTGAACACCTCGGCGAGCTTCGCCTCGTCGGGCTGGCCACCCATGCTGATCGCCGAGACGTAGGTGCCGCGCACGATCCCGGCCATCGTCAGCGTCTTCGCACTCTGTCCCGCGACCTCGGTGGACACCGTCTGGAGGATGACCTCCTTCGCCCCGGGCACGTTCTTGTCGGTGACGGTCGACTTGGCGGCCACCTTCATGCCGCCCATGTCGATGGTGATGTTGCCGCACTTCTGGGCGACGGCCTTCGCCTGCTTGGTCGAGTTCATGGCCTTGGACACACCCGCGACGTAGGCGGTCTGCCCGCTGGTCGCCGTGGCCAACCCTGCGCCGGTGTCGCCCATCGAGGCCGACATGTCGTAGAGCTGCTTGCACTCGGCCGGCTCGATCTTGGCGTTCTTGATCATGCCCTGGCCCGCCTGCAACGACTTCTCCTTGTCGGCGTCCGAGACGACCTCGAAGTTCATGCCCGCGGTGTTGCCGGTGATGACCATGTCGTTGGGGTTGGCCGCGGGGGCCTTCTCGACGGCCTCCTCCTTCGGCGCCTGGGTGGCACCCTGGGTGGTGGTGGGCGTGGACGTGCCGCCACCACAGGCCGTCAGGGCCAGCAGGGCGACGCCGGCGACGGCGAGGTACTTCGATTTCATGAGGGGTTCCTTCGTGCTCGGGGACTGCCTGTCAGGGGTGGCCACGACCGGTGTCGGCCCTACTTCTTCGCCGCGGCCTCCACGCACGCGCCGAACTCCTTGGGTGCGGGTGCGGCTGGCAGCCCGCGGATGGTTGGCCGTACGCCGACCCGGGCTGCGGACCCAGGGGGCGTTCTGCGGACCCTGGGGCGAGGAGCCCCAGCTGGACGGCGGCTGGTTCGTCATGGCCCGATTCCACACCACTGCGGGCCTCGCGCCAAGCCGAGCCGGTAAGGTCCCGTGGGTGACCTTAGAAGATGCGACCCCTTCGACCCGTTCCTGGGTCGTCACCCTTGCCTGCGCCGACCGTCCCGGCATCGTCCACGCCGTATCCGGCGCGCTCGTGACCGCGGGCGGGAACATCACCGAGTCGCAGCAGTTCTCCTCCGACACCGGACGCTTCTTCATGCGCATCGAGGTCGAGGCCGACACCGACTGGGCGAGCATGCGTTCCGCCCTCGAGCCGGTCGTGGCCGAGTTCGGGGCGGAGTGGCGCCTCGACGTCGCCGGACGTCGCATCCGGACGCTCGTGCTGGCCTCCCGTGCCTCGCACTGCCTCAACGACCTGCTCGGTCGCCAGCGCTCGGGCTGGCTGCCGGTCGAGATCCCGCTGGTCATGGCCAACCATCCCGACCTCCACCCGATGGCCGACTTCTACGGGGTCCCGTTCGAGCACCACGCCGTGCTGCCCGAGACGAAGGCCCTGTTCGAGGACCGCGTGCGCGAGGTCGTCGACGAGCACGACATCGAGCTGGTGGTGCTGGCCCGCTACATGCAGATCCTGAGCCCGGAGCTGTGCGAGTTCCTCGCCGGCCGCGCGATCAACATCCACCACTCCTTCCTGCCCGGCTTCAAGGGCGCGAACCCCTACCGCCAGGCCCACGCCCGTGGCGTGAAGCTCATCGGCGCGACCGCACACTTCGTCACCAGCGACCTCGACGAGGGCCCGATCATCGAGCAGAACGTCGTGCGAGTCGACCACAGCAAGTCGCCGAAGCAGCTCATGGCGATCGGCCAGGACGAGGAGTCGCGCACGCTCACCGCCGCGGTGAAGCTGTTCGCCGAGCACCGCGTGCTGCTCGACGGTCACCGCACGATCATCTTCCGTTGACGCCGCCCTACGAGACGTGCCCCGTGCGCGGTCGGCGTACCCGAGGATGGGGCGCATGCCCCAGCACCCGCGCCAGCTCGCGTCCCTGACCCCGCTGCAGCAGCTGCGCGCCGGTCGCCTCCCTCGCCGGCTCGTCCAGCTGTTCGTGGGTCTGTCCCTCTACGGCGCCTCGATGGCGCTGATGATCCGCGGGGCGCTCGGACTCGACCCGTGGGACGTCTTCCACGTCGGCGTCTCCCACCACGTGCCGCTGTCGATCGGGACGATCATCGTGCTCGTGGGCGTGCTGGTCCTGCTGCTGTGGATCCCGCTGCGCCAGTGGCCCGGCCTCGGGACCGTCGCCAACGCCGTGTGGATCGGTGTGGCCACCGACATCACCCTGGCCCTCGTCCCCGCCTCGGACGACCTCTTCGTCCGCTTCCTCGAGATGTCGGTCGGCGGCGTGCTCCTGAACGGGCTGGCGGGTGCGCTCTACATCGGCGCCCAGCTCGGCCCCGGACCGCGCGATGGCCTGATGACTGGCATAGCGGGACGTACGGGCTGGTCACTGCGACTGGTGCGCACCGGCATCGAGGTGACGGTCCTCGCGATCGGGTGGCTCCTCGGCGGCGGCGTCGGCCTGGGCACGATCCTGTACGCGGTCGGCATCGGACCCGTCGTCCAGCACCTCCTCCCGTACTGCATCGTGCCGCTGCACACGGCGCCCTCCCCGACGCGCGAGGTCCCGGGGAAGGGCGCTGAGACACCTACTTGCGGGTAAGGTCACGAATTGGGCAAAACGATTCCATCGCCCGCGTACCGACTGCGATCGTGGAGGCATCCGACGACGCAAAGGAGCGCCATGTCGACCACACCCCGCCCACGAGGCGACCACCCGGAGGACCGCGATCACCAGTATGACGCGGAGCGGCACCTCCCGTCCCACCACAACCCCCTGCCTGCCCTGTCCGAGGCGTCCCCCTCCGGCGCGCACCGCTACGACCCTGCCCCGGAGGACTTCGCCGCCGTCGCCGAGTCGCCCGAGTTCGCCGAGCTCCGCCGCAAGTTCCGCGGCTTCGCCTTCCCGATGACCCTGGCGTTTCTGGTCTGGTACTTCGCGTACGTCCTCCTCTCGACGTACGCGGAGGACTTCATGGCCACCCGCCTGGGCGGTTCCGCCATCACCATCGGCCTGCTGCTCGGCGTGCTGCAGTTCGTCACCACGTTCCTGCTGACATGGCTCTACATCCGCCACGCCAACAAGAACCTCGACCCGATCGCCACCCGCCTCAAGGCCCAGCTGGAGGGGCCCCGATGACCCCCATGGCCGGTAAGGATCTGGGCAACCCGATCGTCAACATCGCCATCTTCGCGGCCTTCGTGGTCGTGACGATGTTCATCGTCATCCGCGTCTCGACGGGTGGCAAGAAGCAGGCATCCGAGTTCTACACCGGCGGCGCCCAGTTCGACGGCCGCCAAAACGGTCTGGCCATCGCCGGCGACTACCTGTCGGCGGCCTCGTTCCTCGGGATCGTCGGCGCCGTCGCCTACTACGGCTACGACGGTCTGCTCTACTCCATCGGCTTCCTCGTCGCGTGGCTCGTCGCACTCCTGCTGGTCGCCGAGCCGCTGCGCAATACCGGCAAGTACACGATGGCCGACGTGCTGTCGTTCCGCATGAAGCAGAAGCCCGTACGCATGGCCGCGGCCATCTCGACCCTGCTCGTGTCGTTCTTCTACCTGCTCGCCCAGATGGCCGGCGCCGGTGGCCTCGTGGCCCTGCTGCTCGGCATCAAGGACGACACGATGCAGAACGTCGTCATCGCGCTCGTGGGAGTGCTGATGATCGCGTACGTCCTCATCGGCGGCATGAAGGGCACGACCTGGGTGCAGATGATCAAGGCCATCCTGCTGGTGTCTGGCGTGCTCGTCATGTCGGTGTGGGTGCTCGCCCTGCACGGGTTCAACCTGTCGACGATGGTTCAGGCGGCCATCGACCACGTGAACTCGGTGAAGCCGGGGACCGGCGAGGGGCTGCTCGAGCCGATGGGCAAGTACGGCTCCAACAAGCTCGGGTTCATCTCGCTGTCGATCGCCCTCGTGCTCGGCGCGGCCGGCCTGCCGCACGTGCTGATGCGCTTCTACACCGTGCCGACCGCCAAGGAGGCCCGCCGCTCGGTGACGTGGGCCATCGGCCTGATCGGCGCGTTCTACCTGATGACGATGATCCTGGGCTACGGCGCCGCCGCACTCGTCGGCAAGGAGAACATCGACCAGATGCCCGGCAAGGCCAACGCGGCCGCGGCGGCCCTGGCGTTCGAGCTCGGCGGCACGCTGCTGCTGGCCCTCATCGCGGGCGTCGCATTCGCGACGATCCTCGCCGTCGTCGCCGGCCTGGCCATCACCGCCTCCGCCTCGTTCGCCCACGACATCTACAACAACGTCATGAAGGACGGCAACGCCGATCCCGCTGTCGAGGTCAAGGTCGCGCGCTGGACCGTGCTCGTCATCGGTGCACTGTCGATCGTCGGCGGCATCGCGGCCAAGTCCCAGAACATCGCCTTCCTGGTGTCGTTGGCCTTCGCCATCGCCGCCTCGGCGAACCTCCCGTCGATCCTCTACTCGCTGTACTGGAAGGGGTTCAAGACGCAGGGCTCGGTGTGGTCGATCTACGGCGGCCTCGTCACCGCCCTGGTGCTGATCCTGTTCTCCCCGGCCGTGTCCGGCAACAAGGGCGCCATGCTGCCGAACATGGACTTCGCCTGGTTCCCGCTTGACAACCCGGCCCTGGTCTCCGTCCCGGTCGGCTTCTTCCTGGGCTGGCTGGGCTCGATCCTCAGCAAGGAGGACAACTCCGCCGTCTCCGCCGAGATGGAGGTGCGCTCGCTGACCGGCGCCGGCGCCGGCGAGGCCATCTCGCACTGATCCGGTCCCACGACGAGGGGGCGGTACGCGGGCGCGCGTACGCCCCCTCCTCGCGTCCGGGCGCCCTTGCGCAGGGAGCCGGTGACCCGCATCACGCCCTCCGCCCGCGCGGGCCGCAGGACGCGCTGATAGTTTCGGAGACGTCGCTCGACGTCGAGACAATCTAGGAGACATCCCATGACGAAGACCCCTGTGAAGGTAGCCGTCACCGGCGCCGCCGGTCAGATCTGCTACAGCCTGCTGTTCCGCATCGCCTCCGGTGACCTGCTCGGCAAGGACCAGCCGGTCGACCTCCACCTGCTCGAGATCACCCCGGCGCTGAAGGCCCTCGAGGGTGTCTGCATGGAGCTGAACGACGCGGCCTTCCCGCTGCTGAACAACATCGTGACCGGAGACGACGCCAACAAGGTGTTCGACGGCGTCAACATCGCCCTCCTCGTCGGCGCCAAGCCGCGCGGCAAGGGCATGGAGCGCGGCGACCTGCTCAAGGACAACGGCGGCATCTTCGCCCCGCAGGGCAGGGCGCTCAACGACAACGCCGCAGACGACATCCGCGTCTTGGTGACCGGCAACCCGGCCAACACCAACGCGCTCATCGCGATGAACAACGCCCCCGACATCCCCAACGAGCGCTTCAACGCCCTGACGCGTCTCGACCACAACCGCGCGCTGTCGCAGCTGGCGGAGAAGCTCGGCTGCACCGTCAACGACATCACGAACATGACGATCTGGGGCAACCACTCGGCCACCCAGTACCCCGACCTGTTCAACGCCAAGGTCAACGGCGAGAACGCCGCCGAGAAGGTCAACGATCAGGAGTGGCTCGAGAACACCTTCATCCCGACGGTCGCCAAGCGCGGCGCCGCCATCATCGAGGCCCGTGGCGCCTCGTCGGCCGCCTCGGCCGCCTCGGCGACGGTCGATCACATGCGCGACTGGGTCCTGGGCACCCCCGAGGGCGACTGGGTCTCCATGTCGGTGCCGTCCGACGGCTCCTACGGCGTCCCGGAGGGCCTGATCTCCTCGTTCCCGTGCACCGTGAAGGACGGCAAGTACGAGATCGTCCAGGGCCTCGAGGTCAACGACTTCTCCCGCGCCAAGATCGACGCGTCGGTCGCCGAGCTCGCCGAGGAGCGCGACACCGTCAAGGAGCTCGGCCTCATCTGAGCCGTACACCCTGACGCGCTCGACTCCGGGTGCCACAGCGGCCCCGTCCCCTCCGTGGGGCGGGGCCGCCGGCGTACGCGGGCTCAGCGCCCGAGGATGCGGCTCAGCAGACCGCCCGACGGCTTCGCGGCCGCCTTCTCCTCAGGGGTGTGCCGGCCGTCGCACCACTGGCCGGCGGGCACACCGGCCTTCACCGATGCGACGTGCTGGCCGCAGCCTGCCCAGGTGGTCTTCTGGCAGATGCGGCAGGTGACGGGATGACACATGTGGTTCTCCTCTGGTGGTGGTGTGCGGGTCAGGCGAGGGACAGGAAGAGCTTCTCGAGCTTGGCGACGTCGACGGCGGAGTCGGGGTCGCGCAGGCACTGCTGGAGGGTGTCGGCGATGATCGCGAAGCCGGCGCGGTCGATCGCCGTCGACACCGCGGCGACCTGGGTGATGACCTGGTCGCACTCGGCGCCCTCCTCCACCATCCGGATGACGGCGTCGAGCTGGCCGCGGGCGCGCTTGAGCCGGTTGACGGCGGGCTTGAGCGACTCAGGATCGACCTTCATCAGTGCCCCTTAACAAAACGACCGGCCGGGCTCGCCGACCAGGTGCGATAGCCGCCGTCGAGGTTGGCGACGCGGCGGCCGTGCTGGGACAGCAGGCGGGCGGCGAGGTAGCCACGGAGTCCCACGGCGCAGTGGACGACCAGGTCGCCGTCAGGCAGCTCGTCAAGGCGGTCGCGCAGCTCGTCGACGGGGATGAGCGTGGCTCCCGGGATCGCGCCGTCGTCGAACTCGCCCTGCGTCCGGACGTCGACCAGGTGGGCTCCCGCGGCCATGCGGTCGGCGAGCTCGTGCCACTGGACGGTCTCGACCAGGCCCTCGGCGATGTTGCGGTTGATCCAGCCGAGCATGTTGACCGGGTCCTTGGCCGACCCGTACTGCGGCGAGTACGCCAGCTCGAGCTCGGCCAGGTCGGAGGCCTTCAGCCCGGCCTGCATGGCCGTGGCGATGACGTCGATGCGCTTGTCGGCGCCGTCGGTGCCGATGACCTGCGCACCGAGGATGGCGTCGCTCTCCGGGTCGACGAGCAGCTTCATCGCCAGCCCGGCCGCGCCCGGGTAGTAGCCGGCGTGGTTGACGGGGAAGGCGTGAATGGCCCGGTACGCCCGTCCCGCCTCCTGCAGGCGTTTCTCGTTCCACCCCGTGGTCGCGATGGCCAGTCCGAAGACGCCGACGATCGCGGTGCCCCAGACGGGGCGAATCGTGACGTCGCGGCCCAGCACGACGTCGGCGACCAGACGGCCCTGGAGGTTGGCGGTGTTGGCGAGCGGCACCAG
Source organism: Mariniluteicoccus endophyticus (assembly GCF_054780035.1). NCBI lineage: Bacteria > Bacillati > Actinomycetota > Actinomycetes > Propionibacteriales > Propionibacteriaceae > Mariniluteicoccus > Mariniluteicoccus endophyticus. Next base: position 172,775 of record NZ_BAAGXC010000023.1, on the reverse strand, counting down.
CGTCGCCTCGCCCGTCTGCGCGTCGCGCTTCTGCACGGCGTCGCCGACGGCGTACACATCCGCGGCCGAGGTACGCATCAGCTCGTCCACCACGATGGCGCCGGAGTCCGCGAGCTCGAGACCCATGTCGGCGGCAAGAGCGGTGTCGGGACGTACGCCGAAGGCCGCGATGACGAGCCCGGCGGGAACCTCCTCCTCACCCACACGGACGGCGTCGGGGGTGACCGCGGTGAGCTTCGCGCCGAGTCGCAGGTCGATGCCGTGGGCTCGCAGGTGGTCGTGGACCTGCCCGGCCATCTCGACGTCCAGCGGCGCCATGACTTGGTCCTGGGCCTCGACGAGGGTCACGCGCAGGCCGCGTTCGACGAGGTTCTCTGCCATCTCGATGCCGATGAAGCCGCCGCCAATGACGACGGCGCTGGCGCCCGCCTCGGGCAGCGCCGCGACAACGGCGTCGATGGATTCGACGTCACGGACCGCCAGTGCGCGGTCCAACCCGTCGATCGGCGGGCGGACGGGGGTGGCGCCCGGCGACAGCAGCAGAGTGTCGTACGCCAGCGTCTCCTCCCCCTCCGGCCCGCGGACGGTGACCGTCTTCGCGTCGGTGTCGGCCGCGACCACCTCGGTCAGGACGCGCACCTTGATGCCGAACCGGGCGGCGAGGGACTCGGGTGTCTGCAGGAGCAGGGCGTCACGCTCGGCGATCACTCCACCGGCGTAGTAGGGCAGGCCACAGTTGGTGAAACTGACGTGGCCGGAGCGCTCCACGACCACGATGCGGTCATGCTCGGCGAGGCGTCGCAGGCGGGTGGCGGCGGACATGCCGCCGGCGACACCGCCGACGACGACGTGGGTACGCGGGGATTCGGACATATCCCAATATATACCCCCCGGGGTATCACCGAGGCAAGGGTGGGGAACCAGAACTCGTCTCTCCCCGTCATCACCTAGTCTCGAGTGGAAGGACTACCGAGGATGGGCACGACGATGCATGGGGCACCCAGTCCCTTCAGCCGCGAGGGATCACGGCCGGAGGACGGACTCGGCGCGGATTTCGGCGGATTCGACGCGCCGGCTGCACCCCTGCCCAGCGAGCGCCCTGCAGCGGCCCCTCCCGGGGCCGCCCCGTGGCCGCAGGCCACGCCCCCTGCGCTCGAGGGGCAGTCGGGGGCGGTGGGCCCGGCGATGCCGCCCCAGCAGGCCTTCCCCGCACCCCCTCAGGCCTGGCCCGGCGCATACCCGCAGTGGCCTGGCGCACCCATGGTCGTGCCGATGCGCCTGCGCCGCAGCAGCCCCTACGCGATGGCCGCGCTCGTGCTCGGGGTCCTGTCGGTCTTCGCGTTCATCACCGGCCCGGTCGCCATCGGGCTCGGCATCGCGGGCACGCGCCAGGTGAAGGCCGAGCCCGACGTCTACGAGGGCGAGGGGCTCGCGATCGGCGGCATCGCCACCGGCGCCTTCGGCAGCCTGTGGCTCGTCGTCATCGTGCTCATGGTGCTGTCGGGCTGAGGCCCGTCATGACTGCGGCGGGATCACCACCGCCAGCAGCATCATCAGCGAGCCGGCGCCGACGAGGGTGACGATGTCGAAGATCTGGCCGCGCACCTGGAGCAGTCCCGCCACCCGTCGCGGCAGCACGAGCCTCAGCACGGCGCCGACGCACAGGCACGCGCCCATGACCATGGCCCCCCACCGCCAGTGACCGATCCACACGAGCACGAGCCCCACCAGCTCGCCGGCGATGACGGCCAGGAGCGGCCACTGGTTCATCGACCGGGCACGGGCACTCGCGGCGGTCTTGAACGCCTTGTCGCGCAGGGGCACGTTCAGCCCCGAAGGCCGGCCAGCTGCTCGGCGCGCTCGACGACGTTCTCGAGCAGCATCGCGCGGGTCATCGGCCCGACGCCACCAGGGTTGGGGGTGACCCACGACGCGACGTCCCAGACCGACTCGTGGAAGTCGCCGACCTGCTTGCCCTCGTTGTTGCGGGTGATGCCCACGTCGACCAGTGCCGCGCCGGGCTTGATCATCTCGGCGGTGATCATGCCGGGCACGCCGGCGGCGGCCACGACGATGTCGGCCTCGCGCGTGTGCTTGGCCAGATCCCGCGTGCCCGTGTGGCACAGCGTGACCGTGGAGTTCTCGGAACGACGCGTCAGCAGCAGGCCGAGCGGGCGCCCGACGGTGGTGCCGCGGCCCACCACGCAGACCTCCGCGCCGGCGAGCTCGACGCCGTTGCGGCGCAGCAGCTCGACGATGCCGCGCGGGGTGCACGGCAGCGGTCCGGGCTCGCCGAGGACGAGCTTGCCCAGACTCATGGGGGCGAGCCCGTCGGCGTCCTTGTCGGGGTCGATGAGGGCCAGCGCCTCGTGCTCGTCGAGGTGGGCCGGCAGCGGCAGCTGGACGATGTAGCCGGTGCACGCGTCGTCGGCGTTGAGCCTCTGGAGCTCCTCGCGGAGCTGGTCGGCGGAGGTGTCGGCCGGCAGGTCGACGCGGATCGAGGCGATGCCGACCTGCTCGCAGTCGCGGTGCTTGCCACCGACGTAGATGTGGGACCCCGGGTCGTCACCCACGAGGACGGTGCCCAGGCCGGGCGCGACGCCCTGTTCCTTCAGTCGCTCCACCCGGGCCCGCAGCTCTTCCTTGATCGCGGCCGCGCAGGCCTTGCCGTCGAGCTTCTGTGCGGTCATTGAGGGCTCCTTGGGTCGCGTGCGGACGCCCCATTCTGCCACGAGACGCTGCCCACGCACCCGCCTCGTACCCGGTTCCCGCCGCCCGACCAGCTCGGCCAAGACGCGCCGACGCCACGACGGCAGATACCGTCGGTTCCAAGGCGGTTCGTGGTGGAATTACCGCATGTCAGCGCACCCTCCCCTCACCGGCGGACGCTCCGGTCCTCGGCCAGGCAAGCTGGTCGCCTGCCTTCGAGCGGCTGCCCTCATGGCGGTGGCGGGGCTGGCACAGTTCCTGTTCACCGGGGCGACCTGGTGGCCCAACGCGCTCGACAAGTATCGGGTGGCTGTCGGGCAGGCCCCGTGGACAGACGTGCCGCCCGACTTCCAGTTCGAGCTCGAAGGCGTGCTGACCAACACCATCGGCGGTCTGCTGCTCGCCCCCGGGCTGAGCCCGGGCCAGGTCATCCTCCGCTTCACCCTCGTCGGGATGGCGATGTTCGGGATCGGTGGCGCTGGCCGGCGTCGCCACGGGCAGGCTCACCCCGTTCCAAGCCGTCCTGGTCGTCACCGTGGGCCAGGTCGTCAAGGTCTTCCTCCCCTGGATGGGGAAGCCAGACCTCTACCTGTTGGCGTTCCTCCTCGCCGCAGCGCTCTGGTACGACCGGGCCTGGTCGCTGGTGCCAGTGATCCTCGCGGCACTGAGCCATCCGAGCGTCACGCTCATCGCCGCGTACGCGATGGTCCTCGGGATGATGACCTTCCACGGCCCCCGCGGGCAGGGGATGGAGACTGGCCGGCGCGGCGCCGCACGCTGGATCCCGCCGCTGTGGGTGCCGCTGGGCGCGACCATCGGCTGGCTGGCCAATCGCGCGCTCGTCAGCGCCTGGTATCCCGGGCTTGACGACAGGGCGGCACGGCTGGAGGCGTACGGGTGGTGGCTGCTTCTCGGCGTCGCGCTGAACGCGATCCCCTTCGTCGTGGTCGCCCTTGCCCCGGCGGTTCCGCTGACCATGGGACGTGCACGCACGGTGCGCGGGGCACCTTCGGCGGCCGGAGTGCTGCGTGCGCTGCCGCTGACGACCGCGCTGGTCGTGATCGTGCTGGTCTCGCTGTTCGTCGTGCTCGACCACTCACGCGTCCTCGGCCTGCTTGCCTTCCCGCTGCTCGTCCGGGCCATCATCTGGGCGACGCCCGACATGCTGCGGGCGCTGCGTGAACGCCCGGTGCCGTTCGTGCTGAGCGTGCTGTTGGTGATGGCGATGCCCCAGCTCACCAACCTCGGCTGGGTCGGCATGCGGTTCGAACCGTGGCAGCACCAGCTGGAGGTGTGGTTCCCCCACCACGACTGAGCCTCGCCCAGCGCTGATCAGCCCGAGAGCTGATCAGCGGAACCACGGACCAGACGAACCACAGACCGGGCGAACCACAGATCAGTGGAAGAAGTGGCGCGTCTTCGTCAGATACATGGTGACGCCGGCCGCCTTGCAGGCCTCGATGGTCTCCTCGTCGCGCACAGAGCCGCCGGGCTGCACGATGGCCTTCACGCCGGCGTCGATGAGCACCTGCGGGCCGTCGGCGAACGGGAAGAACGCGTCGGACGCGGCCACCGAGCCCCGCACCCGGTCGCCGGCGCGCTCGACGGCGAGGCGGCAGGAGTCGACGCGGTTGACCTGACCCATCCCGACGCCGACCGACGCGCCATCGGACGCGAGCAGGATCGCGTTCGACTTCACCGCGCGGCAGGCGCGCCACGCGAAGGCGAGGTCGGCGAGCGTGGCCTCGTCGGCCGCCTCACCCGTGGCGAGCTCCCAGTGGGCCGGGTCGTCGCCCTGGGCCTGGAAGCGGTCGACGTCCTGAACGAGCACACCACCGGAGATCGGCTTGATCTCGGTGGCGGGCCGGGCCTCGTCGTCCGGGCACACGAGGATGCGGATGTTCTTCTTCGCCTGCAGCGCCTCGACCGCGCCCTCGGCGTACGACGGGGCGACGATCACCTCGGTGAACACCTGGCTGACGGCCTCGGCCATCTCCTTCGTCACCTCACGGTTGGAGGCGATCACGCCGCCGAACGCGGAGACCGGGTCGCACGCGTGGGCCTTGGCGTACGCGTCCTCGATGCGCTCGGCCGTGGCGATCCCGCACGGGTTGGCGTGCTTGATGATCGCGACCGCGGGGGTGTCGAAGTCGTACGCGGCGCGGCGTGCGGCGTCGGTGTCGGTGTAGTTGTTGTAGGACATGTCCTTGCCGTGGAGCTGCTCGGCACCGGCCAGGCCGCCACCGGCGGTGTCGCGGTACAGCGACGCCTTCTGGTGGGAGTTCTCGCCGTAGCGCAGGTCGGCGACCTTGGTCCAGGTGGCGCCGGTCCATGCCGGGGCACCCTCCTCCGCGGCGACCTCGGAACCCATCCACGTGGCGACGGCGACGTCGTAGGAGGCCGTGTGGCGGAACGCCGCCGTGGCGAGCGCGCGGCGCTGCTCGAGCGTGGTGCCGCCGTCGGTGAGAGCCTGCGTGAGCTCGGCGTACTGGTCGGGCGAGGTGACGATCGCGACGCTCGGGTGGTTCTTGGCGGCGGCGCGGACCATCGTCGGGCCGCCGATGTCGATCTGTTCGATGCACTCGTCGGTCGACGCGCCGGAGGCGACGGTCTCGCTGAACGGGTAGAGGTTCACCACCACGAGGTCGAACGGCGCGACGCCGAGCTCGTCGAGCTGGCTGCGGTGGGACTCGAGGCGGCGGTCGGCGAGGATGCCGGCGTGGACCTTCGGGTGGAGGGTCTTCACGCGCCCGTCGAGGCACTCGGGGAAGCCGGTGAGATGGTCGACGGGCGTCACGTCGACGCCGGCATCAGCCAGGCGCTTGGCGGTCGAACCGGTCGAGACCACCTCGACGCCGGCAACGCTCAGAGCGCGGCCCAGGTCCTCAAGGCCGGTCTTGTCGTAGACGGAGACCAGCGCGCGCTTGATGGGCTGGCGGTCGTTCTCACTCATGGGTTTCCTTCTCTCGTGCGGCGAGGTCGTTGATCGTCTCGACGAGGAGTCGACGCTCCTCGACCTTGATGCGTTCGTGCAGGGTCTCCTCGGTGTCGTCGTCGAGGACGGGGACGGCGGCCTGGGCGAGGATCGTGCCGGTGTCGACGCCCTCGTCGACCTGGAAGACGGTCGCGCCGGTCACCTTCACCCCGTACGCGAGCGCGTCGCGGGCGCCGTGCATGCCGGGGAAACTGGGCAGGAGCGCGGGGTGCGTGTTGATCATGCGGCCGCCGAAGCGGGCGAGGAAGGCCCGTCCGACCAGCTTCATGAGGCCGGCGCTGACGACCAGGTCGGGCTCGTACGCGGCCACCAGGTCGGTGAGCGCCACGTCCCACGCCGCGCGGTCGGAGCCCTTGACGTACGGGTGGGTGAAGGTCGGGATGCCTGCAGCACGTGCGCGTTCCAGCCCGTAGGCATCGGCCCGGTCGGAGCCGACGGCGACGACCTCCGCGTCACACGAGCCGTCGGCGACGGCGTCGACCAGGTGCTGGAAGAGGGTGCCCGAGCCGGACAGTAGGACGACGAGTCGATAGGCCACGAGGGGGACTCTAGTCGTCGCGGAGGGACGGAAAGAAAAGTCCGGCGCAACCGTCAGCGACGCCACAGGCGGCCCAGGCCGCGACGCCGGGGACGGCCGTCGCCCCGTTCGTCGTCACGCCCACCGTCGATCTGCGGTTCGTCCACCCGGACGGTGGGCTCGTCGACCTGGATCGTGGGCTCGTCGACCTGGATCGTGGGCTCGTCGTCGAGCCGGGGGCCGGCGTCGACCGGCCGAGTCGGCTCGTCCTCGGCGGGTTCACCCTCGGCAGGTTCGTCCCCGGCAGAGTCGACCCCGACGGTCTCGTTCCCCGCGGGCTCAACCTCGGCGGGCCGGGCCTCAGCAGGCCCGCGGGCGGAGACTCGGCGTGTGGGCTCCACCGACTCCACCACAAGGCACGTCGGCTCGTCGACCGGGCCGTTCACGACCTCTCTGGTCGACTCGTCGGCCTCGTCGGCCTCCTCCGTGGCGCTCGCCCCGTTCTCTGGGTCTGTCTCGACCAGCTCGTCGGAGCCGGCCCCTGCCTCGGTCGTCTGGTCCTCGACCGACTGCTCCTGGGGCTGGTCCTCGGCGCCGGGCCGGCGGAAGATCCCCAGCACGAGCCCGACTGCCAGACCCGAGAGCCCCATGACCGAGCCGCCCAGCATGGCGAGCTCGGGAAGGCGCGGGCCGAGACCGACCAGACGTCCGTCGCCGAGGTCGCCGCGGGTGACGAGCGCCAGCAGGAGGACAACGACGGCGACCAGCAGGCCGGCGAGGCCACCCACCACGGCCGTCTCGTCGAAGCGGGCGCGCGAGCGGCGCCTCACGACGACCGCGGCGGCCAGCGCCCCCGCGACCACGCCGACAGCCATCCAGGCGAGCGTCAGCCACGAGCCCGATCCCTCCACCGGCAGCGCGCCGAGGACGGGGATACCGGGGATCAGCCCCAGGTCGGTGTTCGCGGGCGACACGATCGAGCCCTCCCCCAGCCCGAAGCCGGCACCCAGGACGTAGGAGGCCCCCCACATCACCAGGTTCGGCAGGTAGCACAGCTGGAGCAGCGTGAACGCGCCGCCGGAGACGGGGTCCGGTGCGACGGCCGCGTACAGCTCGGCGACCTGCGCCCGCTTGAGCCAGAGTGTCACGGCCAGCGCGGCCGCCCCACCGCCGACCACGCACAGGACCCCGGCCCGCAAGGCACCGAGCAGGGGCGCGGCCCAGGGGGGCAGGTCCTCGCTGACGCGGTAGGCCGTCCCCCTGCACGCCGACAGCCACGACACGAGCAGGCCGATGACGACCGAGCCGACAAGTGCCCGCGCCCCTTGGTTGGAGGTGCCGACGATCGTCGCGGCGAGGGTGACGCACACGGCGTACGCGCCGCCGGCGACGAGCGCGACGTTGCGGGCGATCCGGCCGCGATCCGTGTGGTCGAGATCGAGCCCGAGGGCCTCGTCGGCGACCACCGCCTGACGGGCGGCCCCCTGCACGAGTCCGCTCAACAGCAGCGACAGGAGCGCGGTCAGGCCGAGCGGGACCAGAGTGATGCGCTGGCCGTCGAGGACGAGGCCGCCCCCGTTGGTCAGCAGCCAGATCTGCGTGGCCGCAGCCAGTGCCGAACCGAGCGCACCCGTCTGGGCCAGGAGCCATCCGACGACGACCACCCCGGCGACGATGCACCAGCCGCCCAGGGCCCCGCCGACGCCCGCGAGCATGGACGTCACGAACCACGGCAGCGAGGGCTCTGGAGAGGCCGTCGACGAGCGGACGGACGAGTCTGAGTCGTCCGTCGAACGCACTCTCAGCATCAGGTCGGAGGCACCTCGGCGGTGCGGCAGGAGACGTGGCATGACCCGGTATATGGTTTCGCACTGAGCGGACCGAATCGCCCTGACACGCCATTACCGGGTAAAGTTTGATCACCTGTGAGCAATTGATGGACCAAGAGCAGCAGGGAGGAGCGAGCTTGACCGGCGACAACACAAGGGATCCCCGCCCGCGACGGGCAGCCGCGCTGACCCCTCACGACGACGGGCCGGAGATCCCAGAGACGCCGGAGAGCGTGCGCCCCAAGCGAGGCATCCTGCTCCCCGACGACGCCCCCACGACCGGGGGGTCTTCGCATACGTCTGCGGCCGCGCCCAGCACCACGACGCCGCCCGCGAGCGCGAAGTGGCCGACCAACACGACGGGACCCGCCAGCACGAAGGGCCCCTCGGGCACGAAGGAGCAGGCACAGACGTCCGGCACGGCGAAGCCGCCCACCCCGCAGACGCCCACCCCACAGCCGAAGGGCGCGAGCCCGGACCGGTCCGAGCCACCCGCCTCCGGGACGAAGCCCGACGACTCTACCGAGCCGGACACGGCCCGCACGTCCGTCATCCGGCGCGAGCCGCGCCCTGCCGCCGGGGACGACAAGCCCGAGCCCCACTCCGACCGACGCTCCAGCGGACCTGCGACCGGGGCGATCGCCGCCGTGGGCGCTGCGGCGAGCTGGATGTCCCGCCGCCGCAAGGACCGCGGCCGACCCGAGCCAACGACCACGCCCGTACCCAAGCCCGACACTCCGGCCCCGGCCGAGCCTCGCGCGGTCGGCGGGATCAAACCGACCCCGCTGCGCCCGACCGGCCAGGCCGACACCCCCCGTGTCCCTCAGGGGCGGCCTGATCCCAACGCTCCGAAGGCCGTCGCCGGCACGTCCGAGGTGGCCACCCCGCGTACGGCCGCCAGCTCGCGACCCGCTGCGTCGAGCGCGAGCTCCGGCGAGGACTCGACCTCCCCGAAGGCTCAATCCACCTCGACCCAGCCGGGAAAATCGACCGCCGCTCCGTCTCGCACTGCCGGAGCCGCTTCCGCGGCTGCAGCCGACACGGGTGCAGCCACCACGCCCGCTGCCCCGCGTCCGGGCGCGCCCTCGGCGGCCCCGCCGCAGACCGGGCCCAAGACCGTGAAGGCCTCGAACTCCGCGAAGGCCCCTGAAACCTCGAAGACCCCCGCGCCGAAGACCACAGAGGCTGGCAAGGCCGCCGAGACCAGCAAGTCACCGGAGACCAGCAAGACGGGCGAGACCGCGAAGAAGCCGGACCACGTCAAGGGCCCGGACTTCAGCGCGCCGGCATCCAACGACGCGACGGTGGTCCTGCCGCGTGCGCCGCGCAGCGAGCCCACCAAGGACTCCCGTCCCGGTGCGGGTGACGCCGTGGCAGGGGCAGCCGCGGCCGGCGCGGGCGCCGCCGCGTCGGCCACGAGCGAGGGCACTGCCGGTGAGCCCGAGCGCCCCCACAACCCCTTCGCCGAGCTCGAGGATGACGAGCCGCCCCGCCGTCGCTTCCGCCCGCGGAAGAACGACGACGAACCCGCCGGGCGTCGCGCCGCCGGCCGAGCCTCGATCTTCAACCGCCAGAAGACCCCCGTGGGGCGTCGCGCCGTCCAGCGCCGCAACACCGCCTCGCTGACCATCGCCGCCATCGCGATGCTCGCGGTGATCGTGGTCATCGCGTCCTACGTCGTGTGGGATCGCGGACAGAAGACGCCCCAGGCGGGTGCCACCCCGACGGCCATCCCGGGCGTCTCGCCGGGACCCGTGCTGACCGAGGGCATGCTCATGACCGACGGTCAGGCCAAGCAGATCGATCCCGGTCGCACCTGGACGACGACCCTCACCCAGAACAGCGCGACCGAGCAATCGCCCGGAGCGGCGTGCATCGGCCCCCAGGCGACCGGTCAGCCGATCCCCCAGTCGACGTTCATCCGCACGCTGACCGCCTCCGGCAACGACAAGACGCAGGCGCTCCACCGCGCCGACGCGTACAGCTCGCCCGAGGAGGCCGCCCAGGTCTTCAACTTCAAGGCCAACGAGCTGGGTGGCTGCGTGGGCTCACCGCTGTTCGTCGAGCGCGGCATCCAGATCCGTGGCCTCGGCAACCAGGCCCTCGGCGTCCGTGTCGTCCTGCTCGAGCAGTCCTCCGAATACCACACGATCATCATGGCGCGCACCGGTCGAGTCGTCGACGTCGTCGACGTCGCCCGGTTCGGCCAGCCCGCCGACGAGCAGGGGCTCGGCAAGGCCCTCGCCCAGATTGTCAATCGCCAGTGCTCGGCCGCGGTCGGCCTGTGCACCTCGCCCGACTTCGAGGTCCGTTGGAGCGTCCCGCCGCCCGGTGGCGACCAGCCCGGCTTCCTCGCGGCGGGTGACATCCCGCGCGTGACCGTAGGCCAGGGCACGTGGCACGGCAACGCCGTGGCGTCCCGCATCGACGTCCAGGACGGCTCCGGCTGCGAGTCCATCGACTTCAACACCACCGCCGGCGCCACCACCCGTCAGCAGCGCACCTACCTGCTGAAGAACGACCCGAAGGCGCCCACCGCGTTCGGCATCGACGAGGTGGTCCTGGCCATGAACGCGGGCAACGACGCCAACGCCCTCGCCGACCGCGTCATGCAGTCCATCGAGAGCTGTGAGCAGCGCACGCTGGTCGCCAAGCTCGCCGACAACGCGGGCCGGCGTGCCATCGAGACCCCGGGTGCGGGTGGGATGCCGATCAAGGGCCGCTGGTACACGGTGAACGTGAAGGTCGACGCCAACCGCACGTCGAAATACCGCGTGGCCGTGCTCTCGGTGGGCCAGAAGGTCATCTACCTGCGATCCAACCCGAGCGACACGTTCGACTTCACCGACGACCAGTGGATCTCGATCTCGCTGCGTGCAGGTGAGCGGGCCACCCAAGCCCGCTGACGTCCCACTGCTGAGAAGCCGCTCCCCCGGGTTCGCGCCGTGCCATGATCGCGTCATGACCCGGACCCGTCGGTGGCATCCCGCCTGGACCGTCACCGCCGTGGCCTTTCTGGCACTGGTGGCCGCGGCGGGTTTCCGTGCCGCCCCAAGCGCCCTCATGGTGCCCGTCGAGCAGTCCCTCGGCTTCGACCGGACGGTCCTCTCGACAGCCATCGCGGTCAACCTGCTGCTGTTCGGGCTGACCGCGCCCTTCGCCGCCTCGCTCATGGAACGGTTCGGCGTACGCAACGTCGTGACCCTCGCGCTCCTGCTCATCGGAGGCGGGGCCGGCCTGTCGACGCTCGCGACGCGGCCGTGGCACATGGTCGCCACGTGGGGCGTGCTGATCGGGCTCGGCACGGGCTCCATGGCGCTGGTGTTCGCGGCGACCGTGGTCAACGCGTGGTTCCTCAGGAACCGCGGCCTGGTCATGGGGGTCCTGACCTCGGGCAGCGCCGCCGGGCAACTGCTGATCCTGCCACTGGTGGCCTGGACCGTCGACCACATCGACTGGACGTACGCGACCTGGGTCGTCACCGGCTTCGCCCTGGCCGTCATCCCGCTCGTCAGGCTCTTCCTCCACGAGTCCCCAGCGGCGCTCGGCGTCACGCCCTACGGCACGCCACCGGGCGTACCCGTGGTGCCCGTGCGTGTCTCCCACGCCCCCGGGGCTGCCACGGCAGCCGCCGCACGCACCGTGCGTGTCCTCGTGGCGGCGATGCGCTACCCCACGTTCTGGTATCTCGCCATCGGTTTCGCGGTGTGCGGCGCGACGACCAACGGTCTCGTCGGGACCCACTTCATCCCCGGCGCGCACGACCACGGGATGCCCACGACTGTCGCCGCCGGGCTGCTGGCGCTCGTGGGGATCTTCGACATCATCGGCACCGTCGCCTCCGGCTGGCTGTCGGACCGGCTCGACCCCAAGTGGCTGCTCGCCGCCTACTACTTCGGGCGCGGGATCGCACTGGTCGCCCTGCCCAGCCTGCTCGATGCGAGCGTACGCCCGAGCATGTGGTTCTTCATCGTCTTCTACGGCCTCGACTGGGTGGCGACGGTGCCACCCACCTCGATGCTGTGCGCGCGGGCCTTCGGCAAGGACGCCACCATCGTCTTCGGGTGGGTCTTCGCGGCCCATCAGATCGGAGCGGCGGCCGCCGCCCTCGGCGCCGGCTGGCTGCGTGCCGTGCACGGCAGCTACACGCTCGCCTGGGTGGGCGGGGCGGGCCTGTGCGCCGTGGCCACGTTCGTCACCGTCGCGATCGGGCGTACGCAGCACGACCTCCGCGTACGCCCCGCCTGAGCTGCCCGGCACCGGACGCACGACGAGCCGCAACCCCATGGGCTGCGGCTCGTCGGCCCGTGGTCAGAGCTGGTCTGCTGGGGGCTCCTCGACAGACACGGGCGCCTCCGCAGGCGTCTGGGCGGGCTGATCGTCGACACCCAACTGGTGCTTCAGGGCGTCACCGGCCTGCTCGATCCGGGCGGCGTACTTGCCACCGGTCTTCGCGTCCACGGCGTCCTCGACCTTGTCGATGCCCTGCCGCGCCTGGTCGGGATGCTGACCGGCGAGATCCTTCGCCTTGTCCATGAAGCTCATGTGCTTCCTTCCGTCGGTTGCGGGGCGATCGACGTTAGCGGGTCAGGAAACGGCGAGAGCGCCCACCCCCATGGGTGGACGCTCTCGCGCGGGGAAACGGTTCAGCTCACTGGCCGAGGCCCTGCATGATCTCGCGCATCAGGGCGGCGGTCTCGGACGGCGTCTTGCCGACCTTGACGCCGGCGGCCTCGAGGGCCTCCTTCTTCGCGGCAGCCGTGCCCGAGGAGCCGGAGACAATGGCGCCGGCGTGGCCCATCGTCTTGCCCTCGGGGGCCGTGAAGCCGGCGACGTAGCCGACGACCGGCTTGGTCACATTGGCCTTGATGAAGTCGGCCGCACGCTCCTCGGCGTCGCCGCCGATCTCGCCGATCATCACGATCGCGTCGGTCTCCGGGTCGTCCTGGAAGGCCTGAAGGCAGTCGATGTGCGTGGTGCCGATAACGGGATCGCCACCGATGCCGACGGCGGTGGAGAAGCCGAAGTCGCGCAGCTCGTACATCATCTGATAAGTCAGCGTGCCGGACTTCGAGACGAGGCCGATGCGCCCCTTCTTCGGTGCGATGTCGGCCGGGATGATGCCGGCGTTGGACTGCTCCGGGGAGATGAGGCCGGGGCAGTTCGGGCCGATGAGACGGGTCTTGGTGCCCTTGGTCATCGTGTAGAACTCGGCGGTGTCCTTGACGGCGACACCCTCGGTGATGCAGACGACCAGCGGCATCTCGGCCTCGATCGACTCGACGACGGCGGCCTTGGTGAACTTGGCCGGCACGAAGGCGACGGACACGTTCGCACCGGTCTCCTTCATGGCCTCGGCGACGGTGCCGAAGACGGGGACCTTCACACCGCCCTCGAACTCGACCTCCTGGCCGGCCTTCTTCGGGTTCACGCCGCCCACGACGTTCGTGCCCGACTTGAGCATGCGGTGCGTGTGCTTCATGCCCTCGGAGCCGGTCATGCCCTGGACGATGACCTTGGAATCAGAATTCAGGAAGATTGCCATTGTTCTCGTCCTTTCACTTCGCCTGGGAGGCGAGCTCGGCGACGCGGCGCGCGGCCCCGTCCATGGTGTCGACACGCTCGAGCAGCGGGAGCTGGGCGTCGTCGAGGATCTTGCGGCCAAGCTCGGCGTTGTTGCCGTCGAGGCGTACTACGAGCGGCTTCGGCTCGGCGCCCTTGCTCTTGAGGATGTCGTAGGCTTGGACGATGCCGTTGGCGACGGCGTCGCACGCGGTGATGCCACCGAAGACGTTGACGAAGACCGACTTCACCTGCTCGTCACCCAGAATGACGTCGAGGCCGTTGGCCATGACCTCGGCGTTGGCGCCGCCGCCGATGTCAAGGAAGTTGGCGGGCTTGGGCGAGCCAGGGAACTCCTCGCCGGCGTACGCGACGACGTCGAGCGTCGACATGACCAAGCCGGCGCCGTTGCCGATGATGCCGACGTTGCCGTCGAGCTTCACGTAGTTGAGGTCGAGCTGCTGGGCCTTGATCTCGAGCGGATCGGTGGTCGAGTGGTCCTCGAGGGCCTCGTGCTCGGCATGGCGGAAACGCGCGTTGTTGTCGAGCGAGACCTTGCCGTCGAGGGCGACGATGTCACCTGCCCCGGTCTTGACCAGCGGGTTCACCTCGACGAGCGTGGCGTCCTCCTCCTGGTAGACCTTGCCCAGAACGACGAGCACGTCGGCGATCTTCTTCTGGTCGGCCTCATCGAAGCCCGCGGCCTGGACGATCTCCATCGCCTTGGCGTCGTCGATGCCGACGACCGGGTCGACCTCGACCTTGGCCAGGGCCTCGGGGCGCTCGACGGCGAGCTGCTCGATGTCCATGCCGCCCTCTTTGGAGCACATGGCGAGGTAGCTGCGGTTGGCACGGTCGAGCAGCAGGGAGAAGTAGTACTCCTCGGCGATGTCGGCTCCCTCGGCGAGCATGACCTTGTTGACCGTGTGGCCCTTGATGTCCATGCCGAGGATCTCGCCGGCCTTCTCCGCTGCCTCTTCGGGGCTCTTGGCGATCTTGACGCCGCCAGCCTTGCCGCGGCCACCGGTCTTCACCTGCGCCTTGACGACGACGACAGGCGTGCCGAGCTCCTCGGCAGCCTTCTGGGCGTCCTCCGCCTTGTCGATCGTGATGCCCCGCAGAACGGGCACCCCGTGCGACTCGAAGAGGTCGCGCGCCTGGTATTCGTAGAGATCCACGACGGCTCCATCCGTGTTCTTCCGCCCTTGGGCGGCATTGGGTTGCGCCGGGGGCACTCCCCCGACTTCCTTGCTTCAGTTTTTAGCGCTACTGGTGGTCGAGGGCGAAATCGTGCCGTTGCACGGATCAGGCGGCGTGCTTGACGTTGGCGCGCACCCAGTCGACGATCTCGGCCATGGTCGCGCCGGGGGTGAAGACGTGCGCGACACCGAGGTCGACCAACGGCCGTCGGTCGTCCTCGGGGATGATGCCGCCGCCGAAGACGACGATGTCACTGGCGTCCTCGGACTTCAGCAGCTCGAGGACCTTGGCGAACAGGGTCATGTGGGCACCGGAGAGGATGGACATGCCGATGGCGTCCGCGTCCTCCGCGATGGCTGTCTTGACGATCTGCTCGGGGGTCTGGTGGAGGCCGGTATAGATGACCTCCATGCCCGCGTCACGAAGAGCACGGGCGACGACCTTGGCGCCGCGGTCGTGTCCGTCAAGACCAGGCTTGGCGACGACCACTCGAATCGGGGCGTTGTTATCCACGAGTCTCACACTACAGATCCTCGGCCGTGGCGTGCGCACCCCCCGGAACTCGTACGCAGGAGCGGGCAGCCGGAAGTTGCCGCAGTGATCTTCGGCACACGAACCGGCGCGAACCCCGGCGCAGCAAGGGCCACCTGAGAGATTTTCAGAAATCCGGCCCGTCGACCTTGTTCGACGGTTACCCGAGCGTTACCTTTGAGTGGTCGAGGGCCCGCCCGGTGGCCCTGTCCCAATGCTGTCTGTCGTCAGGAGACACACCCAGTGACTACCCGTTCGTTCCGCAATGCTCGCGGTCCCCGCCGAGCCGCAACGATCGACCCGACCCAGGTTCTCTCCCCGAACGCTGATCGCGCCGACGACCACCTCCCCTCGCTGGTACGCCAGAGCCTCGCCGCCCTCGCGATCTCGTCGCTGGGCCTCGGTCTGGCTGCCACAGTGGCCCTGACGGCCGCCGCCCAGTCGACCCAGACCTCCCCCGCCGCGGTCGCGGGCCAGGGCGCCCCCGACACCACGCAGGCCCAGGCGCAGCCGCCGGCACCCGCCCAGCAGAACGAGTCGCCGGTCGAGACCAACCGCGACAGCCAGTCCGACGCCAACGGCGAGCTCGACGCCTTCGACCGCTCGTCGGCCGACTCCACCTCCCGCAACGCGGTGCGCGCCGAGATCGACCGTGCCGTCGCCGACCAGAAGGCCCGCGAGCGCGGCGCCACTCTGGCCGAGTCCGAGGAGCAGCAGACCGAGGAGTCGGGCCGGGCCGTTCAGGACGCCCGCTCGACCAACCTGGTCAACACCGCCGAGGCGACCAAGCGCGAGCAGGCCCGCCTGGCCGAGGAGAAGCGCAAGGCCGAGGAGGCCCTCAAGGCCGCCCAGACCCAGAGTGCGCAGCCCGCCCCCGACGCCAGCTCGAACCTGCCTGCCGCGGCCCTGCCTGCCGCGGCCCCCGCCGCCGCACCGGCTCCCGCGCCGGGCGCGCCGGGCGTGAGCGGCCAGGCCGCCTCGCCGATGGCGCCGGGCTCCTACTCGCTGGGCGCCCGTTGGGGCGCGGTCGGCGCGTGGTCGCGCTACCACACGGGCCAGGACCTCCCCGCCCCGATCGGCACTCCGATCCGCGCGGCCGCCGGCGGCATCGTGCTCAGCCCCAACGGTGGCGGCTGGGCCGGCAACCACGTCGTCATCAAGCACGCCGACGGCTCGGCCACCCTGTACGCCCACATGAACAGCGCCCTCGTCCGCCCGGGCCAGACAGTGACTGCCGGCCAGCAGATCGGCGCCGTGGGCATGACAGGCCGCACGTTCGGCCCCCATCTACACTTCGAGCACTACCCGCAGGGCGTCGTGGGCAACCCCTACGTGACCGACGACCCCTACGCATGGATGCTGCGCCAAGGCGTACGCCTCTGACCCATCTGACCTATCCGGCGAGGGCAGTGTCGCACCAGTGCGGCACTGCCCTCGCCGCATCCTCAGCATGTTCGTCTCAGGATGGATCACCTGAGAACTCCTCCCCCGACGCGGCGGCACAGCCCGTTTTTCTTGTCCACATGGCGTTCGCCACGCCCGAGCGCGGTCACTTCAGCCTCATTCACCTCATTCGTCACACGAGTGGGCACAGGATTTGTGAAAGATTCTTAGAAAGGGCTAAGGTCCTCTGGAGGCGCCACCCCGGGGCGCCCCTGAGCAGGAGAAGGCATGGCAATCAAGCAGGCTCGGCGCGCTGCCCACCATGGGCCCCGCCGCGCGTTCGCCCCCGTCGGCCCCACCCACACCGACGACACCCCGACCACCCTCGTCAAGCACGCGCTGGCCGCCACCGCGGTCTCCGCACTCGGCCTCGGACTCGTCGGCTCGATCACCCTCAGCGCCGCCGCCCAGTCGGTCGAGACGTCGAACCAGACCACCACCTCCTCTACCGGTACGGCCGACAGCACCCAAGCCGTCCCCGAGCCCGTAACCCCCCAGGCCCAGGAGGCCGCGGTCGACCCCGAGGTCAACCGCGACGCCACCGAGACCACCGGCGAGCTCGACGCGTTCAACCGCGTCGCCGCCGACAGCTCCAGCCGCAACGCGGTGCGTGCCGAGATCGACCGCGCCGTCGCCTCCCAGAAGGCCGCCGAGCGTGGCGCCACTCTCGAGCGCTCCAACCAGAAGGCCGACGAGACCTCCGGCCTCGCCGTCTCCGACGCCCGCGCCAAGGAGCTCAACAACACCCGTGAGGCCGCCAAGCGCGAGCAGGCCCGCCTCGCCGAGGAGAAGCGCAAGACCGAAGAGCTCATCAAGTCGGGCGCCCTCCCGGCCCCGGCCCCTGCCGCCGCTCCCGCCGCCGTCCCGATGCCGATGCCGGTTCCCGGAGGTGCCGGCGCGGTCAAGCCCATGGCCTCCTACGTCCGTGGTGCGGGCTGGGGCGCCGTCGGCTCCTGGTCCCGCTACCACACGGGCATCGATCTCGCTGCCCCCATCGGCACAACCATCGTCGCCGTCTCCGGTGGCGTCGTCGTCTCCCCCAACGCGGGCGGCTGGGCCGGCAACCACGTGATCATCCGCCACGGCGACGGCACCTACACGCTGTACGCCCACATGTCCGGCGCCACCGTGCGCCCCGGCCAGCAGGTCGCCGCAGGCCAGCAGGTCGGCTCGGTCGGCATGACCGGACGCACCTTCGGCCCCCACCTCCACATGGAGCACTACCCCGCCGGCGGTCAGACGTCGAACCCCTACACGTCCGACGACCCCTACCGCTGGATGATGGCCCAGGGAGTTCGCCTCTGAGTCACCCCGCCCTCTGACTGCTCGGGCGGTCGACGCGATGGCGTCGGCCGCCCGACGCGCCTCCGGGACCCGTCGGTCAGGTCAGAGCTTCTCGAGCGGCGCAAACTTGAGCGCCAGACGCTTCACACCCACCGAGCCGAAGTCGACATCGGCCTTGGTGGCATCGCCGGTTCCGCTGACGGCGACGACGGTGCCCATGCCGAAGCTCGAGTGGAGCACGCGCTCGCCAGGGGCGAGCGACGGGATCTCCCGCTTCTCGCGCTTCGAGCCGAAACCGACGGTCTGGGCGAAGTCCGCGGTGCCGCTGCGGGGGCGCCCGCCACCCCACGACGACGTTGCGGACGTGTTGCGCCACTGGGTCGTCGCCGACTCCAGCCGCTGCCAGTCGAGCAACCGGGCCGGGATCTCGTCGAGGAAGCGGCTCGCCGGGTTGTGCTGGGGCGCTCCCCACGCGGCCCGGGTCACCGCCCGCGACAGGTGCAGCTTCTTGCGGGCGCGCGTCACCCCGACGTACGCCAGCCGCCGCTCCTCCTCGAGCTCAGCCTTGTCGCCGAGCGCCCGCATGTGGGGGAAGACGCCGTCCTCCAGCCCGGTGAGGAAGACCGTGTCGAACTCCAGGCCCTTGGCCGTGTGGAGCGTCATCAGCGTGACCACGCCCGCCTCCTCCCCCTCGGGGGTGTCGGGGATCTGGTCGGAGTCGGCGACGAGCGCGATGCGCTCCAAAAAGGCCGTCAGCGACGGGTCCGGCTCGGGCGCGCCGATCAGGCGACCTTCCTCGTCGACCTCGTCGTTCCCGGCCTCCACCACCGCCGCCTGAGCGACGAACTCCTCGGCGACGGCGACGAACTCCGCGAGGTTCTCGAGCCGGGTCTGGTCCTGCGGGTCGCTGGAGCCCTTCAACTCGTCGAGGTAGCCCGACGCCGCCAGGATCGAGACCACGATCTCGTCGGCCGCGACACCCTCGCGCACCATCGCCTCATGGGCGTCCATCATCTCGACGAAGCCCTTGATCTGCTTCTCGGAGCGGGTGGCGAGCCCGGCTCCCTCGACGCGCCGCAACGCATCGGCGAACGGGATGCGATCACGCTGGGCCAGCGACTCGACGACCGCCTCGGCCCGGTCGCCGATCCCCCGCTTGGGCACGTTCAGGATGCGGCGAACGGACACGTCGTCGGCGCGGTTGGCGATGGCCCGCAGGTAGGCGATGAGGTCCCGGATCTCCTTGCGCTCGTAGAAGCGCACTCCGCCCACGACCTTGTAGGGCATGCCCGTGCGGATGAAGACCTCTTCGAACGTGCGCGACTGGGCGTTCGTCCGATAGAAGACCGCCACGTCGCCGTACGTCGTGTCGCCCGCGTCGACGAGCCGGTCGATCTCGGTGGCCACCCACTGGGCCTCGTCACGATCGGTGTCGGCCACGTAGCCGGTGATCATCGCGCCGTCACCGGCGTCTGACCACAGATTCTTGGACGGCCGCCCCTCGTTGTGGCCGATAACCGCGTTGGCGGCGCTGAGGATCGTCTGGGTCGAGCGATAGTTCTGCTCCAGCAGGATCGTGCGGGCCCCGGGGAAGTCGGACTCGAAGTCGAGAATGTTGCGGATCGTCGCCCCGCGGAACGCGTAGATCGACTGGTCGGAGTCGCCGACGACCATCAGCTCGGGCGGCTCGACACCCTTGATGGACGGGTCGCCGACCTCGGCGCCGCACAACTCGCGGATCAGCGCGTACTGGGCATGGTTGGTGTCCTGGTATTCGTCGACCAGCACGTGACGGAAGCGGCGACGGTACTGCTCCCGGACGTCGGGGAAGGCCTGCAGCAGGTGGACCGTCAGCATGATCAGATCGTCGAAGTCGAGCGCGTTCGCCGCGCGCAGACGGCGCTGGTATTCGCCGTAGGCCTCCGCGTACACCTCGTCGTTGCCGTTGGTGATGCGTGAGCCGAGCGACTCGTGGTCGACGAGGTCGTTCTTGGCGTTGGACACCCAGTTCATGACGCCGCGAACGGGGAAGCGCTTCGAGTCGAGGCCGAGGTCGCTGCACACCATCTGCATCAGCCGCTTGGCGTCGGTGTCGTCGTAGATCGAGAACGTCCGCGCGTAGCCGAAACGGTGGATCTCGGCGCGCAGGATGCGTACGCAGGCCGAGTGGAAGGTCGAGACCCACATCATCTTCGCGCGGTTGCCGACGATCTCGGAGACGCGGTAGCGCATCTCGGCGGCCGCCTTGTTGGTGAACGTGATCGCCAGGATCGAGCCCGGATGGACGCCGCGTTCCTTGACCAGATGGGCGATGCGGCGCGTCAGCACTCGCGTCTTGCCGGACCCGGCGCCCGCGACCACGAGCACCGGTGAGCCCCGGTGGACGACCGCCTCCCGCTGGGGCTCGTTCAGGCCCTCGAGCAGGTCGACGCCCTTGTTCTTCGGGTGCGCCTCTTCGGCCTGCGGCGCGGGCGCCGCAGTGGGCGGATCGAGGGGGAAAAGTGCATCGAGATCGTTCGTCGTCATGGCTGGACCAGCCTATGCGTTGCCACCGACGAAACCCGGCGACGCACGGTGCGCAGGCACATAGACTCTGGGCCATGTGGTTCCGTCACGTGCGCACGTGGGTCCGTCGTGCAGTCCTGGCCGTCCTCGGGCTGCAGGCCCTGACCCTGGCCGGCCTGTTCGTCGCCGACCACCGCCGCAAGCAGGACCGCTCTCCCGTCGTCTTCCCCAAGGCAGACCCCACGCCCGTACGCGCGGGGGGCACCGACGTGGTCGTCTACACCTACGGCCAAGACGTCTTCGACGCGATGCTCGAGGCCATCGAGGGGGCCCAGGAGCGGATCTTCCTCGAGACCTACATCTGGAAGGGCGACGCCACCGGCCGGGCCTTCCGGCGCGCGCTCAACGAGGCCGCAGAACGCGGCGTCGCGGTCTACCTGGTGTGGGACGAGTTCGCCAACCTGGTCGTCCCGCCCAAGTTCTACCGGTTCCATCCCGACGTGAAGATCCTGCGCCACCCGCTGATCGACATGGTCTGGGACTGGTGGCATCCCCGCAACTGGGGCCGCAACCACC
Organism: Mariniluteicoccus endophyticus; assembly: GCF_054780035.1. Taxonomy (NCBI): domain Bacteria; kingdom Bacillati; phylum Actinomycetota; class Actinomycetes; order Propionibacteriales; family Propionibacteriaceae; genus Mariniluteicoccus; species Mariniluteicoccus endophyticus. The sequence goes on along the minus strand of NZ_BAAGXC010000023.1, from coordinate 151,624 downwards.
GCAAGCTCCTTACCATCGACGGCGACATCGGGTTCATCGGCGGCTACAACATCGGCACTCTGTATGCGACCGACTGGCGCGACACCCACGTCCGCATCGACGGTGACGCCGTGGCCGAGCTCGACAACGCGTTCATCGACTACTGGAACCTGCGCCCCTCGCCGCGCCGCCCCGTCCTCACCGACGGCCGCCGCCGCGACTTCTTCAGCCGCATCAAGGTGCAGCGCAACGTCCCCAAGCTGGGCGTCTTCCCCATCCGCTACATGTATCTCGAGGCCATCGACCGCGCCACCGATCGCATCTGGCTGACCCACGCGTACCTCATCCCCGACGAGGACCTCACCCGCGCGCTGGTTCAGGCCGCTCGCCGCGGCGTCGACGTCCGCATCATCGTCCCCGAGCGCTCCAACCACATCGTGGCCGACTGGGTCTCGCGTGGCGGCTACCGCGAGCTGCTGGCCGGGGGCGTACGCCTGTTCCTCTACCAGGGAGCGATGGTCCACTCGAAGACCGCGCTGGTCGACGACGCCTGGACGACCGTCGGGACGGCGAACCTCGACCGGCTGTCGCTCGCCGGCAACTACGAAATCAACCTCGACATCACCGACTCCGACATGGCCGAGAAGATGGCCGAGGTCTTCGAGCTCGACCTGACGAACTGCCGCGAGCTCACGTTGGCCGAGTGGACGTCGCGCCACTGGATGATGAAGTTCTCCGAGGGCGTCCTCAAGCCGCTCAGACCGCTGCTCTGAATGAGCGGCCTCTCAGAATCGGCCCAGTGGGGGGCACTTCGACCACGCACGCACTGAGACTTCACCAAGGCTTGACTGAGAATGTCGATAATTCGATGGTTCCCGGTGTGATCGGCGCTACCTTGGTTCACATGGGAACCATCATTGCGTACATTGTCATCGGCCTCATCGGCGGCGCGATCGCCAAGGCGATCCTCCCCGGCAAGCAGGGTGGTGGCATTCTGGCCACCATCGTCCTCGGCGTCATCGGTGCCCTCCTGGGCGGCTTCCTCGGTGGACTCCTGTTCAACGTCTCCTACTCCGACGTCTTCAGCGTCGCTGGCCTCCTGACCTCGGTCATCGGCGCCCTGCTCGTCCTCGTCATCTATGGCTTCGTCGTGAAGGGCCGCACCCGCGCCTGACGTCGTCTGAGATCCCCCGCAACAAGCGAGCAGAACCGCCCCGCACTCTCGTGCGGGGCGGTTCTTCGTCGTCGACGATCAGACCAGCTTGCGATCGGTCGCCCAACGGGTCAGCTGGTGGCGGTTCGACAGCTGGAGCTTGCGCAGCACCGACGACACGTGGGTCTCGACGGTTTTGATCGAGATGAACAGCTCCCGGGCGATCTCCTTGTAGGAGTAGCCGCGGGCGATCAGCCGCAGCACCTCTCGCTCGCGGTTCGACAGCTTGTCGAGGTCCTCGTCGACCGAGGCCACGTCGATGGCGCCGGAGAAGGCGTCGAGGACGAACCCGGCCAACCGCGGCGAGAACACCGCGTCGCCCTCCGACACACGCCGGATGGCATCGATGAGCTCCTCCGACGAGATCGATTTCGTGACGTAGCCGCGCGCGCCGGCCCGGATCACCCCGATCACGTCCTCCGCCGCGTCGGACACCGACAGCGCGAGGAACCTTACCTCCGGGTCTTTCGCGTGGACCTGCTTGAGTACCTCCACACCGCCACCGCCGGGCATGTGCACGTCGAGCAGCACCACGTCTGGCTTCACCTCGGCGATCGCCCGCACAGCCGTGTCGACGTCCTCGCCCTCGCCGACCACGTCGACGACCCGGCCGATCTCGTGCTTGACGCCGGCGCGGAACATGGCGTGGTCGTCGACGACCACCACCCGCAGGCGCTTGGTCGAGTCGGTGGGCGCACCACCCACCGGTGACGTCGCCGAACCGCCCTGACCGAGCCCACTCGGCTGATCCATGTCGCTCATCGTTCCATCTCCAGTCTCACCTCGGTGCCGTCTGCTGGGGCCGACCTGATCCGGGCGCTGCCGCCATGGCGCTCCATTCGCCCCAGGATCGACCCCTTGACCCCCATTCGATCATCCGCGATGTCCGCCATGTCGAAGCCCTTGCCGCGATCCTTCACGAAGACCTCGATCCGGTCGTCGTCCACCTCGGCGTACACCGAGATCCGCGGGGCCCCGGAGTGCTTCGCGGCGTTGACCATCGCCTCGCGCGCGGCACGCACCGTCGCCTCCGCCTTCTCGTCCATCGGCCCGTCACCGACGCACACGACCTCGATCGGCACGTCACGCTCGTCCTCGACGTCGGCAGCCGCCGCCGTGAGCGCCGCCTTGAACGTCTCCTCCTTGATGACGTCGCCGTACAGCCACGTGCGCAGCTCGCGTTCCTGCCGGCGCGCCAGCGTGGCCACGGCCTTCGCATCGGTCGACTGCCGCTGGATCAGGGCCAGCGTCTGCAGTACCGAGTCGTGCAGGTGGGCAGCCATGTCGGCGCGCTCGTCGGCGCGTACCTTGTCCTCGCGGGCGACCTGCAGCGCCTGACGCGACCGGTACGCCCACGGGGCCACGACCAGACCGATGCCCGCCAGCGCCAGCCCCGTCATGCCCAGGACGCGCGGCAGCTCCTCGACGCCCGCCTGTGACGCGATCACCATCGAGACCGCAGCCCCCACCAGCGCCATGCCGAGCACCATGCGGGCGATCGTGAGCACGCGTCCCCGCGCCACGAACGGCGCCAACCAGGCGGGCCCGTCGACCTTCTCGCGCCGCTCCCCCGCCGTGTCGGCCGTACGCCAGACCAGCGCGACGCCGGCGAACGCGAACGCAACCGGCCACAGGAACGCCTGCGAGACACCCAGTCCGCTGAACTGGGCGAGCGCGAACAGGCCGGCCGCCATCATGCCGAGCGCCAAGACGGTGCCGACGTCGGCGGCACGTCGGCGGCCACTGGTCGTGGTGCGCAAGTTCGACCGCGACGCCGACTCCAGCCCGGGTGCCACCTCCGCCTTCGGAGCCGGCGGGAGCGCGAGCCAGAGCGCCGCGTACGCGATGAGCCCGATCAGCTGGACGCAGCCAAGCGCCACGAACCCGATGCGGAGCACCAGCACCGGGGCGCCCAGGTGGGCCGCGAGTCCCGTGCACACACCACCCAGCCAGGCACCCTGCGGCTCACGCGTCGCGCGCAGCCGCTCGAGAACATCACCCGGCTCGCGGGTCGCGGGCACGCCTGCGCCCACCGGGACGTCCCCCTCGGGGTGGTCCAGGCGTTCGGGCACTTCGGGATCGGTGGCCGCCATCGTCCTCCAAGCCTCACACGTGCAGGGGCGCACGACCAGTAGGGACTCCCCCGACCCGCCCCTGATGGGGGCGGAATCAGGGCCTCCCCCGATGGCGGACGCCCCCGACGTCGAGCACGATGGATGCCATGGACCTCACCACGCTGCGCCGCAGCCCCGCCGCCACCTCAAAGGTGGCCGGCGTCTGCGACGCGCTCGCTGTCGCGTGGCGGGTCGACCCCCTCATCATCCGCGCCGTGTTCGTCGTGCTCGGGCTCAGCGGTGGCGTCGGCCTCGTCCTGTACGCGGCGCTCTGGCTCACGCTGCCGGCCGCGGACGGCGACCGGGCGGTGCTCGACTCGGCGCTGCCGGGCTGGCGCGGGTGGCCGCAGCCGCTGAAGATCGGCGCGCTCGTCGCCACCTGCCTGCTGAGCGCGGCCCTCCTGTCGACCGTCCTGCCGTTCGGTGTCACGCCCGCCATCGTCGTCCTCGCCGTCTGGTATTTCGGCCTCTACCGTCCGCGCCGGGCCGCCGAGGAGCGCCGCGAGAACAAGGCGGCGCTCACCGGACAGATCAGCGCCCCCTTCGCCGCCGACACCGAGTTCACCCGACAGGCCGCCGCCTGGCAGCAACGCGTCCACGAGCACCTCCGACACCAGCAGACCACGCAGCCCGACCCGCGGGCCTGGCCCACGCGCCCCGGCCCCGCAGCCCCCATGGGCCCCGCCACCGAACAGCCGGGCGAGCGTCCGAGCGAAGGCGTCGACCTGCGCAGCGGCGCCACCGCACACTCACCCGCGTACACCCACCATCCCGGCTACTCGATGGACGCCTTCCTCGCCTCCGTGCCCGACCCGGGCGGCATCTACAGCCAGCCCGCCCCCACCGGCGCGACCGTCGTCGAGCGCCGCCCCCGGCGCCGCCGCAACGCATCCCTGTCGTGGACCGGCCTCGCCCTGACCGGCCTCGCCATGGCTGGCGTCGCCCTCGCCGGCATGCGGTACGACGTCCCGTTCGCCGCCTACCCCGCAGCTGGGCTCCTCGTCGTCGGCCTCGTCCTCATCGCCGGCACCTGGCTCGGCCGGCCGCGCGGCATGATCGCCCTCGGTGTCGTCCTCGCGGTGCTCAGCGCCGGCGCGTTCGGCGCCCCCGCGCCCCACGGCTCCTCGAACCGGGAGTACGCGGTCACCGTCACCACCCCTGACGCCCTCCCGGGACGCATCTCCCGCGACGTTGGCTCCGTCGACGTCGACCTCAGCCAGCTGCAGCTCACCGAGAACCGCAAGCTCCGCGTGGCCGTCGACGCCGGCCAGATCCACGTACGCGTCCCCGAGAACATGCCCGTCCGCGTCACTTACCAGGTCGACGCCGGCAGCGCCAAGGTCCTCGACGCGGGACACTTCAGCGGCTTCGACGGCAAGGACACCGTCGTCGTCCCCGGCACCGGCCCCGTCCTGGAGCTCGACCTCAGCGTCGAGATGGGAGAGATCGAGGTGACCCGATGAACACCCACCACAAGCCCGACGTCACAGGACTCGTCACCGGCCTCCTGTTCGTCCTCATCGCCGCCGGAGCGTTGTTCGTGACGTTCGGCGGAGACATGTCCGGAGCATGGTTCAAGGCCGCGCTCCCCGTGTCACTGATCGTCATCGGCGGTGCAGGCCTCGCCCTGTCCCGCGGACGCGAGAACTGACCGACCCACACCCACCAAGGAGAACCATCATGGACAAGAAGTTCACCCGCAGCTCCACCGACAAGATCCTGGGCGGTGTGTGCGGCGGCGTCGCCGCCTACACCGGCACCGACGTCAGCCTGATCCGCCTGCTGACCGCACTCGCCGTCCTGTTCACCGGCGTCGGCCCGTTGGTCTACATCATCGCCTGGCTCGTCATGCCTGCTGACGACGGCAAGGTGTACGCCCAGGAGCTGTTCAACCAGGCCGACCAGGCAGTGAAGGACTACCGCACCACCAAGACCCAGCAGCCGCCGGTCAACCCCAACCCCACCGACCCGTACGGCAACAGCACGGGCATGCCAAACAGCGACGACCTGCGGTAGTCCCGGCTCGCGCACGACGGTCCCCTGTCGTCGTCGCAGTCGTCGTCGCAGTCGTCGAAGCCCCGCGGCGGCCCACGCTCCTGGTTGCGTGAGCTGTCGCGGGGCTTCGTCTTGGTGCTCCCGACGACGGGGGCGCGTCGCATGACGCTCGCCGGGGGGTCCACTGCGTGCTCGCTCCCATTCTCCGACCCAGACACAGCGAGACGATGCGCCCGACACCCACACCCGCTTTCCGAGCGAGTTGTTCCGAGCAAGTGGTTTCCGATCGGACGCCAGCGAGACGAGCGAAAGCCAGGGAGACGAGCGAAAGCCAGGGAGACGAGAAGATCACCGCCAGCCGCTCCGCTCGCTGCGTGGTCACCTGCGATTTCCCTCTAGACTTCGGCTCATGTCCGAGAACCAGCAGATCGCTCAGGACGTCGTGGCCGACCACGACCGCGTGGTCGTCATCGACTTCGGGGCTCAGTACGCGCAGCTGATCGCGCGCCGCGTGCGCGAGGCCGACGTCTACTCCGAGATCATGCCGTCGTCGGCGAGCGTCGACCAGATCCTGGCGAAAAAGCCCGCCGCGGTGATCCTGTCCGGCGGCCCCTCCTCGGTGTACGCCGACGGCGCACCGCAGGTGGACCCGGCGCTCTTCGCGGCCGGCGTACCCGTCTTCGGCATCTGCTACGGGTTCCAGGCCATGGCGGCCGCACTGGGCGGCACCGTCCAGCAGACGGGCCTCAGCGAGTTCGGGCGTACGCAGACCACCGTCTCCGAGCCCGGCACGCTGCTCGCCGACCTCCCTACCGAGATGTCGATCTGGATGTCCCACGGCGACTCGGTGTCGCAGGCCCCCGAGGGCTTCACCTGCTTGGCGTCCACCCCCGGCGCGCCCGTCGCCGCGTTCGAGGACGCCCAGCGCCGCCTCGCCGGCGTCCAGTGGCACCCGGAGGTCAACCACTCCGAGCGCGGTCAGGACGTCCTGCGCCACTTCCTGTTCGACATCGCCGGCGTACGCCCCGACTGGAACGCCCACAACATCGTCGAGGACTCCGTCCGCGCCATCCGCGAGCGCGTCGGCGACAAGCGCGTCCTGTGCGCGCTGTCCGGCGGAGTCGACTCCGCCGTGGCCGCGGCGCTCGTCCAGCGCGCCATCGGCGACCAGCTGACCTGCGTGTTCGTCGACCACGGTCTGCTGCGCAAGGGCGAGGCCGAGCAGGTCGAGAAGGACTACGTCGCGGCCACCGGCGTGGACCTCGTCGTCAAGGAGGTCTCCGACCAGTTCCTGGGCCACCTCGCCGGCGTGACCGACCCCGAGACCAAGCGCAAGATCATCGGCCGCGAGTTCATCCGGACCTTCGAGGCCGCGGCCCGCGAGATTGCCGACGACCACGGCATCGACTTCCTCGTGCAGGGCACGCTCTACCCCGACGTCGTCGAGTCCGGCGGCGGCGAGGGCGCGGCCAACATCAAGTCCCACCACAACGTCGGCGGCCTGCCCGACGACCTGCAGTTCGAGCTGATCGAGCCGCTGCGCACGCTGTTCAAGGACGAGGTACGCGCCGTCGGCACCGAGCTGGGACTGCCCGCCGTCATGGTCTGGCGCCAGCCCTTCCCCGGCCCCGGCCTAGCCATCCGCATCATCGGCGAGGTCACGCGCGACCGCCTCGATCTGCTGCGCGAGGCCGACGCCATCGCCCGCGCCGAGCTCACCGCCGCCGGCCTCGACCGCGACGTCTGGCAGTTCCCCGTGGTGCTGCTCGCCGACGTGCGCTCGGTCGGCGTCCAGGGCGACGGCCGCACCTACGGCCACCCCGTCGTGCTGCGCCCCGTCTCGTCGGAGGATGCCATGACCGCCGACTGGAGCCGCCTTCCGTACGAGTTGCTGGAGAGAATCTCCACGCGCATCACCAACGAGGTACGCGAGGTCAACCGCGTCGTGCTCGACGTCACGTCGAAGCCGCCTGGCACCATCGAGTGGGAGTGAGGCGCGGACGCGTCTGTCCCTGATGGGCCGTTCCCCCGGCCCTCCGCGTCTGGGACGTCGGCCGCGCGAAGGGCCGCCAGTGGCGCGTCGTGCATCCCGCGAGCTCGTCGTTGGTGCGTCGTGCCCCGGCCCACGCACCACAGGCCGAAAACTGCTCAACAGGCCTTGCATCGCCTGTTGAGGAGTTTTCGGCCTGTTGTTGCGGTGGGGCGAGCTAGAGGGCGCGGCCGGCGCGCAGGCCCGAGTGGAGGCACCCGCCGAGGAACGTGCCCTCCAGGGCCCGCCAGCCGTGGACCCCACCGCCGCCGAAGCCCGCGGCCTCGCCCACCGCGTACAGACCCGGAACGGGGTCGCCCGCCGCGTCCAGCACGCGGGCGTCCAGGTCGGTCCAGAACCCGCCGAGGGTCTTGCGCGTGAGCACGTGCAGGCGCGCGGCGATCAGCCGGCCGCCCGAGCCGTGGCGCCCGGAGCCGTCGGCTTGGGTGAGCCGGTGGGGCGGCACGACGCGCATCAGGCGGTCCACCGCGTACGAGCGCGCCGCGCGCGTGGCCACGACCTGCGGGTCCTTGCCGAGACCTGATGCCACCTGTCCATCGCGCTCGCTGATGGTCGCCAGCAGCGCGTCGGCGTCGATGCGGTCGGTGCCGACGAGCCCGTTCATCCGCCCCGCGAGCTCGGCGACGGTGTCGGCGACGACGATGTCGATGCCGGCGTCGACGAACGCCTGCACCTCCTTGGTGGGCCCCGGGCGCAGGCGCTGCGACAGCAGGCGTACGTCCCTGCCGGTCAGGTCGGCGTTCTGCTCCGAGCCGGACAGCGCGAACTCCTTCGCGATGGTCTCCTCATCGAGCACGAACCACGAGTACGCGTGGCCGCGCGCAGAGATCTCCCGCAGGGTGCCCAAGGCATCGAAGCCCGGGAAGTTCGGGGCGGGCAGGCGGTGGCCGTCGGCGTCGAGCCACAGCGACGACGGCGCAGGCAGGATGCGGACGCCGTGCTGCGACCACAGCGGCGAGTGGTTGCGGATGCCCTCGGGGTAGTGCCACATGCGGTCACGGTTCACGATGTGGCCGCCGGCCGCCTCGCCGACGCCGAGCATCGAGCCGTCCACGTAGTCAGGCACCCCCTGGACGAGGTCGTCGCGCGGCGGCAGCGATCCGTACGCGGCCGGCCACAGCTCGCGCACCAGATCGAGGTTGCCGCCGATGCCGCCCGAGGCGATGACGACGTTCGGGGCGGCCACGGTGAACTCCCCGACCGCGTCGCGGTTCGTCGGCCGGCCCCGCTCGGCGTGGTCGGGCGCGAGCGTCCGCCCGCTCACCGAGACACCGGAGTTCGACACCTCCAGGTGGTCGACGTAGTGGCGGAAGCGCAGGTCCACCAGCCGCGACTCGCGGGCCTCGGTGGCGAACGGCTGCACCAGGCCGGGCCCGGTCCCCCACGTGATGTGGAACCGCGGCACAGAGTTGCCGTGGCCGGGTGACAGGTGGCCGCCGCGTTCGGCCCACTGGACCAGCGGGAAGAACCGCACGCCTTTCTTTGACAGCCAGGCACGCTTCTCGCCCGCGGCGAAGTCGACGTACGCCTCGGCCCAGCGCCGGCCCCACACGTCCTCGTCCCGGTCGAAGCCCGCTGAGCCCAGCCAGTCGGCCAGCGCCAGCTCGCGCGAGTCGCGTACGCCGAGGCGCCGCTGCTCGGGCGAGTCGACGAGGAACAGCCCGCCGAACGACCAGTGCGCCTGGCCGCCGACCGACTGCGGCCCCTCGGCGTCGAGCACGATCACCGACAGTCCGCGCCCGGCGGCGGTGGTGGCGGCGACCAGGCCTGAGAGGCCCGATCCGATCACGATGACGTCAGCGTCCATGGGCGCCAGCGTGGCAGAACCGCCCGCCCCACGGAAGACCCGATTGGAAATCGCCCGCTCGGAAACCGTCCCTTCAAAAACACCGATCGAGTGGCCCCACGGGGGGACCACCCGATCGGCTGAACCGGTCAGAGACGTCTGTGGATCAGAGGAGGCGCGGCTCGCCCACGTCGGCGGCGGAGGCGTCGAGCTTGTGCTTGACGAGGATCTCCTTGATCTTGCCGTTCTTGTGGAGCTCGGCGATGTCCTCGTTGATGGCCTTGGCCAAGGCGTCCTTGCCCTTCGGCATCGGGAACGAGGCCTGCGCGGCGTCGAGCGTGCCGGCGATCGTCGGGTCCTTCTCGACGACCTCGACCTTGAGGTCGGGGTTGTTGAAGACGCCCGAGCCGTAGGAGTCGATGCCGATCTCGATGCGGCCGGCTTTGAGGTCCTGGTTCATGTTCAGGGTCGACGGGTAGACCTTGAGATCGTCACCGAGGAGCTTCTTCATGTCCTCGACCCACATGTAGCCGTCGACCGTGCCGACCTTCTTGCCCTTGAGCGCCTGGACGGACTTCGTGCCGTCCTTGGAGATGATCGCCATCTGGTCGAGGTACATCGGGTCGGACAGCGTCACGATCTCGTTGCGCGACTTGGTGCGGTACCAGTCGGCGGCGGCGATGTCGGCGCGACCGGCCTGGACGGCGGGGATCACGGCGGCCGCGGCGAGCGGCTGCGGGGCAATCGTCAGGCACTCCATCTTGGCGATCTCATCGAGGATCTCGCCGTCGACACCCGTGATCTTCTTGCCCTCGGCCTTGGTGAACGGCGGGAGGTCGTAGAAGGAGACCGTCAGCTGGCCCTTCTTGACGGTGTCGAACTGGTGCTTCGGCGTGCAGTTCTTGTCGGTGGTGGCAGACTGCCCACCGCCACCACAGGCGGAGACCGTCGTGGCAGTGACGAGCGCGACTGCGGCGGCAGCGATCCGGCGCATCTTCATGGTGTTCTCCTTAGGAACGGTGTTGGTGCGATGGTGCGGTGGGTCAGGCGGCAAAGCGCGACATGCGCTTCTCGAGGCGGTCGGTGATCAGGCTCATAGGGATCGTGATGACCGCATACATCAGGCCGGCGATCGACAGGATCGCCAGGTAACGGAAGGTGGACGAGCCGGCCGAGTAGGCCTGGCTCAGCAGCTCGGGCAAAGCGATGGTGTACGCCAGCGACGTGCCCTGGAACATGAGGATCGAGAAGCCGATCAGAGCCGGCAGGGCCACGCGGAGCGCCTGCGGGAGGATGACGTCGCGGAGGCGGTCGGCCTCATTCATGCCCATGGCCATGGCGGCCTCGATGGTGCCCTGGTTCACCGACAGCAGCGCGCCACGGAGGATCTCCGAGGTATACGCGGCGGTCGTCAGCGCCAGCGCGAGGGCCGCGGCCAGGAACGACGTGAGGGTCACGCCGAACGCGGGGAGGCCGAAGTAGAAGATCTGCAGGACGACGAGCATCGGCGTACCACGACCGATCTCGACCAGCGCGACGACGAGCCAGCGGACCACCCGCCACGGCGACGCGGACAGCAGGGCCAGGAGCAGGCCGAGTGGCAGGCCCATGGCGAGCGTCGCGGCCGTGAGCTTCAGCGAGACCCACAGGCCGCCGATGAGGTTCGGGATGAAAGGAGCGATGGAGTCGATCATCGGTTGACCGCCTTCCGCAGCTTGGCGTCGAGGGCGCGAGAGCCCCAGGCGCAGGGGACCGTCATGATGATGTAGACCAGCGCCGCCACGAGGAACGGGGTGAGCGCGTCCGCGGAGGCCTTCGACTGCTCGTTGGCGAAGTACATGATCTCGGTGACACCGATGGTGTAGGCCACCGAGGAGTCCTTCAGCAGTCCGATCCCGTACGTCGCCGCCGCGGGGATGGAGACGCGGAACACCTGGGGACCGATGACGTCCGCGAGCGTACGCACGCGGCTCATGCCGAGCGCGGCCGCCGCCTCGTCCTGACCCGCGCCGACAGCCATCCAGCCACCGCGGTAGATCTCGGCCATGTAGCCACCGGCGATGACGCCGAGGCCGCCCAGTGCCGCAGGGAGCGGCTCGAGATCGGGGAACGAGCCGCCGACGCCGTAGAAGATGATGAACAACCACACGATCGGCGGGATGCCACGGGAGATCTCGATGATCGCGCGGGCGATGAAGCGCACGACGAGGATGTGCGAGCGGCGCATCAGCACCAGCGGGATGCCGAGCACCGCACCGATGGCCAGCGCGCCGAACGTGAGCAGGAGCGTCATGGGGACGCCCTGCAAGAGCGTGAGGAACAGGTCCATGGTGGCCTCAGCGATCCAGGACCGCGCCGAGGAACTTGCGCGTCCGCGGGTGTGAGGGATCGGCGAAGATGGCCTTCGGGTCACCCTCCTCGATGATCCCGCCGTCGGCCATGACCACGAGGTGGTCGGACACGTCGCGGGCGAACTGCATCTCATGGGTGACGACGACCATGGTCATGCCCTCGGCGGCGAGCTCGCGCATGACGCCGAGGACCTCGAGGCCGTACTCGGGGTCGAGCGCCGAGGTCGGCTCGTCGAACAGCATGACCTTCGGGTCGAGCGCGAGCGCGCGGGCGATGGCGATGCGCTGCTGCTGGCCGCCGGAGCAGCGGCCGGGGTACTGCTGGGCCTTGTCGGCCAGGCCGACCCGCTCGAGCAGCTTCATCGAGCGCTCGTCGGCGTCCTTGCGGGAGCGCTTGAGGACACGCTCCTGCGGCAGGGAGATGTTGCGCAGCACGTTGAGGTGCGGGAAGAGGTTGAAGTGCTGGAACACCATGCCGACCTCGCGGCGCAGGGCGGCGAGTTCCTTGGCGTTGAACTTCCGCTCGGTGTCGATTGTGTGGCCCCCGACGGTGATCGTTCCGTGGTCGGGGCGCTCGAGCAGGTTGATGCACCGCAGCAGGGTGGACTTGCCTGCACCGGACGGGCCGACCATGGCGCACACCTCGCCCTCCCTGACGCTCATCGAGACGTCGGTCAGCACATGGTGGTCACCGAAGCTCTTCGCCACCTGCTCGAGCTTGATGGCTACCTCGCGGGTATTCGACTCCATTGGCGTCCTTCGATCGCTGGGACGTGCGGCGCACTCCGCCGCTGCTGAGGTGTCAGACTGCACCAGCACAGGGTGTAGGCGGAAGGACGTCGAGGGTCAGCGAATATGGACCTGCCGACAGCATCGCTAACGCTAAACTCGGGGGCGTGTTGAATCCGCTGCACCTGCGCACCCTGATGGCTGTGCTGCGCACGGGTTCTTTCGCCGACGCGGCCCGCCAGCTCGGCTACACCGGATCCGCGGTGTCCCAACAGATGGCCGCGCTCGAGCGGGCCACCAGACTCACCCTATTCGACCGGGAGGCCCACAGCGTACGCGCGACCCCCGCCGCCCACGCCCTGGCCGACCAGGCGCGCGAGGTCCTCGCCGACCTCGAGCGTCTCGACAACGACGTGGCGGCCGTCGTCGAGGGCACCGTCGGCAAGCTGCGCGTGGGCAGCTTCCCCAGCGTCTCGGAGTGGATGCTCCCCCAGTGGTTGTCGAGCCGTCGCGAGCTGTTCCCCAACCTGGCGCTCCATCTCGACGAGGGCGAGCCCCACGAGATCGTCCCGCTCGTCGAGGACGGCGAGCTCGACCTGGGGCTGGTCTACCGCTACGACATGGTGCCGCGCACGTGGCCGCGCTCGCTGGTGACCACTCCCCTGCTCGAAGACGAGCTCGTCGTGCTTGTGGCCGAGACGAACCCGTTGGCGGCGGCGACGGTGGTCGACATCGGGGACCTGGCCGATCACATGTGGATCAACACCTCCGATGCCGCCGACGGCACCCAGTGCCTGGGCGTGCTGGCGGCGCGCTACCGGTTCGAGCCGAAGGTCGACTACCGTTCCAACAACTACGCGGTGATCCGCGGGCTCGTCGCCGCCGACCTCGGCATCGCGCTCACTCCCTCGCTGGGCTACCACGCCGGCGCCGGCGTCGTCGCCAAGAAGATGTCCGAGCGCCTCTACCGTCACATCGAGGTCGTCCATCGCCGCAAGGGCATCAACCCTGCTGTGCCCACGGCAATCCGCGGCCTGCAGGAGACGGCCCGGGGGCTGGCCGAGACCATCCCGGGCGTGAACGCCCCCGCGGCTGCCTGACCGCAGGGGCACCCGCCTCCGTCAGAGGGCCAGCGGCGAGCCCAGCCCGAGACGGCGGGCCTCGCCCACGATCATCTCCGCCGCGGCGGCGTCCTGCACGCCGATGCCCACGGAGTTGACGTAGACGATCTCGTCGGCCGACGCGCGACCGCGGTTGCCGACGGCGACGTCGCCAAGCGCGACGAGGTCGCAGGGCTGCAGCAGGCCGGTGCGTACGGCCTCCACCACCGGGCCGGCGTGCTCGAGACACGTCTCGACGTGGTCGACGACCACGAGGTCGGCGCGCTTGACGAGGTCCTGGCCGACCTCGTGGCGGTCGGCGGCGAACGATCCGATGCTCATGACCACCGCTCCGGGAGAGATCCAGCTGGCCTCGAGCAGCGGCTTCGGGCTCGTCGTGGCGGTGAGGACGACCGCCGCGCCCTCCACGGCGTCCTGAACGGTCTCGAACACCTCGACCGGGCGGTCCGCCCCGTCGGCGAGCCGGCGGGCGGCGTCGAGGTCGAGCGAGGTGATGCGGTACTCGGCGTCCGGCCGCACCAGCGGCAGCGACGTCAGGTGGGCTCGGGCCTGGACCCCCGACCCCACGATCGCGACCGGGCCGTCACCGGCGAGCGCGTCGATCGCCACGGCCGAGGCCGCCGCCGTGCGCAGCGTCGTCACCAGCGTGCCGTCCATCACGGCGGCAGGGCGACCGGTCACCGGGTCGAGGACGACGACGAGGGCCGAGATCGTCGGCAGGCCCCGGTCGGCGTTGGCCGGGTTGACCGAGCCGAACTTCGAGACCGCGGCGCCGTCTGGGTTCGTGCGAGCGGCGTAGCAGAACGCCGTCGACTCCTCCCGGCCGTCGATGAGCAGGCGGGCGGGGAGCTGGGCCCGGCCGTGGCCGAGCTCGGCGAAGGCGCGGCGCTGGGACTCCAGCGCGACCTCCGGGGTGAAGAGGCTCGTGATGTCGTCGGAGGACAGGATGAGAGCGTCGTTGACCATGCCGGACAGCATGCCAGCGCACGGCCGGATCACAGCACAAGGGTTGCTTATGGCACGCCAACACTCCGGCTCCCTGCAGGTCTGGCGCCGGGCCCCGACCGGTGGCGATGCTTGAGCGCAATTGCGACCCACACCAAAGCCGGTGTCTCGCCCGAACCGCATCCCCATGGAGTGAACGATGTCCCTCGTGCCCACCTGGCAGCTTCGCGCACGATTCGCCGTGCGTCTCGCCGAGCTCTACGGCGGGGAGGTGCCCGCGTACAACACGCTCGTGGACGTCTCCACCCAGGTGAACCGGCGCGTCATGGAGCGCGAGGGCCACGACGCCGAGCGCCTCGGTTCGATCGAGCGCGTCACCGCCGAGCGCCACGGCGCCATCCGCGTCGGCTCGCCCGAGGAGATGTCGCAGGTCGCCCGCGTGTTCGGCGCGTTCGGCATGTACCCCACAGGCTTCTACGACCTGCGCGACGCGCAGCCGCAGCCGATCCCCGTCGTCTCGACGGCCTACCGTCCGCACGACGCCGACGAGCTCGCGAAGAACCCGTTCCGCGTGTTCACCTCCATGCTCGTGCCGCAGGACCGCCGCTTCTTCACCGAGGACCAGGAGCGTCGCCTGCTCGACTTCCTCGGCGCCCGCCAGCTGTTCGTCCCCGAGCTGCTCGGGCTCGCCGACAAGGCGTCGGAGCAGGGCGGCCTCGAGGAGGCTGACGCCGACCGCTTCCTGCAGCTCGCCGGAGAGGCCTTCGAGCTCGGCACCGAACCCGTCGACCGGGCCTGGTACGAGGAGCTCGCCGCCGTCTCCGGCGTCGCGGCCGACATCGGTGGCATCACGTCGACCCACATCAACCACCTCACCCCGCGCGTGCTCGACATCGACGACCTGTACACGTCGATGCAGGCCCTCGGCATCGAGATGATCTCCGAGATCCAGGGCCCGCCGGACTGGGAGGGCCCCGACCTCCTGCTCCGCCAGACCTCATTTCGCGCCCTCGCCGAGGACCGCGCCTTCCGCGAGGCCGACGGCACCGTCTCCACCGGCCAGCTCCGCGTACGCTTCGGCGAGGTCGAGCAGCGCGGCATCGCGCTCACCCCGAAGGGCCGCGAGCTGTTCGACCAGATGGTCGCCGAGACCGACCGGCGCCTCGCCGAGACCGAGGGTGGCGTACGCGTCGACATCGCCCGCGCCGTGTGGCGCGAGATGTGCCCGCGCACGGAGGCAGAACTCCACGAGCAGGGCCTGGCGTACTTCGCCTACGCCGTCGCCGAGGACAGGCAGGGCAAGCCGGAGTCGTCCGATCTCAAGACGCTGATTGCCGAGGAATGGGTCACCGCCGAGCCCATCGTCTACGAGGACTTCCTGCCGCGCTCCGCCGCCGGCATCTTCAACTCCAACCTGACCAGCCACGGCTCGAAGGACGATTCGCAGCAGGCCACCGACCGCGACATGGACTGGCTGTCCTCGGTCATCGGCCGCGAGATCGTCGCCCCCGAGACCCTGTACGCCGCCCAGTCCGAGGCCTCCCTCGCCGCGGCCGCCGAGCGTCTCGGCATGTCCACGATCACCCGCTGATCTCCCCCGACCCCAAGGATCCGCACATGCCCAACCTCCCCTCCTCCGCGAGCGTCGTCGTCGTCGGCGGCGGCGTCATGGGCGTCGCCACGGCGTACGAGCTCGCGACGCACGGCATCACCGACGTCGTGCTGCTCGAGGCCGCCGACTTCGGCGGGGCCTCGACCTGCCGTGCCGCCGGTGGCGTACGCGCCCAGTTCTCTGACGAGGTGAACATCCAGCTCGGCGCCCGCAGCCTCGAGACGTTCGAGAACTTCCAGCAGAAGTTCGACCAGGACATCGACCTCCACCAGGTCGGCTACCTGTTCTGCCTCGACAACGACGAGGCGCTCGTGAAGTTCGAGCGCAACGCGGAGCTGCAGACCAACCTCGGTCTCGAGAGCCGCATCATCTCCGTCGAGGAGGCGAAGAAGCGGTCGCCGTACATCTCCACCGACGGCCTCGTCGCCGCCGCCTGGACGCCGCGGGACGGCCACTGCACGCCCGAGTCGGTGGTCGGCGGTTACGTCCGCGCCGCCCGCAAGGCCGGGGCGACGCTGGTCAACAACTGCAGGGTGACCGGCATCGACGTCGTCGACGGCCAGATCCGTGCTGTCGAGACCGAGGGTGGCCGCATCGAGACCGAGACCGTCATCTGCACCGCCGGCGCCTGGTCGAAGCAGGTCGGTGACTGGGTCGGGGTCAACCTGCCCGTGGAGCCGCTGAAGCGCCAGATCCTCATCACCGAGCCCATCCCGGGCCTGCCCGTCGACACGCCGTTCACGATCGACCAGGCCACCACCCTCTATTTCCACAACGAGGGCCCTGGCCTGCTGCTCGGCATGTCGTACTCCGAGCAGGAGCCCGGCTTCTCGATCTCCCAGACCGACGACTGGCTCGAGGAGCTGGCCGAGGCCATGGAGCGTCGCATCCCGTCGCTGGCCGATGTCGGCTTCGCGTCCGGGTGGGCGGGTCTCTACGAGAACACCCCCGACCACAACGCGCTGATCGGTGAGGCCGAGGGCGTCTCCCGCTTCCTCTACTGCACCGGGTTCTCCGGTCACGGCTTCCTGCAGGGACCGGCCTGCGGCGAGGTCATGCGTGATCTGTACCTTGACCAGCAGCCCTTCGTGGACGTCTCCGGCATGTCGGCGGCCCGTTTCGCCGACAGCGGCCTGCGTCCTGAGTTCAACATCGTCTAATCCCCAGTCCCACCTGAAACGAAAGTTGAAGAACGTGACCGATTCCGCCATTCCCACCGCCGAGGACCTCGCCGGCCGCGCCAAGGCCGCCGCCGAGCGCTGTGGCGTCGACTGGGCCGCCGTCCAGGGCGACCAGGACGTCCTCTCGCCAATCAACGGCGAGGTCGCCCACTCCGTGCGCTGGAACACGGCCGTCGACGTCGACGGCATGGTCGCCACCGCCAAGGAAGCCTTCCTGCAGTGGCGCACAGTCCCCGCCCCGGTGCGCGGCGCCGTCGTCAAGCGCCTGGGTGAGCTCCTCACCGAGCACAAGGAGGACCTGGGCGAGCTCGTCTCGATCGAGGTCGGCAAGATCACCTCCGAGGCCCTCGGCGAGGTTCAGGAGATGATCGACATCTGCGAGTTCGCCGTCGGCCTGTCGCGCCAGCTGTACGGCAAGACGATGGTCTCGGAGCGCCCCGGCCATCGCCTGATGGAGACCTGGCACCCGCTGGGCGTCGTCGGCGTCATCTCGGCGTTCAACTTCCCCGTGGCCGTCTGGTCGTGGAACACCGCCCTCGCGGTCGTCTGTGGCGACCCCGTCATCTGGAAGCCGTCGGAGGCAGCGCCGATGTGCGCACTGGCCACCAACGCGCTCATGCAGCGCGCGCTGGCCGACTGCGGTGCCCCCGCCGGGCTGTCGCAGGTCGTCATCGGTGCCGCCGACGTGGGCGAGGCCCTCGTCGACCACCCGGACGTCGCGCTGCTGTCGGCCACCGGCTCGACCCGCATGGGCAAGGCCGTCGGCCCTCGCGTCGCAGACCGCTTCGGCCGCTCGCTGCTGGAGCTCGGTGGCAACAACGCGGCGATCGTCGCCCCCTCGGCCGACCTCGACCTGGCCGTCCGCGGCATCGTGTTCGCCGCCGCCGGCACCGCGGGCCAGCGCTGCACCACGATGCGTCGCGTCATCGCCCACGAGTCGATCGTCGACGAACTGGTTTCGCGCCTGAAGACGGTTTTCGAGAAGCTCCCGATCGGTGACCCGCGCACCGAGGGCACCCTCGTCGGCCCGCTGATCAACGACAAGTCGTTCGCCGGCTACGAGAACGCCGTGAAGTCGGCGCTGGAGCAGGGCGGCGAGCTCGTCGTCGGCGGCTCGCGGCGTCTGGCCGACGAGGCCCCGAACGCCTACTACGTCGAGCCTGCGCTGATCCGCATGCCGGGCCAGACCGACATCGTGCGCTCGGAGACCTTCGCCCCGGTGACCTACATCCTCACCTACTCGGGCGAGGTCCGTGAGGCCATCGCGATCAACAACGACGTGCCGCAGGGCCTGTCGTCGTCGATCTTCACCTCCGACATGGCCGAGGCCGAGCTCTTCGTGTCCGCCGAGGGCTCCGACTGCGGCATCGCCAACGTCAACATCGGCACCTCCGGGGCCGAGATCGGCGGCGCGTTCGGTGGCGAGAAGGAGACCGGAGGCGGCCGCGAGTCCGGGTCCGACGCGTGGCAGGCATACATGCGCCGTGCGACGAACACGATCAACTACTCCGGCGAGCTCCCGTTGGCGCAGGGCGTCAACTTCGACGTCTGATCGACAGCACCTGCCTTCGCCCCCGTGCCGCGCAAGCGGTCACGGGGGCGCTCGCGTCTTACGGGGCTCCTCGTCTCGCTACGCTCTCTCGGACTACTGGAGAAGGGGTTCGCTCGAAGCACAGGCGCGCAGACCGATCCCGGGCGCCCGGCGCCTGGATCGCCTTCAGGCGATGCCCACGCGCACGGCGAGGTCGTCGACGAGCCGGCTGAAGTAGGCGTCGGTCGGGTCGACGGTGCCGACGAGGTGGCCGAACCGTTCGAGCGACACGACGCCGAACAGGTGGGTCCAGGCATCGACGAGCGCGCCCATGGTCACGAGGTCGAGGTCGGCGCCGAAGTCTGCGGCGACGGTCTCGAGCTGGGTACGCAGGGCGCCGGTCGGCTCGGGGCCCCCGGCGCGGCCACCGGCATCGACGGCGATCCCCACGAGGACGCGGGCCGCGCGGGCGGCCGGCTCGAGGGTCTCCTGGGGGGCGGCGTAGTCGGGCACGGGCGAGCCGTAGACCAACGCCCACTCGTGCGGGTGGGCGGCGGCCCAGGTGCGTACGGCGTGGCAGGACTTGCGCCAGCGGGTCAGGTGGTCGGACCGCCGGGCGCTGCGGTCGGCCTTCTCGACGTGCTCCCCCAGCGCGTCGTACGCCGCCGTGATCAGGCGTGTCAGCAGCTCGTCGCGACTCGCCACATAGCGGTAGACCGCGGACGAGGAGACCCCGAGTTCGCGCGCGATCGCGCGCAGCGACAGGTTCTGTGGGCCGACCACGGCGAGCTGGTCGCGGCCCAGCCGCAGGATGCGGTCGAGCGTCTCGGCGTGGGCGATCTGGCGTGGTGTGGGCACCTTCCCATGGTCATCGACGAGATCGCCGCACACAACAGAGAGCACCGCTCTTGATTTTTCCACGCCGATCGTCCACTCTCGAAATCAGAGAGCATCGCTCTCGGATTTGGGGAAGGAACACATGAATCGCTTCGAACGTCGTCTCAACGAGCTGGTCGGCGCGCTGGTCCGCCGGGGCGTACCTCTGTTCGGCGCGCGCTGGCTGGAGGTACGCGGCCGTCGGACCGGGCGGTGGCGCGGCACGGTGGTGAACCCGATGGTCCACGAGGGTGCCCACCACATCGTCGCACCGCGCGGCCAGACGCAGTGGGTCCGCAACCTGCGCGCCGACGGCACCTGTCGCCTCGCAGGCACGACGTACACCGCCACCGAGCTCCCCGTGGACGACCGCGGGCCGGTGCTGGAGCGCTACCGGCGCCGCTGGGGGTGGCAGGTCGCGTCCTTCATGGACGCGCCGCCCGACCCGGGCGCCCACCCGGTCTTCCGACTCGAGGTGGCCCGATGACTCCGCTGCAGTGGGTGCTCGGCACCTGGGCCTTTCTCGCCGAGCTGGGGTTCGGGGCGGGACTGGCGTACGTGGGATGGCGACTCGGCCGCGGGGTCCATCCCGCGGTGGGCGCCCTCACGGCTGCCATCGCGCTGGTGGGCGGGATCGCGATGTGGGCCACCTGGTTCTCACCAGACGCCGACCGCCGGCTCGTCCTGTGGCCGCGCGTGGCGGCGGCGTCCGTGCTCATGGTGGCGACCGGGGGCGGCGTGGCCGCGCTGGGGCGGCCGCGCTGGGGGCTGGCACTGGCCGTGGCGGGCTCGCTGGCGATGGTCGTGGCCCAGCCCGCGCTGGAGGCCTGAGCGGGTGGCGGGATCAGGCCGGGCCGCGGCGCCCCGTGGCCAGGTCGAAGCGCCAGCGCAGGTCGCCGCCGGCCACGGTCCACACCGGGTCCGCCTCGGCGACGGTCGCGTACGGGTTGGCCATGCGTCCCGCAGGATGCTGGTCGACGACCCGTCCGTCGACGGAGAAACCGTCCACGGTGCCGAAGCGCATCTCTTTCTCGGTCGGTGACTCGTAGCGCACCGAGAAGCCGGGCGAGGCGTCCTTGCCCACCGGGGGCGCCGCGGCGACCTCGACGCGGGCGGCCCGATGGGCGTCGACGAATGCGTCGAACGATCCCCACCGTGCGCGGTCACCGACCTCGCTGATCCAGACGTTGTCGGGGCCGCCGTCGGCGACGAGGTCATAGCGACTCCCGAGCCCGGCCGGGTTGGGGCCCGGCTCGGCGAACTGGGCGTCGCGGTGGGACCACAGGGCGACGTAGCCGTCGCCCTTGCGCCCGAACACCCAGTGACCGTGCTGGCGGACCTCGTCGAACCTCTCGGTCGGGAAGTACGCGTGGGTCATCGGCAGGAAGTTCGCGTCCTCCCCGGTGCCGCCGCGGTAGGCGGGCGAATAGATCGCGATCAGGGCGCCGTTCGACTGGGCCGTCCGCGGCATCGTCACTGCGCCGTTCCAGTAGAGGTCGCCGTCGGCCCACGTGCCGGTGTCGGCGGTGCCGGGGTGGGTCGTGAACACGACGGCATCGGACCCGAGAGTCGCCTGCCACGCGTGGTACTGGCGACCGAAGCAACCGGGGCGGTAGTCCTGCACGCTGGACAGCATGGCGTCGGCACGTCGGTGGACGACCGTGTCGGCCCGCGCGAGGAGGCCTTGATTGACCTGGCAACCCAGCGCGTACGCCGCGTACTGCGCCGCACGCGGGTCGAGTTTCCGCTCGGGGCCGATGACGCGCGCCAGCGGCGCGAACAGGTCGGTCGTCCACAGCCGGTGCTCCTCGATGGCGCGCATCGACAGCGGCACGACCTGCCAGGCAGTCATGGCGCCGCGGTCCCACCAGAACTCCAGCGCCTCTGGATCGGTGTAGGAGGTGCCGGGCGGCGGCACGGCGAGCCCGAACGGCTCCTGCGGGTCGATCGGCACGCCGGTGCGCTGGCGGCCGGTGAACGGGGCGGGGTCCACGGCGACGCGGCGGATGGCCTCGGGGATGCGGTAGCGCGTCGCGGAGGCGAGCAGCACTGCGGCGAAGTCGGTGCGGTCGGAGTAACCCTCCGGGCTGGTGCCGTACGCGAGGTGGAGGAGGTCGTGGACGCCCTGCGTCGAGGCCCGCGCCTTGTTCTTCATGTAGGAGCGGCCGTGGGAGACGCCGAGGTTGCCGTCGAGCTGGTTGACGGCGAGGTCGAGGGCGAGCATGTCGAGCATCGCCATGGCCCGGTCGGCGATGGCCGGTTCGGCGTGCTCGGCCAGCATCAGCAGGGGCTGGAGGTCCTCGGCGTAGTAGACGTCGGACTGCCACTCCGACATGCCCCAGCGGGCCTTCTCGTCGAGCCAGCGGATGATCCGCTCGCGGCCGCGCTGCGCGTGGACGCGGCCCGGCTCAGCGGTGATGGTGAACGTCGCGTCGGGCAGCTCGCGCCCGGCCAGGTATTCGAGCGTGTGGGCGATGATGCGGTGGTTCTCCGACCAGAACCACTTGTGGTCGACCACCCCGTCGGGCAGCGGGTCGGTGTACCAGTAGCGGTAGTCGAGGATGCGCCTCTCCAAAGCGGCGCGGGTGGCGGGATCAAGGCGGTCGCGTCCGGCATGCCAGGCCAGCCACAGGCGCATCTGGTCGAAGTCGCTGGTGTCGCGATGGCCGTCGATCTTGTCCAGGACCGGGCGCAGCCCGGCCTCGGTGACGCGCCGCGGGTCGAAGGCGTACGCCGGCTCGGCCTGCTGGCGGGCGAGCGCGGCGACGATCGAGTCGAGGGAGGTGGGGTCGACGCGTTCGGTGACGCGATGGAGGTAGTCCTTCTGGCGGGCGGCCCACCAGTCGGAGGCGACGAGCCCGTCGGTCCCGGGCGGTGGGGGCGGCCTGTCCGCACCGCCGGTGCACGAGGTGACCACGAGGGACAGCCCGAGGAGGAGTGCGACGAGCGTCCGCGTACGCAGGATCACACCCGGGCTCGGGCGAGGCGAGGAGGATCGGCGCATGCGACGGGGCTCCAGGGGCTCGGGGGGTGGCGTCGCCCCCCAGTCTCCCAAGCCGCTCAAGTCGCGCCGCACGTGGTGGTCCCAAGAAGTGAGACCCGTCCCCGCGGATTTGGAATAATGGGGCCATAGGTGCTGTTAATAGGACATGAGCATCTCGAACAACATCACCGAACTCGTCGGCCGCACGCCTCTCGTCCGTCTCAACAGGGTGACGAAGGACTCACACGCCGAAGTCGTGGCGAAGTTGGAGTTCTACAACCCTGCCAGCTCCGTCAAGGACCGCATCGGCGTCGCGATCGTGGACGCCGCCGAACGCTCGGGTGAGTTGAAGCCCGGCGGCACCATCGTCGAGGGCACTTCCGGCAACACCGGCATCGCCCTGGCTCTGGTCGGTGCCGCACGCGGCTACAAGGTCAAGCTCGCCATGCCCGAGACCATGTCGAACGAGCGCAAGGCGCTGCTGCGCGCGTACGGCGCCGAGCTCCACCTCACCCCGGGCGCGGACGGCATGAGGGGCGCCGTCGCGAAGGCCGAGGAGCTCGCATCGGAGGACAACGCGATCCTCGCCCGTCAGTTCGCCAACGAGGCCAACGCCGAGATCCACCGCCGCACGACGGCCGAGGAGATCTGGGCCGACACCGACGGCCAGGTCGACATCTTCGTCGCGGGCGTCGGCACCGGCGGCACGATCACCGGCGTCGGCCAGGTGCTGAAGCAGAAGAACCCCGACGTGAAGATCGTCGCGGTCGAGCCGAAGGAGTCCCCGCTGCTGTCGGGTGGCCAGGCCGGCCCCCACAAGATCCAGGGTATCGGCGCCAACTTCATTCCCGAGATCCTCGACCGGGACGTCATCGACGAGGTCCTGCCCGTCGACGCCGCCACCGCCGTCGACTACGCGCGTCGCTCCGCCACCGAGGAGGGAATCCTCGTCGGCATCTCCTCGGGTGCCGCCCTCGCCGCCGCAGTGGAGGTCGCGCAGCGCCCCGAGAACGCCGGCAAGCGCGTCGTCGTGGTGCTGCCCGACTTCGGCGAGCGCTACGTCTCGACCATCCTGTTCGAGGGCCTGGCCGGCTGACGATGGGCACGCCCGAGCTCTCCCGTTTCACCGCGCTGCTGTCCCCCGCCACCCTTCAGGGCGTGCGGGACCGCTTCGCCGAGGATCTAGAGAACGCCCGCACCAACGACCCCGCGGCGCGGTCCACCGCGGAGCTGCTGCTGGCCTACCCGGGCCTGCACGCAGTTTGGATGCACCGCGTCGCCCATGCGCTGTGGACCGACGGCGCCCACCTGTCGGCCCGCCTGCTCTCGCACGTGAACCGTGCGCTGACCGGCATCGAGATCCACCCCGGCGCCACGATCGGCCGCCGGTTCTTCATCGACCACGGCATGGGCGTCGTCATCGGCGAGACGGCGGTCATCGGTGACGACTGCATGCTCTACAACGGCGTGAACCTGGGCGGCGTGACCCTCCAGAAGGTCAAGCGCCACCCCACGCTGGAGGACGGAGTGAAGGTCGGCGCTGGCGCCCGCATCCTCGGGCCGATCACCGTCGGCCAGGGTGCCCGCATCGGCGCCAACGCCGTCGTCACCAAGGACGTCCCCGCAGCCGCGACGGTCGTGGGTGTCCCCGGGCGCGTGCTCGAGCGCGCGCCGATGATGTTCGAGCCGGAGTGGATGATCTGAGCCCCGCCGCTTCCCGATGCTCTGGTTGACTGGGCCCCGTGCCCGAAGGTGATGCCGTCGTCCGAGCCTGCCGCCGCCTCCACGCGGCGCTGGCCGGGCGGCGCCTTCGTCGTGGTGAGTTGCGCGTGCCCGCGTACGCCACCCTCGACCTGGCCGGTGCGACCGTCACCGAGGTGGTCCCGCGCGGCAAGCACCAGCTGATCAGGCTGGACGACGGGCGCACGCTCCACACCCACATGCGCATGGACGGCGCGTGGAAGGTCGTCGCCACCGGCACCCGACCACCCGGCCCTGCCCACGAGGTCCGCGTCCTGCTCGCCAACGACACCGAGGCCGCGTTCGGCCTGCGCATCCACGACGTCGCCGTCGTGGCCACCGCGCGCGAGGACGACCTCGTCGGTCACCTCGGCCCCGATCTGCTCGGCCCCGACTGGGATACCGACGAGGCCGTGCGCCGGCTCGGCGCCCGGCCGGAGCGCACCATCGGCGAGGCACTGCTGGACCAGCGCAACCTCGCCGGGCTGGGCACCATCTATCGCGCAGAACCCCTTTTCCTGCAGGGCATCCACCCGCGTACGCCGGTCGGCACCCTCACCCCCGGGAGGCTGCGCCGGCTGGTCGTCCGCGCACAACGGCTGATCGCGGCCAACGTCGACGGCCAGACCCGACGGGCGGTGTTCGAACGGACGGGCCGCCCTTGCCCACGCTGCGGCACCCCCATCGCCCACGAGGAGTTCGGCCCCCTCGGTCAGGAGCGACACTCCTACTGGTGTCCGCACTGCCAACCGCCGCTGTGAGCGGTCATCTGCAGTCCCGCCGTCTGAGGGGACCCGCGCACGGCGTGCTAGCCTTCGCTCGGCCCCACGGCCGCCCCTGCACAGCGAAGTCCGGTGAGATCCCGGCACTGTCCCGCAACGGTAGAGCTCCCACGAGCGAGTCCGGTCGCCTGCTGCACGGGCATCGTTCCATCCCCTCGAGGAAGGGGAGGCACTGTGTGCTTGCACCCAGGTCTCCCTGAGACCTGACAAGGAGCAACCATGCATCTCCGCCGATGTCCGGGCGCCGCAGCGCTCACCCTGGCCCTGCTTGTCACGGGCTGCGGGCAGGCAGTCCAAAGCCCGACAGCCCCCGCACCAGCTGACAACGCCCCCATCACGGTCGAAAGCTGCGGCATGAGCACCGACTTCCCCTCTCCGCCGGCGCGTACCGTCGCGCTCACCTCCAACGCGACAGAGACCCTCCTCGAGCTCGGGCTGGGGGACCGAATGGTGGGCACGGCCTACATGAGGGGCCGCGAGATCGCCCCCAAGTACTCCGAGGCGTACGCGAAGATCCCCGTCCTGTCGACCGAACAGCCGACGATGGAGCAGCTCATCGCCGTGCAGCCTGACTTCGTCTACTCCGGCTATCCCGACGGCTTCAGCCCCAAGACGGGCCACACGCGCGAACAGCTGCGGGACTCGGGGGTGAAGTCACACCTGACACCAGAGGGTTGCGCGAAGGGCGCCGTCAAGGTCGATGACATCTACTCCGAGATCGAGACGATGGGCAAGGTGTTCCGGGTCGAAGACCGCGCCCGGGTCAGCGTGACATCCCTCCGCGAACGTGTCGAAGCCGTGCGCACGCGGGTGGGCTCGCAGCGCCCGGTCAAGGTGTTCCTCTATGCGTCTGGCACGGACAAGGCAGCCACCACCGGCAGGAACAGCATGGCAACCGCGCTGATCAGGGCAGCCGGCGGCGAGAACGTCTTCGCCGACGTGAACGAGCGGTGGATGAGCGTCTCCTGGGAGCAGGTGGCCGAGCGCAACCCCGACATCATCCTCGTGCGCGAGGAGGGCACCACGCCCCAATACCAGTCGCCCTCGGTGGCCAGCAAGATCGAGGCGCTGAAGGGCGTCCCCGTGATCTCGCAGACGACGGCGATCAAGGACAACAGGTTCGCCACGCTGACCCTCTCCCAGCTCCAGCCGGGTCCATACTCGATCGACGGGATCGAGCACATGGCCAAGCAGTTCCACCCTGCCTCATGACGTGGCTGACCCACGACCAGCGCGGCGCCGTCGAACTCCTGCGTACGCCGGCCGCCGAGACGACTGCGGACATGATCCGGGCCCCCCGGACTGCGTTCGCGGGATGGCTGGCGCTGGCGGTGGTCGTGATGGCCTTGCTGGCGATGGCCGGACTCCTGTGGGGGTCGGTGCGGGTCGACCCCGTGACCGTGGTGAAGATTCTCAGCCATCGCGTCTGTGGCGACTCGTGCGTCGCACCGGCATGGACACGTAGCCAAGACCTCATCATCGCTGACGCCAGATTGCCCCGCGTCCTCCTCGCCGCCCTGGCGGGCGCCGGCCTCGCCACCGTCGGCACGGTCATCCAGGCAGTGCTCCGGAACCCGCTCGCAGACCCCGGCATCCTCGGCGTCTCGTCGGGTGCAGCGACGGGTGCGGTGCTCGTGCTGCGCCTGTCGTCGGTCGGGGCGGTCAGCATGGCCCTCCTCAACACCGGCGCGCTGCTCGGCGCGGTCTTCGCGGTGGGTGTCGTCACGCTGGTCGCCGGCCGAGGACACGGAGGCGCCTCCCGGCTCATCCTGTGTGGGGTCGCCGTCTCGGCCATCCTGTCCGCGACGACCA
The DNA here is from genome assembly GCF_054780035.1 of Mariniluteicoccus endophyticus. Taxonomy (NCBI): domain Bacteria; kingdom Bacillati; phylum Actinomycetota; class Actinomycetes; order Propionibacteriales; family Propionibacteriaceae; genus Mariniluteicoccus; species Mariniluteicoccus endophyticus. Next base: position 124,824 of record NZ_BAAGXC010000023.1, on the reverse strand, counting down.
GTCTGGTCGTGCTCACCTCGCCCGACCCGACGCTGGCCGGTCAGGTGTTGCAGTGGACGCTCGGCGGCTTCGGCGGCACGACTTGGTCGGACGTCGCGGCCCCCCTGGTGCTCGTGACGGCCTGCCTGGCCGTTCTGGTGCCTCTCTCGCGGCTTCTGAACCTCGCCATCATGGATGAGGATGCCGCGACCTCGCTGGGGCTGGACGCCCGACGGTTCCGGGCGGTCATGGTGGCGCTGTGCGCGCTGGTGACGGCGGTCATCGTGTCGGTCTCGGGCGTCGTGTCGTTCGTCGGGCTGATGATGCCGCACGCCGCGCGCCTTCTGGTGGGGGCTGACCACCGGCGCACGCTCCCCCTGGCGGCCGTCCTGGGAGCCGCGTTCCTCGTGGCTACCGACCTCGTGGCACGAACCGCGTGGATCCCGGTCGAGCTCCCCGTCGGAATCATCACCTCCCTCGTCGGTGGGCCGGCGTTCGTCCTGCTGGTGCGCCACCGGGCGGGAGCGCGATGACTCGACTCGTCATCGACGGGGTCGCCGTCGAGCTCGGTGGGACACGGATCGTCCACGGCGTGGACCTAGTGGTCGGTTCCGGAGAGATCGTGGGGCTGGTGGGGCCCAACGGCTGTGGCAAGTCGACCCTTCTCCGGTCGGTCTTTCGCGCCGTCAGACCCGCCGCGGGACGCATCCAGCTCGGTGGAGACGACCTGGCCGCTCACGGCATCCGCTGGGTCGCCCAGCGGGTCGGCGTCGTCGTGCAGGACTCCCAGACCGATTTTCCCCTGACCGTGTTCGATGTCGTCCTGCAGGGTCGCACCGCCCACAAGCGGCCTTTCGACCGCGACAGCGCCTTGGACTTCGCCATCGTGACGGCAGCCCTCGAAACGGTGGACCTGTCCGCACTGAAAGACCGCCCCCTCGACCATCTCTCGGGCGGAGAGCGCCAACGGGTCTTCATCGCACAGGCGATCGCGGCACAGCCTTCGCTCCTGGTGCTGGACGAGCCACTCAATCACCTCGACCTGCACCACCAGCATGCGTTGATGCACCTGTTGGGCGCGCTCGGGACGAGCTGTCTGGTGGCCCTGCACGACCTGAACATCGCCGCACGGTACTGCGACCAGATCTGCCTGATGGCCGACGGTCGCGTCGTGGCGTTCGGCCCCCCAGCAGACGTCTTCGTCCGCGAACAGCTCGAGGAGGTCTATCAGGTGCCCGTGACCGTCGTCCCGCATCCCGAAGACCAGAGCCCGATGGTCGTGGTCCGATGAGGTGGGCGGTGCTGACGCACACCACGGGCGTCCCCGATGAGATCCTTGACCAGGACCAGGACCCGGGCGCAGTCGCCGTCCAGAGGGCCGTCGACGTCGCCGTGGCCGCCGAACAGGGCGGGCTGGACGCGATCTGGTACGCCGAGCACCACTTCGGCGCCCAAGGCGGCTTCCTGCCAGACCCGCTGCCTGTGATCGCCGCGGCGGCACAGGTCACCACAAACATCCACCTGGGAACCGCCGCAGTCACACTGCCCCTCGCCGAACCGCTGGCCCTGGCTCGCACCGTGGCCGTGGTCAACGCGCTCACCGACGGCCGGCTCCAGCTCGGGCTCGGATTGGGATCCAACCCGCAGGCCAGCGCCGCTCACGGGATCGTCCACGACGAGCGGCACACAGCGTTCGCCCGAAACCTGGCCACGCTGACTACAGCGTTGGCCCCCCGCGCGGGTGGTCCACCCCTCGTCCCAGCTCCCGACGGACTCCTGTCTAGGCTCTGGGTCGCCACGACCAGCGAAGAGGGCGCAGAGGCCGCTGCCAGGGCCGGGCTGGGACTCATCGCCGGGCGGCGGCGGACACCCCCTGACGGCCCCCAGGCCGAGGACCGGCGAACGGCGGACCTCATCCGGCGCTACCGAGACCTCAGTGTGCAACCACGTGTGGCGCTATCGCGTCCGGCACTGACCATGAACCCCCACGCCCCGGCCCTGGTCGCCGTCGTGGCCCGTCACGTCGAAGAATCGGTTCGATCTGGCCGACTCCCGCACGGGTGGACCACCGGGAGGTGGATCTCCAGCGGCGCCATGGCGCTCGGCTCGCCGGAGCAAGTCCTCGACAGGCTCACCGAGGACCCCTGCTGGGAGCTGGCCGACGAGGTCGTGATCCACCAGCGACCGCTCGACGCCTTCCCAGACACACTGGCCATCGAGACAGCTGCGGCCCTGGCTCGCCTGACCTGACCGCGTCAGGCGTTCTTCTCGCGGGCGATCTGTTCGTGGTGGCGGACGACCTCGGAGACGATGAACGTCAGGAATTTCTCGGCGAACTCCGGGTCGAGGTGAGACTCGTCGGCCAGCGCACGCAGCCGCGCGATCTGGCGCTGCTCGCGCTCGGGGTCGGCGGGCGGCAGGCCGTGCTCGGCCTTGAGGTGTCCGACGCGCTGGGTGATCTTGAACCGCTCGGCGAGCAGGTGCAGCAGGGCGGCGTCCATGTTGTCGATGCTGCCGCGCAGGCGCTCGAGCTCGGCGGTCACCTCGTGGTCGGTCATGGCGGGCACTCTACGCAATTCACCGTGTGTACCCACCCCCGGAATCCGGATGTCAGGATCGCGTGGTCGACTGGTGCCATGTCCACGCGCGACCTCGACCTCGTCCTGTTCGGCTGCACCGGCTTCGTCGGTCGTCTCACCGCAGCCCACCTCGTCCGCCACGCCCCCCGCCTGCGCGTCGGGCTCGCTGGACGCTCCAGGGAGCGTGTCGACAGCGTCCGCGCCGAGCTGGGCGTCGACTGGCCCGTCCTCGTCGCCGACAGCGGTGACGTGGCGTCGCTCGACGCGATGGCGAGGACCTCGCGGGTGGTCGCCTCCACCGTCGGCCCGTACGCGGAGGTGGGTCTCCCGCTGGTCGGCGCGTGCGTCGCGGCGGGCACCGACTACGTCGACCTCACCGGTGAGGTGCTGTTCGTCCGCGACTCGATCGACCTGTTCCACGACGCCGCGCAGGTCTCGGGGGCGCGCATCGTGCACTCGTGCGGCTTCGACTCGGTGCCGTCGGAGCTGGCGTGCTTGCTCGCCGCGGACGCCGCGGAGGACGCCGACGAGGGCAAGCTCACCGACACCACGTTGTTCGTGCGTCGGCTGCGGGGCGGCATCTCCGGTGGCACGATCGCCTCGCTGAAGGGTCAGGTCGACGCCGCGACCTCGTCGGAGCGCGCCGCCCGGCTCACCGCCGACCCGTACGCGCTCTCCCCCGTCCGGGCCGATGCGCCGGAGGTTCCGGAGCCGGAGGTCGTCGTGTCGCGCACGGGCGACCGCTGGAGCGCGCCCTTCTTCATGGGCCCCTACAACCGCCAGATCGTCCACCGCAGCAACGCGCTGATGAACCTGCGCTACGGCCCCGGGTTCAAGTATCGCGAGCTCCACGACACCGGGCGCGGGCGGGGCGCGTTCGCGCGCGCGGTCTCGTTGGCCGGCATGGTGCCCGCCGCAACCGCCGGCCTGACGTTCGGGCCCACGCGCAGCGTGCTGGACCGGGTTCTGCCCGCGCCGGGCGACGGCCCGTCGGAGCGTGCGCGAGAACGGGGCGCCTTCACGATGGAGGTCGTGTCGACCACCACGACCGGTGCGCTGGTCCGGTCCCGTGTCTCGGCGGAGGTCGACCCCGGTTATGACGGCACGGCCATCATGCTCGCCGAGGCCACGCGTACGCTCCTCGACGAACCGGGGCCCGGTGGCGTGCTGACACCGGCGACCGCGCTGGGGACCGCGTACGCGACGCGTCTGGAGACGTACGCGTTCGGCTTCGAGACGCTGGTGCGTCCGGGTCACTGACCCTCCCTCACGAAGAATGGTCAGCCAGACGCTAGGTGGATCGGCGCCCCCCTGAGAGCAATGGGAGCGGACTCCCCTCCGAGCCTCGGAATCGAGGCGCCCCCGTCGTAAGGAACACAAAGGAGAACCCCTGCGGCGGCCCACGCAACACAGTGCTTGAGCCGCCGCGGGGGTTGGACGATTGCGACGACGACAGGGGACCCTCGCGCGCGACCGCCCGCGAGCCGGGGCCAGCTAGCTCGAGACGACGATCTCCACGCGCTGGAACTGCTTGACCTCGGTGTAACCGGTGGTGGCGAGGGTGCGGCGCAGGGCGCCGACGAGGTTCATGGTGCCGTCGGCGACGGACGAGGGGCCGGTGAAGATCTCCTCGAGGGTGCCGATCTGACCGAAGGGTACGCGCTCGCCGCGGGGCAGCTCGGCGTGCCAGGCCTCGGCACCCCAGTGCCAGCCCTGGCCGGGGGCCTCGGTGGCGCGAGCGAGGGGCGAGCCGACCATGACGGCGTCGGCGCCGCAGGCGATGGCGCGGGCGATGTGGCCGGAACGACCCACGGCGCCGTCGGCGATGACGTGGACGTAGCGGCCGCCGGACTCGTCCATGTAGTCGCGGCGGGCCTCGGCGACGTCGGCGATGGCGGTGGCCATGGGGACGGAGATGCCGAGGACGTCCTGGGTGGTGTGGGCGGCGCCGCCGCCGAAGCCGACGAGGACACCGGCGGCGCCGGCGCGCATGAGGTGGAGACCGGCCTGGTAGGTGGCGCAGCCGCCGACGATGACGGGCACGTCGAGGGTGTGGATGAACTCCTTCAGGTTGAGGGGTTCACGCACGGTGGAGACGTGCTCGGCGGAGACGGTGGTGCCGCGGATGACGAAGAAGTCGGGTCCGGCGGCCTCGAGGGTCTTGGCGAACTCGGCCGTGTTCTGGGGCGACAGGGAGCCGGCCGCGGGTACGCCGGCGTCGCGGATCTGTTTCATGCGGGCGGTGATGAGCTCGGCCTTGATGGGCTCGGCGTACAGCTGCTGCATGCGGCGGGTGGCTTCGACCTGGTCGTCGATGCGGGCGAGCTCGTCGAACAGCGGCTGGGGGTCCTCGTAGCGCGTCCACAGGCCTTCGAGGTTGAGGACGCCGAGGCCGCCCAGGCGGCCGACGGTGATGGCCGTCTCGGGTGACATGACCGAGTCCATGGGGGCGGCGACCATCGGGAACTCGAACTCGACGGCGTCGATCTTCCACTTGAGCGACACCTCCTCGGGGCCGCGGGTGCGGCGCGTGGGCACGATGGTGATGTCGTCGAGCGAGAAGGCGCGCTGGGCCTTCTTGGAACGGCCGATCTCGTACATGTTCATTCCCTTCAGGAGCGGTCCCCTTGTGGTCCCCCGGGCGCGCTCACGCCCGAGACGTCACGACTGGTGGTTGGTGTAGTTGGGGGCCTCGACGGTCATCTGGATGTCGTGGGGGTGGGACTCGCGCAGGCCGGCGGAGGTGATGCGCACGAAGGAGCCGCGCTCCTGCAGCTGGGGGATGGTCGAGGCGCCCGTGTAGAACATCGACTGCCGCAGGCCGCCGACGAGCTGGTAGGCCACGGCCGCGAGCGGGCCGCGGTAGGGCACCTGGCCCTCGATGCCCTCGGGGACGAGCTTGTCGTCGGAGGTGACGTCGCCCTGGAAATAGCGGTCCTTGGAGTAGGAGGCCTTACGGCCGCGGGCGGCCATGGCGCCGAGCGATCCCATGCCGCGGTAGGTCTTGTACTGTTTGCCGTTGATGAAGGCGAGCTCGCCGGGCGACTCCTCGCAACCGGCCAGCAGCGAGCCGAGCATGACGGTGTCGGCGCCCGCGACGAGGGCCTTGGCGATGTCGCCCGAGTACTGCAGTCCGCCGTCGCCGATCACGGGTACGCCGTACTGCTTGCAGGCGCGGGCGGCGTTGTGGATGGCGGTGATCTGGGGTACGCCGACGCCGGCGACCACGCGCGTGGTGCAGATCGAGCCGGGTCCGACGCCGACCTTGACGCCGTCGACACCGGCCTCGCACAGGGCCTTGGCCCCGGCGTACGTGGCGACGTTGCCTCCGATGATGTCGACCTCCTTGTCGGCGGTCTCCTTCTTGAGGCGGCGGACCATGTCCGTGACGCCCTGGGAGTGACCGTGGGCGGTGTCGACCACGAGGCAGTCGACACCGGCCTCGACGAGGGCCATGGCGCGCTCCCACGAGTCACCGAAGAAGCCGATGGCCGCGCCGACGCGCAGACGGCCGTGGGAGTCCTTGGACGCCATCGGGTATTTGTCGCGCTTGACGAAGTCCTTCAGCGTGATGAGGCCCTTGAGGCGGCCCTCGTCGTCGACGAGCGGGAGCTTCTCGATCTTGTTCTCGGCGAGCAGCTTCATGGCGTCGTCGCCGGAGATGCCGACCTTGCCGGTGACCAGCGGCATCTTGGTCATGACGTCGCGCACGAGGCGATCGGGATCGGTCTCGAAGCGCATGTCACGGTTGGTGACGATGCCCAGCAGCTTCATGTCGTCGTCGACGACGGGCACGCCCGAGATGCGGAAGTGGCCGCACATCTCGTCGACCTGGCCGATCGTCGCCTCGGGGGTGACGGTGATGGGCTGGTCGATCATGCCCGATTCGGAGCGCTTCACCTGATCGACCTGCGAGGCTTGCTCCTCGATCGGCATGTTGCGGTGCATGATGCCGAGTCCGCCCTCGCGAGCCATGGCGATGGCCATGCGCTGCTCGGTGACGGTGTCCATGGCCGAGGACAACAGCGGGATGCGTACGGAGATGTTCTTCGACACCCGCGAGGACGTGTCGCACGCCGATGGGATGACGTCGGACTCGTTGGGCTGGAGCAGGACGTCGTCGAAGGTGAGGCCGAGGGCCTCGAACATGGGGGGTACGCCAGCGGGAGTCAGCTCGGACACGGGAACCTTTCGCCGAAGTGGACCGCCCGGCGCGGTGGCTGGGCTCAAGGGATCATGCTACCGCGCGGGACGGACGCCCCGCGGTCCCGCGGGTCAGCCGCGGACGTGCCCGGTCGCGGTGTCGTACGCGCCCCGGGTGCCGGGGCGGTTGATGCGCAGGCCGGGCGTGCTCGTCCAGAACATCCAGCCGAGCGCTGCGCCGAGCAGGTAGCCCGGCAGCGGCCGCAACGAGAAGTACTCGACGCCGGACTCGACGGTGAGGAACATGATCATTCCGGCGATGATGAGGCGGAAGACCGGGTCGCTGTAGCGCAGCATGCCGAGGTAGAGCCCGCCCCACATCAGGTACCAGGCGTGGAAGCCGGCGCCCCCGAGGCCGATGGCGGCGAACGCCCAGGCCATCCAGCGCAGCGGGTGGTCGTCCCAGTCGGTGGGGATGCGGGCCTCGCCGGTCGAGTGGTGGCGTACGCGCCGGGGGAAGACCTTGTCGGCGAAGAAGTAGCGCCAGGCGAGGTAGGCGCAGAACAGCAGGCTGAGGCCGGTGAAGACGCGGGTGAACTGCGGGAGCAGGCCGTACTGGATGGGCTCCATGCCGAGCTTGAGCAGCGTCGGGTAGACGACCTGCTCGACGACGCTGGCCGGCGACATGCCCCAGGTGCGCTCGTGGATCTTGGTGGCCTCGATCCAGCCGTAGCCCAGCCCGGTAACCCAGGTGAGCGCGGCGAACGTGGCGCAGGCGATCGCGACGGACGCGGCGCACTGGACGAGCATGGTGACAAACCGCTTGCCGAGGGTCATGTCCTTCAGCCGCGTACGCACGGGCAGCAGCCCGATCGCGATGGCCGCGAGGATGCCGGGCTGCTTGAAACCGGCACCGAGGCCCACGAGGATCGCGGCGGGGACGAGCGCGCGGTTTCCGTACCGCACGGCGAGCCAGGCGGCGAGCAGCACGAGCGCGAGCATCCAGGCGTCGTTGTGCATGCCACCGACGAAGTGGATCAGCATGAGCGGGTTGAGGACGGCGAACCACGAGGCAACGGTCGGGTCGACGCCCAGGTCGCGTGCGAACCTCGGCACGGCCCACGCGATGATGGCGACGGCGAGCAGCGCGGGGATGCGCATGGCGATGACGGAGATGAGCCCGTTGAACCCGGTCAGCCAGGCGACGAGGTGTTGCACCTCGAGGGCGAGCGGCGGGTAGACCGCCGTGGTTCCCTGCCACACGGGGTGGACGTTGACGGCGAACGGACCACCGGAGCGGCTGAGGCCGACCTCGTAGGGGTTCTTCCCGAGGTGCATCGTCCAGCCCTGGTCGGCGTACAGGAAGGCGTCGGTGGAGAAGATCGGCGGGGCGAGCAGCGCCGGGATCGCCCACAGAGCGAGGACCAGCGCGTGGTTGACGTGGGGTGCGCGGGCCGGGCGCAGGAGCAGCCAGGCCCGGAAGAGGAGGATCACGCCGAGGGCGATGAACACGTGGCCGAACCCGCTCTTGAGCACGCCACGCACCAACGACATGCCGGGGATCTGATTGAGGCCCCTCGCGGGCGTGAACCCGGGGGTCATCACGGCGATGGCGAGCAGCAGCATGCCGATCATCCCGGAGAGGACGCCCGGTGTGCGCCACAACGAGGTGCGGTCCTCGGTACTGGTCATCGTGTCCTCTCTGTTCGGCACCACGGCATGCTAGCCCAGAAACGCACAGGTCCCCGGCCGCCTGGAGCGGCCGGGGACCCGGTGTCGTGCGCGGGGCGCAGGATCAGTGCTGGTGACCGTCCTCGTCCTCGTCGTCCTCGGGCTTCTCGACGACCAGGGTCTCGGTCGTGAGCAGCAAGGCGGCGATCGAGGCGGCGTTGGCGAGCGCGGAACGCGTCACCTTCACCGGGTCGATGACGCCGTCCTCGATGAGGTTGACGTACGCGTCGGTCTTGCCGTTGTAGCCGTGGCCCGGCTCCATCTCGGCGACCTTCGAGGTGACGACGTAGCCCTGCTTGCCGCCGTTCTCGGCGATCCAGCGCAGCGGCTCGGCGACCGAGCGGGCGACGATCTGCACGCCGGCCTTCTCGTCACCCTCGAGCCCGAGGTTGTCCTCGAGCACCTTCGCGGCATGGATGAGGGCGGAGCCGCCGCCGGCTACGATGCCCTCCTCGATGGCCGCACGGGTGGCCGAGACGGCGTCCTCGATGCGGTGCTTCTTCTCCTTGAGCTCCACCTCGGTGGCCGCGCCGACCTTGATGACGCAGACGCCGCCAGCGAGCTTCGCGACGCGCTCCTGGAGCTTCTCGCGATCCCAGTCGGAGTCGGTGCGCTCGATCTCGGCGCGCAGCTGTGCCACGCGGCCCTCGACCTCGTCGGACTTGCCGGCGCCGTCGACGATCGTGGTGCTGTCCTTGTCGACGACGATGCGACGGGCGCGGCCGAGCGACTCGAGACCGACCTGGTCGAGCTTGAGGCCGACCTCGGCGGCGACGACCTCTCCGCCGGTGAGGATGGCGATGTCCTCGAGCATGGCCTTGCGGCGGTCACCGAACGCGGGCGCCTTGACGGCGACGGAGGTGAAGGTGCCGCGGATCTTGTTCACAACCAGGGTCGACAGGGCCTCGCCCTCGACGTCCTCGGCGACGATGAACAGCGTGCCGTTGGCCCCGATGACCTTCTCGAGCAGCGGCAGCAGGTCGTTCATCGACGAGATCTTGCCGCTGTGGATCAGGATGTAGGGGTTCTCGAGCACGGCCTCCATGCGCTCGGTGTCGGTCACCATGTAGGGCGACAGGTAACCCTTGTCGAACTGCATGCCCTCGGTGAACTCGAGCTCGGTGCCGAAGGTCTGGGACTCGTCGACGGTGATGACGCCGTCCTTGCCGACCTTGTCGAACGCGTCGGCGATGAGCTTGCCGATCTCCTCGTCGCGCGAGGAGATGGTGGCGACCTTGGCCATGTCGTCGGTCGACTGGACCTCACGGGCGTTGGCGTGCAGGCGCTCCTCGACTGCCTTGACGGCCGCCTCGATGCCGCGCTTGAGGCCGACGGGGTTCGCACCCGAGGCAACGGCGCGCAGGCCCTCGTGGACCAGGGCCTGGGCCAGCACCGTGGCCGTCGTCGTGCCGTCGCCGGCGACGTCGTTGGTCTTGGTGGCGACCTCCTTGGCGAGCTGGGCGCCGAGGTTCTCGTAGGGATCGTCGAGCTCGACCTCACGGGCGACGGTCACGCCGTCGTTGGTGATGGTCGGCGCGCCCCACTTCTTGTCGAGGACGACGTAGCGGCCCTTCGGGCCGAGCGTCACCTTGACGGTGTTGGCGAGGGTGTCGACGCCACGCTCGAGCGAGCGGCGCGCCTCCTCGTCGAACTGAAGGATCTTGGGCATCTGGGTCAGTGCTCCTTAGTGCGTGGAAGTTGCCGGAGCGTCACTTGGAGACGACGGCGAGAATGTCGCGGGCGTTCAGGAGCAGGTACTCCTGGCCGTCGTACTTGACCTCGGTGCCGCCGTACTTGGAGAAGATGACGACGTCGCCCTCGGCGACGTCCATCGGGATGCGCTTGCCGGAGTCGTCGACGCGACCGGGGCCGGTCGAGAGGACCTTGCCCTCCTGCGGCTTCTCCTTGGCGGTGTCCGGGATGACCAGACCGGAAGCGGTGGTCTGCTCGGCCTCGAGCGGCTGAACGAGGACGCGGTCCTCGAGCGGCTTGATCGTGGTTGCCACGTCAGGCCCCTTTCATGTTCTGGGTGTCAATCGGTTCAAGGCCCGGGGCGTCGTCGCGGGTGCCGTCCCAGGTTTGGCACACTCCAGCGGAGAGTGCTAACCGAAATCTAGCGCGATGTTGGCACTCGGACAAGCCGAGTGCCAGACGGCTCTGGCGCCGAAAACACCCCTAGCGCCTCCCACGGGTAACGCCTTCATAACGGTATGAGCCGCCGAAACCCCTAGCCATCTCGCAATACCCCCCGGTACCTCTCCGCCTCGACCGGGGCTTGGCCCCCATGCCCGACCCGTTCATCGGCCTAGGGTGGAACGGATCTGACCCAGGCACCGATGCGTGGGCCGGCCCCGGGACCCCGCAGCCGGCGCCCCTGCGGTGCGGTTGGGGAGTGACGGCGGCCAGCTGCAACGTCACCAAGGAAGGAACAACGTGGCCAAGCCATCCGACGATGGATCGACGCCCACCGCAGGGGCCTCCGACGAGCTCCCTGCCATCCGCGCCGAACACCTCTACAAGGTGTTCGGCAAGGAGTCGCATGCCGCGAAGCACATCGCCGAGGGGACCTTCGACCCCGGCGGAGGTGACGGCACCGCGGCGGTCATCGACGCCACCTTCGACGTGCGCCGCGGCGAGACCTTCGTGGTCATGGGGTTGTCGGGCTCGGGCAAGTCGACGCTCATCCGGATGCTCAACGGCCTGAACCGCCCCACCTCGGGCTCGGTCCACGTCAACGGCACCAACATCACCGAGGCCAGCGCCGAGGAGTTGCGCCGTGTCCGCCGTGACGACATCTCCATGGTCTTCCAGCACTTCGCGCTGCTGCCCAACCGCACCGTCGAGTCGAACGTGGCCTACCCGCTGGAGATCCGCGGGGTCGACAAGGACGAACGCACCTCGCGGGCCCGACGGTGGCTCGAGCGCGTGGGACTCTCCCAGGTCGGCCAGAAGCACCCCCACGAGCTCTCGGGCGGCATGCAGCAGCGCGTCGGCCTCGCCCGCGCGCTCGCCGCGGAGACCGACATCCTGCTCATGGACGAGGCGTTCTCGGCGCTCGATCCGCTGATCCGCGCCGACCTGCAGGAACAGCTGCTCGGCCTCCAGGAGGAGTTGGGCAAGACCATCGTCTTCATCACGCACGACCTCAACGAGGCGATGCGTCTTGGTGACCGGATCGCGATCATGCGCCAGGGGCGGGTCGTCCAGATCGGCACCGCCGACCAGATCCTCAACGCCCCGGCCGACAACTACGTCGCCCGCTTCACAGCAGACGTCGACCGCAGCCGGGTCCTGACCGCCAACATGGTGGCCGACACCACCGCACCGGTCTTCGCACCGGACACCCCCGCCGCCGAGGCCGTCGCCGAGCTCGACCGCCGCGGCCACACCGCCGGCACCGTGGTCAGCGGACGCACGGTGCTCGGTGCGGTGATCCGATCAACGCTCGAGCAGACCGCCGGCACCGTCGCCGCCGCCGTCGCGCAGGAGAACCCGGCCGTCCACCGCTTCACGCCCCTGAGCCGCCTGTTCGCCCAGTCCGCCCGCCAGGCCGAGCCGCTGGTCGTCCTCGACCGCAACGGTGCCCTGGTCGGCCTGCTGAGCCGGGACCGGCTGCTCGATGCCGTCGCCGGGAACGACCACCCCGCCCCCCGCGCGGACGCCGGGCAGGGCCCCGCGTCCGAAGCGGTAGCCGATGACGACAAGGAGGCCGCCCAGTGAACTTCGACCCGTTGAACCCGTCCTTCCCCATCGGCGAGGCGATCGCCGACGGCATCGACTGGCTCACCGACCATCTCGGTGGCCTCTTCGATGCCATCCAGACCAGCCTGGTCTTCCTCCACGAAGGATTCTCGGCCCTGTTGTCCGCTCCCCCGTACTGGGTCGTCATCCTCGTGCTGGCTGCCATCGCCTGGTGGGCGTCCTCGTGGCGGCTGGCCCTCTTCACCGCGATCGGCTTCTACATGATCCGCGGCGTCGACCTGTGGAACCACTCCATGCAGACCATCTCGCTGGTCGTGCTGGCCGTGGCCGCGGCACTGGTGATCTCGGTCCCCCTGGGGATCCTCGCCGCCAAGTCCGACGTGGTGTCGAAGATCCTCAAACCGATCCTCGACCTGATGCAGACGTTGCCGGCCATGGTCTACCTCGTGCCCACCATCACCATCTTCAGCGTCGGCCCGACCCCGGGCGCCATCGCCACGCTCATCTTCTCGATGCCCCCGGGCGTACGCCTCACGGAGCTGGCCATCCGTCAGGTCGACAAGGAGCTGGTCGAAGCAGGTCAGGCGTTCGGTGACACCCCGGGCCGCATCCTGACGCGGATCCAGCTGCCGGTGGCTATGCCCACGATCATGGCCGGTGTCAACCAGGTCATCATGCTGGCGCTGTCGATGGTCGTCATCGCCGGCATGGCCGGCGCCGGTGGCCTGGGCGGCGACGTGACCGGCGCTTTGGCCCGGCTCGACACAGCGCTCGGCTTCGACGCGGGTCTCGCAGTCGTCATCATCGCCGTCTTCCTCGACCGCATCACGTCCTCGCTCGCATCCGGCGACCGAAGGCGTCGACGACTCCGCATCCGCCCGGCGACCGAGGCGGACGCCACCGACGACGCCCCCTCCAACGACGCCCCCTCCAACGACGGCCCCTCCGACAAGACCACGGTGGCGAAGACCACCGCGGGTGCCACAGCGGCTCCCTCTCACGACTGAACACCCAGCCGAAAGGAAGCACGATGAAGAACAAGTTCCTGTCCCTCGGCGCCACCCTGGCAGCCGGCGCCCTCGCCCTCTCCGGCTGTGGTGCGTCCAACTCCGGAGGTGGCAACACCTCCGGCGGCAGCACCACGGGCGGCAACTCCTCCGGGACCAGCGACTACGCCAAGACGTACGGCGAGTGCAAGGTGGGCAAGGACGCCAAGGATGTCTCGAGCGTCCAGGGCACCGGCGAGGACAAGAAGAAGGAGATCAAGCTCGCAGCCTTCAACGGTTGGGACGAGTCATTCGCGTCGGCCCACCTGCTCAAGGCCGTCCTTGAGAAGGACGGTTACAAGGTCACGGTTTCGGCCTTCGAGGCGGCTCCCGGTTTCGCCGGCATGTCCAAGGGTGACATCGACATCATCACCGACGTGTGGATGCCGGTCACCCATCCCCAGTACCTCGAGCAGTTCGGCGACAAGTACACCCACCTCGGCTGCTGGTACGACAACGCCAAGCTGACCATCGCCGTCAACGACACGTCACCGGCCAAGGCCATCGAAGACCTGGCCAAGATGGGCGACCAGTACGGCAACAAGCTCTACGGCATCGAGCCGGGTGCCGGCCTGACGAAGACCACCAAGGAGAAGGCGATCCCGGCGTACGGCCTCGACAAGATGGACTACGTCATCTCGTCGACGCCGGCGATGCTCGCCCAGGTCGACAAGGCCACCAAGGCCAACGAGAACGTCGCCGTGACCCTGTGGCGTCCGCACTGGGCCTACAGCGCCTACCCGATGCGCGACCTGGAGGACCCGAAGGGCTCGATGGGCGGCACGGAGGTCATCAACAACGCCGCACACAAGAAGTTCGCCGAGGAGAACCCGCACGCCGCACAGATCGTGAAGAACCTCGCGCTCGACGACAAGCAGCTCGCCGACCTCGAGAACCTGATGATGGGCAAGGACCACTTCGACGGCAAGGACCATGACGCCGCGGTCGCGAAGTGGCTCGAGCAGAACCCCGACTACATCGAGAAGCTGAAGAAGGGCCAGGCCAAGAGCTGATCATCGCTCCTGGTGGCGAGGCTCCTGAGCGAGGGGGTCGGGGACGCTGTCCCCGGCCCCCTCGTCGTCGGGAGGCCTACTCGCCGGGGTGGATGACGGCCTTCAACGTGGCGTGGTCGCGCGTGGAGGCCAGGGCGTCGGCGACCCGCTCGAGCCCAAAGCGGTGGGTGACGAAGCCCGAGAGGTCGACCAGCCCCGCGCGAGCCATCGCGATGGCGGTGGGGAACGTATTGGCATACCGATAGGTGCCGGTGACGACCAGCTCGCGGGTGTGGAGCAGGCGTACCGGCACCGATAGCGACTCGGGGCCCATGCCTACCAGGACGACGCGGCCGGCCGGGCGCACCGCCGGGAAGCCACGGCGGATGGCGGCGGGCGACCCGGAGCACTCGATGAAGGCGTCGTACGCGGGCTCGGGGATCTGGTTTGACGGGTCGGACGTGTTGACGACCGCGGTGGCGCCGAGGGCCGCCGCGTGCTCGAGCCGGCCCTCGTGGAGGTCGGTGACGACGATGCGCGTCGCGCCGATGGCCTTCGCGACGGCAACGGTGATGAGGCCGATGGGGCCCGCCCCGGTGATCAGCAGCGACGAGCCCGCACCGATGCCGGCCTTGCGGAGCGCCGCGACCGCCACGGACATGGGCTCGATCATCGCGGCGGCGTCCAGGTCGAGGTCGCCGACGGGATGCGCCAGCTCGGCGGGCAGCGTCATGTATTCGCGGAGCGCCCCGTCGACCGAGGGGGTCGCCAGCAGGCGCAGGTCTTCGCAGAGGTTGTAGTCGCCGCTGCGACAGCTTTGGCAGCGCCGGCACGACAGGGTGGGCTCCAGGGCGACCCGCTCCCCCACCCGGGCCTCGTCGACGCCGTCTCCGACGGCGGCGACCGTGCCGGAGGCGGCCCGTCCCAGCACCAGCGGGCCGTCGAGCGTCATCTCGCGGTTGCGTCCGGCGCTGTAGTAGGCCACGTCGGACATGCTCACCACGACCGAGGCGACCCGGACGAGCACCTCTTGCGGGCCGGGAGCGGGCACGGGGCGCTCGTCGACGCGCAGCTCGCGGACGTCGTGGAGCACGCTGGCGCGCATGGTGTCGGGAAGGTCCATCACTCACTCCTCGGTGTCGCCCCGAGCCTAGCGGGAGCCGTGGGCGTCCCTCGGTCGGCCACGATGGCGTACGCCCCGGCGGGGCCTGGCGACAGGATCAGCGTGGCACTGCCCGGCCCCTTGGGGCGCAGGCGCTTGCGGAGCGCTGCCGGGTCGACGTCGATCCCACGCTTCTTGATCTCCAGGGTGCCCACCTTGCCGTCGGTCACCCAGCGGCGCAGCGCCCTCTCCTTGTAGGGCAGGACCTCGCGGACCGAGAACCGGGTCAGGAAGGGGATATCGACGGGCCGGTCCCCGGTCAAGTAGGCGATGTCGGGCGCGAGCCGGGCCAGGTTGAACTCGGCGGCGAGGGCGTCGACGGCGCCGCAGCGGATGACCGCACCGTCGGGCTCGAAGACGTAGGCACCGGGCCGGTCGGCGACCAGCGCGGGGCCACCGACGTCGCCGGCGCGCGTGCCGCCGACCAGCTCGGAGCGGGCCCAGCCGCCGGCGGTGCCGCCGCCGGGCGCCGCGGAGGGGGCGACGATCTCGACGCCCTCCGGGAGGAGGACCGCACCCATGCCCTTGAACCCGCGCGCCCACAGCGAGACCTCGACGACATCGCCGTGGTGGCTGACCCAGCGGGCGCCCACGCCCGCGGGCACCATGCGGTGCGGCAGTGCGGGACCGAGCTTGATGCAGGCCCCGGCGTCACGCTCGAGGAGCGAGAGGACGAAGTCCCAGCCCGGGGTGAAGTCTTCCGTGCGCCACAGGCGTCCGCGGTCGCTGCGGCGGGCGGGGTCGCAGTAGGCGGCCTCGTCGTCGGCCAGCGTGACCTCCTCGGCGTCGGCGCACTCGACGAGCCGCCCGAGGTTGGCCGCGGCGAGGACTGCGGTGGTCTCGTCGAGCTCGACGGCGCGCACCTCCAGCCCCGCGGCCACGAAGGCCATCGCGTCAGTGCCGATCCCGCAGCCCAGGTCAACGACCTTCGTCACGCCCGTGGCCGCGAGCGCCTCGGCCCGCCAGCGGGCGACGTCCGGGCGCGTGGCCTGCTCGAGCCCCGCCGGGGTGAAGTACAGCGAGGACGCGAGGCTGCCGAACTTCGCCGTGGCCCTCCGCCGCAGCTGCGTCTGCGAGAGCGCCGCGGCCGCCAGGTCGGGCGGGAAGTCCTTGCGCAGAGCCGTCGCCGCCGCCATCGAGGTCGGGTCGTCCTGCTGGGACGCCATCTCCAGAACTGCACGACCGGTCGCCGAGACCAGGGTCCGCGCCAGCTCCGGCTCCATGGGCATCCTCCTTCTGCGCACACTCAACCACAGATCGCCGGACCCCGAAGACCGACATGTCGACCACGGACGCGGCCACCGCGAGCGTTCGCGGGGGTCGTACGCGGCGTCGACGACATCCTTCTGGCCGCCCTGGATGACGCGCTCGTGGAGCACGAGGACCGCCGCGTCGGTCTCGAGGATGAGCTTCTCAACCGCGAGCAGTGCGTCCGCTGTGTCCGGTCAGACGAGGATGCGCGAGACCGGCAGCCCGGAGTCGGCACCGAAGCCCAGCCCCGACGGCTGACCGCCGGCACGGACGACCTGCGCACCGAGCGCAGCGATCATCGCGCCGTTGTCGGTGCACAGGCCCGGGCGCGGGCGGCGCAGCGTGATGCCGTGCTCGGCGGCGCGCTCCTCGAGCAGCGATCGCAGGCGCGAGTTCGCGGCAACGCCGCCGCCGATGAGCAGCGAGTCGATGCCGAAATGGCGGCACGCGTCGACCGTCTTCGCGGTGAGCACGTCACACACCGCCTCCTGGAAGGACGCGCACACGTCGGCGACGGGGATCTCCTCGCCGGCCCGCTCCCGTGTCTCGACCCAGCGCGCGACGGCGGTCTTGAGCCCCGAGAACGAGAAGTCGAAGCGGTGCCGTTCGAGGTCGTGGCGCGCCGTGAGGCCGCGCGGGAAGCGGATGGCGTTCGGATCGCCGTCGGCGGCGGCGCGGTCGATCACCGGACCACCCGGGTACGCCAGTCCGAGCACGCGCGCCACCTTGTCGTACGCCTCACCCGCCGCGTCGTCGATCGTCGAGCCGACCTCGGTGATGGAGGTGGCGATGTCGTCGACGCGCAGCAGCGACGTGTGCCCGCCCGAGACGAGCAGTGCCATCGAGGGCGTGGGCAGCGGGCCGTGGTCGAGCAGGTCGACCGCGACGTGGCCGGCGAGGTGGTTCACGCCGTAGAGCGGCTTGCCGGTCGCGTACGCCAGGGTCTTCGCCGCCGAGATGCCGACGACCAGCGCGCCCATCAGGCCGGGACCGGCGGTGACGGCGATGCCGTCGAGCTCGGACAGGTCGACGTCGGCGGCCGCGACGGCACGCTCGAGGGTCGGCACCATGGCCTGAAGGTGGGCGCGCGAGGCGATCTCGGGGACGACGCCGCCGAAGCGTACGTGCTCGTCGACCGACGATGCGACCTCGTGTGCCAGCAGCTCGTGACCACGGACGATGCCGACCCCGGTCTCGTCGCACGAGGTCTCGATGCCGAGGATCAGGGGTTCACTCATCGTCGTCTCCTTCGCTGTCTTCGTGATCCAGGTCGAGGCGCAGGATCACCGCGTCCAGACCCGGACCGTAGTAGTCGGCCCGACACGCGATCTCGGCGAACCCGAGCGCGGTGTACAGGGCGAGGGCGGGCGCGTTGTCGTGCCGCACCTCGAGCAACATCTCGTCGCACCCCACGTCGCGGGCGGCGCGTACGCCGGTCTCGGCGAGCGTCCGGCCGATCCCGCGGCCGCGGCTGTCGGTGGCCACGACGATGCGGTTCAGGTCGGCGACACCACCGACGTGCTGCACGGTGATGACCCCGGCGACGGGATCACCGGCGACGAGCACGACACGGTTGTCGGCCTCGAGCTCGCCGCGCCACGCCGCCTCGCTCCAGCGCTCCTTTGGCGAGAACCCGTCAGGCTCCAGCCCGACGATCGCCGGCAGGTCCTCGACCGTCGCCCGCCTGACGTCGCGGGCACCGCGCTCCGAGCGAGTCACGCCCGGGGCCGGCGTACGCGCACCGGCGGCGTCACGAGGGTGGACTTGCGCTTGGTGGAGACCTCCGCGTCGGGGCGTCGCAGGTACAGCGGCTCGGTGCCCACCGATGGCAGGTCGGTCGCGAGCGCGGCCATCAGCCCCGCGTCGACGAACCCGGGCCCGGCAGTCGCGCGGTCGCCGAGCACGTCAGCGTACGCGGCCACGCCCGGGCCCACCACGGGCAGGTCCGGAAGGTCCGTTGGCGGGCTGATCTGCGGGTCGCCGAGGCGTACGCCGGCGGCGTCGTGGCGCGACCAGTAGAGCTCCTTGCGGCGCGCGTCCGAGGCCACGACGAACTCGCCGGACCCGTCGGCGTGGGCGCGGGCCATCACGTCGAGCGAGCAGACGCCGTGCAGGGGTACGTGGCGTACGGACGCGAGCACCTG
Organism: Mariniluteicoccus endophyticus; assembly: GCF_054780035.1. Classification (NCBI taxonomy): domain Bacteria; kingdom Bacillati; phylum Actinomycetota; class Actinomycetes; order Propionibacteriales; family Propionibacteriaceae; genus Mariniluteicoccus; species Mariniluteicoccus endophyticus. The sequence continues at coordinate 106,095 of NZ_BAAGXC010000023.1, read as the reverse complement.
AGCGGCGACGATGCCGACGCGCAGGCCGGTGAACGGTCCTGGCCCCAGCCCGACGCACACCAGCGAGAGGTCGTCGGGGGAGCCCGCCTCCGCGACGGCGTCGTGGATCAGCGAAGCGAGCGCCTCGACGTGCTGACGGGTGTCGGCGACCTCGCGACGCGCGACTACCTGGCCGTCGCGGGCGACGCCGACGCGTACGTCGGCGGAGGTGTCGATGCCGATGACGAGGCTCATGCGTGCTCCCTGGTGATCATGACGGGTCGGTGCCGAGCGCGGCGAGGATGTCGCGGTCCCAGCGCGGTCCGGTGCCTGTGAGGTAGACCCGACGCTCTTCGTCGCCCTCGACGTCGCTGCGGCGGATGTCGATGGCGAGATGACTGTCGGACAGGCCCTCGGCCAGCCCGTTGCCCCACTCGACCAGCGTGACGGAGCGGTCGAGCGTGTCGGCGAGTCCGATGTCCTCCAGTTCGTCGGTCGAGCCGAGACGGTACGCGTCGACGTGGACCAGGTCGGGACCGTCGCCCTGCGAGCGGTGGACGCGCGACAGCACGAACGTCGGCGAGATGACCGGGCCCTCGACGCCGAGACCGCGCCCGATGCCCTGGGTGAGGGTGGTCTTGCCCGCACCCAGGTCGCCGGAGGCGATGACGACGTCACCGGCGCGCAGCACGCCGGCGAGGCGCTCGCCGAGGTCGTGCATGGCCTCGCGGGTCGGTGCGTCGGCGACGACCGGCAGCGGGCGGCGCAGCCAGAAGCCGTGCTCGACCTCGCGTACGCGGACGTAGCCCTGACGCTCCCACCACGCGACGACCTGGGGGAATTCCTTGCGGGCGAACAACTCGGCGACGGCGAAGCCGTCGTCGGCGGCCACCTGCTGGACGGCGGCGACCATGGCCGCGCCCACGCCGTGGCGCTGGTAGGACGGGTGGACCGAGACGCGCTGGAGCGTGACCACACCCCGCTCGTCGGTGCGCTGGAGCAGGATCACGCCGGCGGGCCGGCCGTCGACCCGCGCCAGCACGCCGGAGCCGCGAGCGATCTCGGCCGCCAGCGACTCGGGAGTCTCCGACAGCGCCGGCGGCGGCGGGTCGACCTGGGCGCGGGCGCCGAAGGCGGCGTGGATGACCTCCACGGCGCCCTCGGCGTCGGCGACCTCGACCAGGCTCAGCTCGACGGGCAGGCTCGGCTCGACGGGGAGGGCCTCGTCGTCGTGCGGTTGTTCGTTCACCGGTCCATCACACCCGATCAGTCGCGGGGGCGTCGGCCCTGTCCACGATTGAAGCCGCCACCGCGCTTGCCGTAACCCTTGCGGTCCTCCCACTTCCCACCGCGGCCACCCTGCGGGCGGGCCTTGCGCTGGGGCTTCGGCGGGGCGATGACCGCGGCGTACTCGGCCTCGGAGATCGCCTCGGCCTCCGGCGTACGCGCGCCGGTGAGGTCGAACAGGCGGTCATCGCTGGGACGGATCTCGATCGGGTCGGCGGCAACACCGGCCTGCTTGGTCAGGCGCTGCATCTCGCGGCGCTGGTGGGGCAGGACAATGGACGCGACGACGCCGGTGCCGCCGGCGCGGGCGGTACGCCCGGCACGGTGCAGGTAGTCCTTCGGGCCCATGGGCGGGTCGACCTGGAGCACCAGCGAGACCTCGTCGACGTGGATGCCGCGGGCGGCGACGTCGGTGGCGACGAGGACGGGGACGGTGCCCTCCTTGAACGCGTTGAGGATGCGGGCGCGGGCACCCTGGGTCAGGCCGCCGTGCAGCGCGCCGGCCATCACACCGGCGTCGCGGAGCTGGCCGGCGATGCGGTCGGCACCGCGTTGCGTACGCACGAACACCACGGTGCGGCCCTCGCGGTTGGCGATGGCGGCTGTCATGGCGTTCTTGTCGTGGGGCAGGACGTGGAGCACGCGGTGCTCCATCGTCTCGACCGACGCGCGGTCGGAGTCGACCTCATGGATGACGGGGTCGTGCAGGTACTGCTTGACGATCCGGTCGATGCCGCGGTCGAGCGTGGCGGAAAACAGCAGGCGCTGGCCCTCGGCCGGCACCGCGTCGAGGATCGTGGTGACGGCGGGCAGGAAGCCCAGATCGGCCATGTGGTCGGCCTCGTCGAGCACGGTGATCTCGACCTCGGAGAGGTTCGCAGCACCCTGCTCCATCAGGTCGATGAGGCGACCGGGCGTGGCGACGACGACGTCGACGCCGCGGTCGAACGCCTTGAGCTGGGGGCCGAAGGCCATGCCACCGCAGATCAACGTGACTGAGAGGCCGACCACCTTGGCCAGCGGCGAGACCACGTCGGCGACCTGGAGGGCCAGCTCGCGGGTCGGCACGAGGATGACGGCGCGCGGGGCGCGGCCGGCGCCCTGGCCCGGGCCGTTCGCGGACAGGCGGGCCAGCAGCGGGAGGCCGAAGCCCAGGGTCTTGCCCGAGCCGGTCTGGCCACGGCCGAGCACGTCGCGACCGGTCAGCGCGTCGGGGATCGTCGCCGCCTGGATCGGGAACGGCGAGGTGATGCCCTGCTGGTCGAGCGCACCCACCAGCGACTTGGGCAAGCCGAGCTCGGCGAAACCGGCGTCGTCGGAGACGGTCGACTCGTCCACCTCGATGGCCTCTGCCTCGGCCCAGCTCATCTGGTCGGCGTCGTTGGCGTCGTTGTCGCGGCGGTCGTCGCGGTTGAACTCACGCTTCGGGCCACGGTCGTCGCGGTTGAACTCACGCTTCGGGCCACGGTCGTTACGGTTGAAACCACGGTCGTCACGGTTGAAACCACGATCGTCACGGTTGAACTCACGCTTCGCACCACGGTCCTCGCGGTTGAAACCACGGTCGTCGCGCTTGTGGTCGCGCTCGTCGTCACGGAAGGATCGGCGGAGCTCCTTGGGCTCGGGGCGCGCACCGGCGCGGTCGGGACGGGGCGCCGTGTGGGCCGGACGCGCCGCGTAGGGCTTGCCTGCGCCACGGTCCTCGAACCGGTCGTCGCGCTTGAAGTCACGCCTCTGACGGCGATCGTCCCGGTTGTAACCGCGGTCGTCCCGGTTGTAGCCGCGGTCGTCCCGGTTGTAGCCCCGCTCGTCCCGGTTGTGGCCGCCGCGACGGTCGTCGCGGCTCGCGCGGTCGTCGCGCCGGAAACCGCGGTCACCGCGGTCGTCACGGTTGAAACCGCGGTCGCCGCGAGTGCTGGGGAAGTTGCGGCCGCCACGATCGGTGTTGCGGGCCCCGCGGTCGTCGCGACGGTCGTAGGAACGCTCGTTGGACGAGCGGTCGTCGCGACGGTCGTAGGAACGCTCGTTGGACGAGCGGTCGTCACGACGGTCGAAGGAACGCTCGTTGGACGAGCGGTCGTCCCGTCGGCCGAACGAGCGGGGCTGGCCGCCGCCGCGGCGCGGGCTGTGGCCGCGTTCGGCGCGCTCCGCCGGGCTCCAGCGCTTCTTGGGGGTACCGTCGGCCTTGAAGGACTTCGGGGCGGACTTTTTCTTGCCGCCGGCCTTCAGCTTGCTTCGCATGGGTGTGGTGGGTCGTTTGGACATGGTGCACTCACTTCTGGACTCAGGGGTCCGCTGGTCAGGTGCGTCAGCGGCCAGCCCGGAGGACACCGCGCGTCGGCGGGTCAGAGAAGGTGGTGGCGGAAGACGAACCTCGGGCGCCCGCCTCGGCGGGTTGGCCTCATGTTCCGGTCTGCGGTCTTGCAGCCGGGATCGCACTGCCTGAGCCGTGTGGAGTCACCAGTTGCTCAGTCAGCCGCGCGGTCAACTCACACACCTTACCACTGGGTCACGGCCCTCCCGAAATCGTGGCTCCGCCTGCCCGGTTCGTCGCCATCTCGTCACCTCGAGTTCGCGTACACGTTCACCATGGGTTGGGGCTCGCGTCACCTCAGCGCGTACGTTGTAGGCGTGCGGGTTGCCATTGTCACCGAATCGTTCCTGCCGCAGGTCAACGGAGTCACCCACTCCGTGCTGCGGGTCCTCGAGCACCTCCGGGCGGAGGGGCACGAGGCGCTGGTGATCGCCCCCTCTCATGCCGGCCAGGCGCCGCGCGAGTACGAGGGGTTCCCCGTCGTGGGCGTGCCCTCGCTGGCCCTCCCCGGCTATGCACAGGTGCGGGTGGGCACCCAGCCACAGTGGCGCTTCGAGCGCACGTTCGCCGACTTCCGCCCCGACATCGTCCACGTCGCCGCCCCGTTCTCCATCGGTGAGCGCGCCCTCCAGGCCGCACGGTCGATGAACATCCCGACGGTCGCGATCTACCAGACCGAGATCCCGACGTACGCCAAGGCGTACGGCTTCCCCCAAGCCGAGCCGCTGCTGTGGAAGTGGGTGCGCAACGTCCACCAGCTCGCGACGATGACGCTCGCGCCCTCGACCTTCGCCCGCCAGCAGCTCGTCTCCGTCGGCGTGCAGCGCGTCGGCCTGTGGGGCCGCGGCGTCGACTCGGTCCGCTTCGACCCTGCCAAACGCGACGAATCGCTGCGCGCCGAGCTCGCCCCCAACGGCGAGAAGCTCATCGGCTACGTCGGCCGCCTCGCCTTCGAGAAGCGCGTCGAAGACCTCCAGGCCCTCGCCGACCTGCCCGGCACACGCACGGTCGTGGTGGGTGACGGGCCGCGACGCCACGAGCTGGAGGCCTTCCTGCCCCACGCGACGTTCCTCGGCCAGCTCACCGGCGACGACCTCCCCCGCGCGCTCGCGTCGATGGACGTCTTCGTCCACCCCGGCGAGATGGAGACGTTCTGCCAGTCGATCCAGGAGGCCCTCGCCTCCGGCGTGCCTGCCATCGCGCCGGCTCGCGGCGGCCCCATCGACCTCATCGACTCCTCCCACACCGGCTGGCTGTACGCGCCGGGCGACCTCGCGTCGATGCGCGGCCACGTGCGCGACCTGCTGGGTGACGACTACAAGCGCCATCAGTTCTCGCTGCGGGCCCGCGACGCCGTCGAGCACCGCACCTGGTCGTTCATGTGCGAGCGCCTGGTCGACTACTACGTCGAGGCCATCGAGGTCGTCGCGAACGAGCGATCCCGCGTCGCCTGATCAGCTGCGCAGAGCGCGCTCCCACTCGGCCATCGCCCGCGTGACCACCTCGCCCGGGTCGTCGGCACCCATGACGGCACGCACCATCACCACGCCCGCGACACCGGTCGCCGCGAGGTCGGCGACGTCGTCGACCTGCACGTCACCGATCGCCACCACCGGCACCGGGCTGGCCGCCACGATCGGCGGATAGCCCGCCAGCCCCAGCGGCGGCCGCCCCGAGTCCTTCGTCGGCGTCGGCCGGAACGGTCCCGCGCCGACGTAGTCGATCAGGTCCCCCACCTCGCGTGCCGCCTCGGCGAGCGCCAGCGTGCCGGTGGTGAGCCCGATGGTCGCGTCCGGACCCAGCATGCGGCGGGCGTCGGCGACGGGCAGGTCGTCCTGGCCCAGATGGACGCCGTCGAGGCCCACCGCGTACGCCACGTCGGCCCGGTCGTCGACGACGACGCGCGTGGCGGGGTTAGCTGTGCGGACGGCATCGCGGACCTGCCCGCACAGCGCCATGAGGTCGCGTACGCCCACATCCTTCGCGCGGACCTGGACCACCCCCGCACCCGCAGCCGCCGCGGCGGCCGCCTTCTCGACGGTCGTACGCCCCGTCCCGGACGTGATCACGTAGCACCGCAGGTCCAGGCTCATCGCTCCCCCACGTCGTCGGTCAGGTCCTGCAGGCCCGCCAGCGCGTCCAGCAGCTCGATCTTGAACGACCCCGGTCCTGAGGCCCGTGCCGCGGCCCGCTCGGCTGCCCGGCTCATCCATGCCGAGGCGGTACGCGCCGCTACCTCCGGCTCGGCCACAGCGCAGCACGCCGCCACGAGCGCACCGAGGGCGCAGCCTGTGCCCGTGACCCGGGTGAGCATGGGCTCACCACCGATGAGCGTGGCCGTGGGGCGCCCTGGGGCGACCACGAGGTCGGTCGGTCCCGATACCGCGACCACGCAGCCATGCCGCTCGGCCAGGCATCGCGCCCCGGCCTCGGCGGCCTCCACGGAGTCCGTGGCGTCTGGCCCGCTGCCACCGCGGCCGTCGTCGGCGAGGACCAGGATCTCCGACGCGTTCCCGCGCACGACGCTCGGACCCGACGCCAGCAGCTCACGCGCCATCGCCGTGCGCACCGGCGGCAGGCCGACGGCAGCGGGGTCCAGGACCCACGGCAGGCCGCGCTCGCGCGCCGCGCGGACCGTCGCCGGGATGCCGGTCATGCCGTCGGTGCTGAGCGTGCCGAGGTTCACCAGCAGCGCCTGCGCGGCGCCGACGACGACGGGCGCCTCCTCGAGCGTCTCGGTCATCATCGGTCGGGCCCCGGCCGCGAGCAGGGCGTCGGCGACGAAGTTCATCGAGACCGCCGCCGTCAGGCAGTGCACCAGCGGGCGGCGATCGCGTACGGCTCCCAGAACATCATCCACCGCACCATCGTGCCCGATCGGCTCAGGCACGCCCGACCGCCTCGGCGATGGTCTCGACGTCGTGGTCGAGCTCGGCCGGTCGCAGCGCGGGGCCCATCGCCCCGCACGCGGCCACCAGCAGGCCGCCCAGCACGATCAACGCGAGGACTGCCCCCGTGCGCCCGGCGACCGCCTCGAGCGCAGGCAGGTAGTACGGGTAGAGCGCGGGCACGACGATCGACAGGCTGTACGCGGTCCCGTAGCCCGTCGAGCGGATCGCCGCCGGGAAACGCTCCGACAGGTACGCCCCGATGGGTCCGTAGGCGGTCACCGTGACGACCTGCGTCCCGATCGCGGCCGCAGCGACCAGCCACACCGGCAGGATGCGGGCAGTTGCCAGCCACCACAGCACCGGTCCGGCGACGGCGGCGAGCAGGCCCCAGCCCACGAAGAACCGGCGGCGCCCCGTCGCCGTCGACAGGTGACCGGTCAGCGACATCACGACCGCCTGCCCGATCGCAGCCGCCCCGATGACGGTCGAGACCGTCGCCGGGGACAGGCCGGCATCGCTGCCGAGGCGCGCGGTCAGGACCATGACCGTCATGTTGGTGAGGAACCACAGGCCGGTCATCAGGCCGAACATCTGCCAGAACGCGCTGGCGTACGGCCCGGCCAGCAGGTCGACCAGCCGGGGCCTATCCCCCTTCGGCGCCGCCAGCGGCAGCGGCGCGTCGGCGACGTGGGTGCGGTAGTAGACGAGCATCGCCAGCGACGCGCAGCCACCCGCGACGAAACACAGGCGCCAGCCCCACGCCGCGTACGCGGTGGGGCCGAGACCGTTGAGCAGCGCCGCGCTGGCGAACGCAATCGTCGCCTGCGCCCACGGAGCCATCGCCATGATCAGGCCCGAGAACAGGCCGCGGCGCCGGGGCCGCGACCACTCCATCGCCAGAGGGATGGCCGCCGAGTATTCCCCGGCGATGAAGATCCCGCCCAGGAAACGCAGCAGCAGCACGATCACGATCGCGGCCGGCCCGATCACCTCGTGCGTGGGCACGGCGGCGATGCCGAGCGTGCAGGCGGCGGTGCCGGCGATGGCCATGGTGGTGGTCCTTGTACGCCCGAGGTGGTCGGCGAACCGGCCGAACACGATGCCGCCGACGGGACGCCCGAGCAGCATCGCCATGACGACCAGAGCCCCGGTCATCGCGGTGGCGTGCCCACCCGCCACCGTCTTCAGCGCCGGCGCGAGCGCCAGCAGCGGGAGGAAGATGTGGAGCTGGTCGACGAAATTGCCGACCACGCCACCGCGGAGCGCGGCCCGTCCCTCCTCGGGCAGCGCTCGCCCGAGCCTCTCACCCACCTGTTCTTCGATCTCCGAGCCAGGCGGCTGGCGGCCAGGACGAGGAGTCCCGCTCACCGACCCGCCTGGACGGCGTCGCCACCGTCACGTGCGGTCTGCGCGTCCAGGTACACGCTGGAGCCCAGCTCCACGAACTGCTTCGACTTGGCCTCCATCTCCTTGGCGAGCTGTGAGTCGGCGTACTGGTCCCGGATGTCCTGCGAGATGCGCATCGAGCAGAACTTCGGGCCGCACATCGAGCAGAAGTGGGCGGTCTTGGCCGGCTCGGCGGGCAGGGTCTCGTCGTGGTAGGCGATGGCGGTGTCCGGGTCGAGCGACAGCGCGAACTGGTCGTGCCAGCGGAACTCGAAACGGGCCTTCGACAGGGCGTCGTCGCGGACCCGCGCGCCCGGGTGGCCCTTGGCGACGTCGGCGGCGTGGGCGGCGATCTTGTAGGTGATCACGCCCGTCTTGACGTCGTCGCGGTTCGGCAGCCCCAGATGCTCCTTGGGCGTGACGTAGCAGAGCATCGCCGTGCCGTGCTGGGCGATCACCGCCGCACCGATCGCCGAGGTGATGTGGTCGTAGCCGGGCGCGATGTCGGTGACGAGCGGGCCGAGCGTGTAGAACGGCGCGCCGTGGCACCAGTCCTGCTGGAGGCGTACGTTCTCCTCCACCAGGTCGAGCGGCACGTGACCGGGGCCCTCCACCATGACCTGCACGTCGTACGCCCAGGCGCGCTGCGTGAGCTCGGCCAGCGTACGCAGCTCCGACAGCTGGGCCTCGTCGTTGGCGTCGGCGACCGAGCCCGGACGCAGGCCGTCACCCAGCGAGAACGCGATGTCGTAGCGGGCGAAGATCTCGCACAGCTCGTCGAAGTTCTCGTAGAGGAAAGACTCCTTGTGGTGGGCGAGGCACCAGCCGGCCATGATCGAGCCGCCGCGGGAGACGATGCCGGTGACGCGGTTGGCGGTCAGTGGCACGTAGCGCAGCAATACACCGGCGTGGATCGTCATGTAGTCGACGCCCTGCTCGGCCTGCTCGATGACGGTGTCGCGGAAGATCTCCCACGTCAGCTTCTCGGCCTGGCCGTCGACCTTCTCCAGCGCCTGATAGATCGGCACCGTGCCGATCGGGACGGGCGAGTTGCGCAGGATCCACTCGCGGGTGGTGTGGATGTCGTCACCGGTCGAGAGGTCCATGACCGTGTCGGCACCCCAGCGGGTCGCCCACGTCAGTTTCTCGACCTCCTCGGCGATTGACGAGGTGACCGCCGAGTTGCCGATGTTGGCGTTGACCTTGGTCAGGAAGCGGCGGCCGATGATCATCGGCTCCGACTCGGGGTGGTTGATGTTGGCGGGGATGATCGCGCGGCCGGCGGCGACCTCGCTGCGGACGAGCTCGACGGCGACGTTCTCGCGCAGGGCCACGAAGCGCATCTCGGGGGTGATGATGCCCTGGCGCGCGTAGTGCATCTGGGTGACGCGGCGTCCCTCGATCGAGCGCAACGGCTGGCGTCGCTCGCCTTTCCAGGCCAGGGATGCCTCGCCGCGGCGTACCGCGGAGCGGCCGTCGTCGAGCAGGTTGCGTTCGCGACCCTCGTAGGTCTCGACATCGCCCCGGTCGACGATCCACTGCGCGCGGAACGCCGGCAGTCCGACCTCGGGGTCGGACCCCGGGCCGGACGTGCGGTAGACGTGCACGTCGGCGTTGGGCGTGCCGTCGGGCGAGTCGGCCAGCGAGATGGCCGTCACGGGCACGCTGACGTCGCCCTCGGTGACGTGGTCGAGGCGGTGCTGGGGATGGATCTCAGACATGAGTGGATGCTCCTCATCTTCCTTCGCCGGTATGAGCCGGACAGGTTCGAACGGTCCGGGCGGCAACAGCCCGATCTCAGCCCTCTGCCGAGGACCCCCGCGTGGGTATGCGCCAACGTACGCCCCCGCGCGCCCCCGCGCAAACCCCGGATCCGTAGTGCGGGCCCTCGCGTGACTAGGCTGCCGCCCATGAGCGTGAAGCCGAGCCCCTCCCCGCGCCCGCAGCAGCCGGTGGCCCTCACCATCGCTGGCAACGACCCGTCCGGCGGGGCGGGGATCGTCCGCGACCTGCGGACGTTCGAGCAGGCCGGTGCTTGGGGGTGTGCCGTGATCACCGCACTGACGGCCCAGAGCCCCGGCCGTGTCACTGGCGTGCACGCCGTCCCACCGGAGTTCGTCGACGAACAGCTGCGTACGCTCCTCGACGACTGCCGGGTCGACGCGGTGAAGGTCGGCATGCTCGCCGCCGCTCCCCTGGTCGAGGTCGTCATCGACTGGTTCTCGCGTGTGCCGCTGGCCGATGTCCCGCGCGTGGTCGACCCCGTGATGGTCTCGACGTCCGGAGCGCGCCTGCTCGACGAGGACGCGACCGCGGCGATGCGCCGTCTGGTGCCGCTGGCATCGATCATCACGCCGAACCTGCCCGAGGCGGGCGTACTGCTCGGCGCGCCGGAGGCGACGTCGCTGGAGGAGATGTACGCCCAGGCCCAGCGCCTGCGCGACGAGCTGGGTGCCCCGCTGGTGCTGCTGAAGGGCGGCCACCTCGCCGGGCTGCCCGAGGCCGTCGACGTGCTCGCCGGCCCCGACGGCACCCACGAGTTCCGCGCGCCGTGGGTCCGCGGCACGAGCACCCGCGGAACCGGCTGCACGCTGTCGTCGGCGCTGGCCGCCCACCGCGTGCAGTCGCCCGACTGGCCCACGGCCGTCGAGCGCGCCAAGGCCAGCCTGGACCTCTGACCTCGCCTCGCCCCGGCCGCGGTGCGAGACGAGAACGCAGCGGGACGACGAAGGCCAACGGGACGAGGAGCTCAGACCCGCGTCAGGCGGTAGTGCACCTGGAGCACCCGCGCGCCCCACAGGTCGAGTACGTGGTCGGTGCACAGCACGCCCTCATCGTCGACGTACAGATGGAACGTCTCCTGCAGGGGCCGCGGGCCACGCTCTCAAGCGGCTGCGCGACTCGGCGACGACGTAACGGGCCGTCGAGCGCGGCCATGGACGGCATCAGCCCATCCTCCGGCCGGGTTCATGCGAGATGTCGCGCCGCGCGGTCGATGAGCCGCTGGAGGTGCTCGTTGATCTGGCCGTGGTGCTCGATGATGCCCATGTGGCCGGAATCGGGCAGCACCAACGTCTCGGCGCCGGGCAGAAGCTCGATGATCCTCTCGACGTGCTGCACCGGCAGGATCACGTCCTCCTCGCCACCGACGACGCTCGTCTCGACACGGGCGAGCGTGTCGAACGCAGCCTCACCGTCGAACTCGGCGAACCCCGGGTAGAAGTCGGCGATCACCTCCATGGGCGTCTCTGCGACCATCTGCGACATGAAGTCGACGTAGGAGGCTGGCACGTCGGACCCGTACGACATGTTCTTGGTGGCCACGAAACCGAGGTCCATCGTGGCGCGGCGTGACCGCTCGACCATGCCGGGGGCGCGGTTCATGATGCCGAGCAGGCCGGGCGCGATGCGGGAGAACACCGAACCGGGGATGCCCGGGACGATCGAGTGCTGCGACAGGCCGCCCGACGACGTGGCGACGAGCCCGACGCCCATGACCTTGGTGCCGAACAGGTCCGGCCGGTCGATCGCCAGCTGTTGGATCGTCATGCCGCCCATCGAGTGGCCGATCAGCACGACCGGCTCGTCGGCCTCTGTCGTGGCCTCCAGCACCTGCAACAGGTCCTTCGACAGCTGGGAGACCCGCGACAGCGTGCTCGACGAGCGGCCCGAGCGCCCGTGGGAGCGCTGGTCGTAGAGGACGATCTTGTGGCGGCCGCGCAGGTAGGCCCGCTGGTAGTGCCAGCAGTGCATCGACAGCACGTAGCCGTGGACCAGCACCACCGTCAGGCCCGGCTCGACCGCCCCGATCGGGGCGTACTCGTCGAACTCGTCGACCTCGACATGGAGGCCGACCCCGTCGGGCGTCACCACATCGGGCCCGGACCCGCGCAGGGAGAAGAACGGGTGCCCGCCGATCTCCAGGGGTTCGGGATGGCGCCGCAGCATGCGACGTCGCTCGATCTCGAGGCCGCCCGCCGCCGCACCCGCGGCGAGGGCCGTCACCCCACCCACGACCCCGAGCCCCTGCGCGATCTTCGACGGGTTCGGCCTGCGGCGACGGCTCATGGTCGGGACTCCTCGTGGGACGTGGCGGACAGATGGACGCGGGGGACGCGGGGACCGATGCGGGTGACGACCTCGTAGCCGATCGTGTCGCTCCAGCGGGCCCACTCCTCGGCGCGGGGGGCTCCGGGGGCACCGAACAGGCAGACCTCGTCGCCCGGGACGTCGGCGGCGTCCGGGCCGAGCTCGACGATCATCTGGTCCATGCATACTCGGCCACGAAGCGGCACGACGCGCCCGCCGACGAGCATCTGGGCCGTGCCGGACGCGTGGCGCGGGATGCCGTCGGCATAGCCCAGCGGGACCAGCCCGAGGCGGGTCGCGGTGGGTGCGGTCCAGGTGCCGCCGTAGGACACCTCGGCACCCGCCGGGACGTCCTTGACGTTCACCAGCTGGGCCCGCAGCTCCATGACCGGCTGCAGCTCGACACCCTGTCGTCGGGCGATGTCGCCGTCGGCCGGGTCGATGCCGTACGCGGCCACGCCGAGCCGCACCATCTCGTAGCGCGCCCGCGGCACCTGCAGCGCGGCGGCCGAGTTGGCGACGTGGCGGATGGGGGGCTTCAGGCCCAGCTCGCGCGCCCGCGCGTACGCGGTGTCGAAAACGTCGAGCTGGCGCGCGGTGGCGGGCAGGGACAGGTCGTCGGACGACGCGAGGTGGGTCCACACGCCCACGACCTCGAGGGCACCCGCGCGTTCGGCCTCCAGCGCGGCGAGGCAGAGCTCGTCCCACTGCTCGGGCGTGGCGCCGTTGCGGCACAGGCCGGTATCGATCTTGAGGTGGACGCGGGCGGTGCGCCCTGCGGTGGCCGCGGCGGCCGCGACGCGGCCGACGTGCTCGACCCGGTGGATGCCGAGGTCGACATCGGCGGCGACGGGCTCGGCGAGGTCGGTGTCCTCGCCGAACATCCAGGCCATGAGGCGGCCCCGGTCACCGGACTCGCGGAGCGCGAGCGCCTCCCCGACCGTGGCGACGCCGAGCCAGCCCACCCCGGCCTCGCGCGCCGCGCGAGCGCAGGCGACCATGCCGTGCCCGTACGCGTCGGCCTTCACCACGACCATCACCTCGGTGGGGGCCACGTGCGCCTGGACGGCCCGCACGTTCGCCACGAAGCGGTCGAGGTGGATGCGCGCGCTGGTGGTCGAGACGTCGCTGATGGTCACGGGCGGGTCCTGTCGGCGGGTGAGGGGATGCGCCCGAGCGGGTCGAGCGCGGCGATGGTGTCGGGCATGAGGACGGCGAGCTCCTGCGGGGACCGCGGGCCCGGGTGGCGGGCCGCGGTCATCGCCTGCACCGACGCGGCGGCCATGGCGGCCTCGTACGCGGGCAGGCCGGCCGCCAGGAGCGTGGCACAGACCCCGGCGAGCGTGTCTCCGGACCCCGCCTGGGCCGTCCAGGCCGGACCGTGGACGGCCACGGCGACGCTTCGACGGCCGGGCGCCGCCACATACTGCGTCGCACCCTTGAGCAGGACGGTGGCGCCCAGGTCGTCGGCGGCGCGGCGCACGTGGATGATCGGCTCGGCCTCCACCGCGGCACGCTCGACGCCGAGCAGGCGGGCCAGCTCACCCGCGTGCGGGGTGAGCAGCGCGCGGTGGAGACGGGGCGGCAGGTGGGTCAGGCCGTCGGCGTCGACGACGCACGGCACGTTGGTCGCCAGCAGCGACTCGATGCGGTCGCGCGCGTCGCGGCGGTCACCCCAGCCCGAGCCAGCCAGGTGGGCCTGGCAGCGGCCGGTGCCGAGCACGACGTTCGGGAAGTGGTCGACGACCCGGTCGGCGACGGTCCCGGCACCGAGGAAGCGGACCATGCCGGCGCCGGCGTGCACCGCTCCCCCGGTGGCGAGGACGGCAGCACCGGGGTAGCGCGGCGACCCGGCGTCGATCCCGACGACACCGCGCGAGTACTTGTCGCTGGTCGCGTCGGGCCACGGCCAGACGTCGGCTACGTCGAACGGCTCCCAGACGGCCAGCAGCGGCTCGTCGTCGAGCACGAGGCCGATGTCGACCAGCTCGACGCGGCCGCACGATCCGAGCCCCGGATGGGTGACGTGGCAGGGCTTGAGGCCACCGAACGTGACGGTCAGGTCGGCGACGAAGCCGTCGCCCCGGCCGGTGTCGGCGTCGACGCCCGACGGCACGTCGCAGGCGACCAGCGCGGCGGGTGAGCCCGCGGCCCGCTGTGCGATCGTGACCAGGTCGCCCTCGAGCCCGGCTCGCCCGCCGATGCCGTAGATGCCGTCGACGACCGCGTCGACGCGTTCGAGGGCCGGCAGCAGGTCGCGCACGCGGCCGATCCAGGTGCCGCCGGCATCCTGGAACGCCTTGGCGGCGCGGGCGTGGAAGCGGTCGGACTGGCACCAGGCGCGTACGCGCACCCCGGCGCGCAGCAGGCGCACGCCGGCGTACAGGGTGTCACCGCCGTTGTTGCCCGGGCCGACCAGCAGGACGACCTGTCGGCCCCGGTGGCCGCCGGTGCGCTCCCGCAGGACGCGGCGCACGGCCCACGCCAGGCCTGAGGCGGCTCGCTGCATCAGCTCGCCGTCGTCGTCGACCAGCGCCCGTTCCTCGGCCAGCCGGACCTGATCGATCGAGTACGCGAACTTCACCCGTCCACTCTAAGACCAGCGGCCTCGCACACGACGAAGGCCGTGGCGACACCCGCGTCGTGGGACAGCGACAGGTGCACCGTGGTGACCCCGAGGTCGGCCATGCGCGCCGCGACCGTGCCGCGGGTGACGAACGACGGGCGGCCGTGATCGTCGACGGCGACCTCGGCGTCGTGCCAGCCCAGCGCCTGCTCGACGCGCAGGGCCTTGGCGAGCGCCTCCTTGGCGGCGTACCGCGCTGCCTGGCCCTCCACGGGCCGGTCGGCCTCGGCATCGGTCAACCAGCGGCGGGCGAACCCGGGACGTCGCTCGCACGCCGCCGCGAACCGCGCGACGTCGCAGACGTCGACGCCGATCCCGACGATCATCGGTGACCTCCCCCCTCCGGGCGAGCCGCCACCCCACCGCTCTCCCAGCGAGCGCCAGCGAGACGAGGAGCGGGGCGGGCCCGACGTGGGATCACTCGACCGTGACCGACTTGGCCAGGTTGCGCGGCTGGTCGACGTCGTGGCCCATCTGGGTCGCCAGCTCGCAGGCGAACACCTGCAGCGGCACGGCGGCCAGCAGCGGCTGGAGCAGCGTGGATACCTTCGGCAGGCCGAGCAGCAGGTCGGCGTACGGAGCCACCACGTCGTCGTCGGCCTCGGCGAGGACGATGGTCCGCGCACCGCGGGCACGGATCTCCTGGATGTTGGACACGACCTTGTCGTGGAGCATGTCGCGGCCACGCGGGGGCACGATCACGAACACCGGCAGGCCCTCCTCGATCAGCGCGATCGGGCCGTGCTTCAGTTCGCCGGCGGCGAACCCCTCGGCGTGGATGTAGGCCAGCTCCTTGAGCTTCAGCGCACCCTCGAGGGCGACGGGGAAGCCCACGTGGCGGCCGAGGAAGAGCACGGCCTTCTGGTCCTTGAGCCGACCCGCGAGCTGCATGACGGGATCGAGGTCGTCGAGGACCTCCTGGATCAACCCGGGCACGCGCTCGAGCTCGGCCATCACCGAGGCGATCTCGTCGCCGAACTTCGTGTTCTTGACCTGGGCGAGGTAGAGACCGAGCAGGTAGCACGCGAGCACCTGGGTCAGGAAGCCCTTGGTGGAGGCCACGCCGATCTCGGGGCCGGCGTGGGTGTAGATCACCGCGTCCGACTCGCGCGGGATCGTCGACCCGTTGGTGTTGCAGATCGCGAGGACCTTGGACCCCTGATCCTTCGCGTGGCGGATCGCCATGAGGGTGTCGGCGGTCTCGCCCGACTGGGAGATGGCGACGACCAGCGTGCCCGGGCCGACGATCGGGTCGCGGTAGCGGAACTCCGAGGCCAGCTCGACCTCGCAGGGCGTACGCGTCCAGTGCTCGATGGCGTACTTCGCGACCAGGCCGGCGTAGTGGGCAGTGCCGCAGCCGATGATGATGATCTTGTCGATGCCGCGCAACTCTTCGGGCGCGATGCGGATCTCGTCGAGAGTCAGGCGCCCCTTCGCGTCATGGCGGCCGAGCAGCGTGTCGGCGATCGCCTTCGGCTGCTCGAAGATCTCTTTGCGCATGAACCAGTCGTAGCCGTCCTTCTGGGCGGCCGAGGTGTCCCAGTCGACGTAGTAGGGCTTGACGTCGGCGATGTTCCCGTCGAAGTCGGTGACCGTCCAGCCGTCGGCGGTGATCTCGACCATCTGGTCCTGACCGAGCTCGACGGCGTCGCGCGTGTATTCGATGAACGCGGCGACGTCGGACCCCACGAAGTTCTCGCCCTCGCCCACACCGAGCACGAGCGGGGAGTTGCGGCGGGCGGCGACGACACGCCCGGGCTGGTGGGCGTCGACGGCGACGAGCGTGAACGCACCCTGGAGGCGCTTGCAGACCGTACGCATGGCATCGGCCAGGTCGGCCCCCTTGTCGACCTCGCGGCCGAGCAGCTGGGCGGCCACCTCGGTGTCGGTCTCGGACGCGAACGTCACGCCGTCGAGCTCGTCGCGCAGCGCGGCGAAGTTCTCGATGATGCCGTTGTGGACCAGCGCGATTCGGCCCGACTGCGACACGTGCGGGTGGGCGTTGGTGTCGTTGGGCGCGCCGTGGGTGGCCCAGCGCGTGTGGCCGATGCCGGTGCCCGACTCGGTCAACGGCGACTCGGCCAGGGCCTCCTCGAGGTTGGTGAGCTTGCCCGCACGCTTGGCCGACTCGACGCGTCGCTCGGCGCCCTCACCGACGACGACGGCGACACCCGCGGAGTCGTAGCCCCGGTATTCGAGGCGGCGAAGACCGTCGACGACGACGTCCTTGGCCGAGCGATTGCCGACATATCCCACGATTCCGCACATGGGAGAAACAGTACCGGCCGCCGTCGGCTACGGCAGAATGTCCCGCATGTCCTCCGAGACCGCAGCTGAGACAGGCGGCCCCTACGTCGAGCGCAGCCGCGCCGACTGGGCCGCGATGGCCAGCCAGATGGACCAACCGATCGACCAGGAGCTCCTCGATGAGCTGCGTGGCACGGGGGACCCCATCGACCTGGCGGAGGTGGCTGACGTCTACCTCCCCCTGACCCGCCTGTTGAGCCTCTACCACCACTACACGGGCGAGCTGTTCCGCTCGTCGAACCGGTTCCTGCAGCTCACGACACGGCGCACGCCGTTCGTGATCGGCGTGGCCGGGTCGGTCGCTGTGGGCAAGTCGACCACGGCCCGCCTGCTGCAGGCGCTGCTGTCCCGCTGGCCCGAGCACCCGCACGTCGAGCTCGTCACCACCGATGGCTTCCTGCTGCCCAACGCCGAGCTGGAGCGCCGCGGCATCCTCCAGCGCAAGGGTTTCCCCGAGTCCTACGATCGCCGGGCGCTGCAGCGGTTCGTCATGGATGTGAAGTCGGGCAAGCCGCAGGTCACAGCCCCGGTCTACTCCCACATGACCTACGACATCATCCCCGGTGAGGAGATCGTGGTGAACCAGCCCGACATCCTCATCGTCGAGGGCCTGAACGTCCTCCAGCCCGCCCGCCCCCGCGCCGACGGCACGACGGGCCTCGCGCTGAGCGACTTCTTCGACTTCTCGGTCTATGTCGACGCGTCCGACGCCGACATCCGCCGCTGGTACCTGACCCGGTTCATGTCGCTGCGCGAGACGGCGTTCCGCGACCCGCGCTCCTATTTCCAGAAGTACGCGGGGCTCAGCGACGAGCAGGCGTGCGAGACCGCCACCCACATCTGGGACACGATCAACGGCCCCAACCTGGCCGCGAACATCCGGCCCACGCGCGGCCGCGCCACGGCGATCCTGCGCAAGGGCGAGAACCACGAGGTGAAGTGGGTACGGATCCGCAAGATCTGACCAGCCCACAGGACCTGACCGATCCCTCAAGCACTCGGGCCCCGGATCCGTGATGGATCCGGGGCCCGGTGCCTGTGGTTCGGTTCAGAGGCTGGCGTGCCGCTTGACGACCTCGGCGAGCCGTTCAGCGACCTCCTGGGCACCGTCCTGGGTCGCGGCCTCGACCATCACGCGTACGACGGGCTCGGTGCCCGACGGTCGCAGCAGGACACGACCCGTGGTGCCGAGCGCCTGCTGCTCCTGGGCGACGGACTGCATGATCTGCGGCTCGAGGGCCGCACGGGCCTTGTCGACGTCGCGGACGTTGATAAGCACCTGCGGGAGACGCCGCATGACGCCGGCGAGCTCGGCGAGCGAGCGCCCCGTCGCGGCCATGCGCCCCATGAGGTGCAGACCAGTCAGCACGCCGTCACCGGTGGTCGCGAACTCGCTCATGACCACGTGGCCCGACTGCTCGCCGCCCAGGGTGAAGCCGTTGTCACGCATAGACTCCAGCACGTAGCGGTCGCCGACCTTGGTCTGGTCGACCTTGATGTCGTGGTCGCGCATCGCGTTGACGAAGCCGAGGTTCGACATGACCGTCGCCACGACGGTGTCGCCGACGAGCTTGCCCTGGTCCTTGAGGTCGAGGGCGAGCACGGCCAGCACCTGGTCGCCGTCGACGAGCTCGCCGTCGGCGTCGACCGCCAGACAGCGGTCGGCGTCTCCGTCGAGGGCGATGCCCAGGTCGGCGCCGTGGTCGACGACGGCCTTCTGGAGGTCGCTCATGTGGGTCGAACCGCAGGCGTCGTTGATGTTGGTCCCGTCGGGATCGGCGTGGATGGCGACGACCTTCGCGCCACAGCGCTCGAAGGCGGCCACGGCCGTGTGGTGGGCGGCGCCGTTGGCGCAGTCGACCACGACGGTGATGCCGTCGAGCCGGGTGTCGCCGAGGCTGGAGCAGAGGTGGCCCACGTATTCGTCGACCAGCGCGACGTCGTCGCGCACCCGGCCGACGGACGCGCCAACCGGGCGTTCCCACTCCTCACCCATGCGCTGCTCGATGAGGTCCTCCACGGCGTCATCGAGCTTGGCACCGCCGCGCGCGAAGAACTTGATGCCGTTGTCGGGCATCGGGTTGTGGCTCGCCGACAGCATGACGCCGAGGTCGGCCCCCGTCGCGCCGACGAGGTAGGCCACACCGGGGGTCGGCACGACGCCGACGCGGATCACGTCCACGCCGGCGCTGGCCAGACCAGCCACGACAGCAGCCTCGAGGAACTCGCCCGACGCGCGTGGGTCGCGACCCACTAGAGCGACGGGCCTGTTGCCGGAGAACGCTCCGGCCTCGCCGAGCACATGGGCTGCGGCGACCGACAGTTCCAGGGCGAGCTCCGCGGTCAGGTCCATGTTGGCCTGACCGCGGACCCCGTCCGTCCCGAAGAGGCGCGCCACGGCAGGATCAGCGCTTGCTGTACTGAGGAGCCTTGCGGGCCTTCTTGAGACCAGCCTTCTTGCGTTCCTTGACGCGGGCGTCGCGGGTCAGCATGCCGGCCTTCTTCAGCGCGGGGCGCGAGGCCTCGGCGTCGACACCGTTGAGCGCACGGGCGATGCCCAGGCGCAGCGCACCGGCCTGGCCGGCGATGCCGCCGCCGTGGATGCGGGCGATGACGTCGTACGAACCCTCGACACCGGCGGTGGCGAACGGCTCGGAAGCGACCTGCTGGTGGACCTTGTTCGGGAAGTAGTCCTCCAGCGTGCGGCCGTTCACCTTCCAGTGGCCGGAGCCGGGGACGATGCGGACGCGGGCGACGGCCTGCTTGCGGCGACCCGTGGCCATGCCGGGGGCGACGACGGCGGGGCGAGCGGTGGGCTCGGCCTGGCCGGGGCCGGTGGCGCCGGTCTCGGAGCGGTACGCGATCTCGCGGTCACCCTCGGTGAAGGAGGCGTTGTCGACCTCGAGGTTCTCGGTCTCTTCTACGTGCTCAGACATGTTCTCGTGATCTCCGGGCTTCACTTGGCCGAGGTCGTGGCGACCTGGTCGATCTGGGTGATCTGGTACTGCTCAGGCTTCTGGGCAGCGTGCGGATGCTCCGGGCCGGCATAGACCTTGAGCTTCTTCATCAGCTGACGGCTCAGGCGGTTCTTGGGCAGCATGCCCCAGACGGCCAGCTCGACGGCGCGGCGGGGATCCTTCTCGAGGAGCTCGCCGTAGGGGGTGGCCTTGAGGCCGCCCGGGCGACCCGAGTGGCGGTAGGCCATCTTGTCGGTGCCCTTCTTGCCGGACAGGGAGATCTTCGACGCGTTGATGATGACGACGAAGTCACCACCGTCGACGTGCGGGGCATAGGTGGGCTTGTGCTTGCCGCGCAGGAGAGTGGCGGCAGCCACGGCGAGGCGACCGAGAACGACGTCCTGGGCGTCGATGACGACCCACTTGCGCTCGATCTCGCCGGGCTTGGGGCTGTACGTGGACACGCAAACCTTCTTCGGTAGATGCTGGACAGGCGGCGGCACCCGATCCGTTCCTCGACGGCGCCACGAGAAAGGCGCCGGAGATCCAGCGTCCGCTTCTCGAGACCCCTCGCCCGAAGGCGTGTCTCGGCCAGTCGGAGCGGTCCGCGGAGACCGACTCCCGTTTGCGATCGAGCGCAACAGGGGATGACTCTACGCCCACGCCCCGGCCGCGACCAAATCCGATCCCGAGGCACCCTGCGACCCGGCCTTCGAGCGAGCGCCCTCCCCATCCCGGTCTGCGAGCGAGCGCCAGCAAGACGAGGAGCCCACCTACGCTCTACCCATGGAGATCGTGCTCGCTCCGGACTCGTTCAAGGAGTCGCTCACCGCCCTCGAGGTCTGCGCCGCGCTGGAGAGGGGCCTGCGCCAGGTTTGGCCCGACGTGGTCTGCACCCACGTGCCGATGGCCGACGGCGGCGAGGGGACGGTCCGCTCGCTGGTCGATGCCACGGGTGGGCGTACCCACACCACCCGCGTACGCGGACCCCTCGGCGACCCGGTGGACGCGCTGTGGGGAACTCTGGGCGACGGCCGGACGGCGGTCGTCGAGATGGCCGAGGCCTCGGGGCTCCACCTCGTGCGTCCGGGGCTGCGGGACCCGCGGTCCGCATCGACCTTCGGGACGGGAGAGCTCGTGCGCGCCGCTCTCGACGCCGGCGCGCGCCGCGTCGTCATCGGCCTGGGCGGTTCGGCCACCAACGACGCGGGTGCCGGGCTGGCGCAGGCCCTGGGCGTACGCCTCCTCGACGCCGACGGGAACGAGCTCCCACCCGGTGGTGCGGCGCTGGCACGCCTCGCCCGCATCGACACCTCCGCGGCCGACCCCCGCCTGGCCGATCTCGAGGTCGAGGTCGCCTGCGACGTGACCAACCGGCTGTGCGGCCCGGAGGGCGCGTCGGCGGTCTACGGTCCGCAGAAGGGCGCGGACGAGCAGTGCGTACGCGAACTGGACGCGGCGCTGGCCACCTTCGGGGAACGGGTACGCGCCGACGTGGGTCGCGACGTCACCGACGTGCCCGGCGCCGGCGCGGCCGGCGGGCTGGGCGCCGGTCTGCTCGCCTTCACCGGGGCCGAGCTGCGCCGCGGGATCGACATCGTCGTCGACCACACCGGCCTCGAGGCCGCGGTCGCCCGCGCCGACCTGGTGATCACCGGTGAGGGGCGCATGGACGGCCAGACCCGGTTCGGCAAGACCCCGTGGGGCGTGGCCCAGGTGGCCCGCCGTCACGGCGTGCCCGTCGTCGCGATCGCGGGCAGCCTTGGCGACGACGTCGAGGAGCTGTACGCCGAGGGCTTCACCGCAGTCATCGCCTGCGTCGACCGCGTGGCGCCGCTGGAGGACGTGCTGGCCGGCGCGGCCGACTCCCTCACGCGTACCGCCCGCAACGTGGCCGCGGCGCTGTCCGTGACGCTGCCCGACTGACCCGCGAAAGGCGAAGGGCCGCCCCACCCGAGGTGGGACGGCCCTCCGTCGTCGTGTGCGGCTGGCTCACTTGGCGGGGTAGTCGCGCTCGGTCTCGCCGATGTAGACCTGGCGCGGACGCCCGATCTTGCCCTGCGGGTCGGCCATCTGCTCGCGCCACTGGGCGATCCAGCCGGGCAGGCGGCCCAGGGCGAACAGAGCGGTGAAGTAGGAGGCGGGGAAGCCCATCGCCTCGTAGATCAGGCCCGTGTAGAAGTCGACGTTCGGGTAGAGCTTGCGCTCGGCGAAGTACGGATCCTTCAGCGCGACCTCCTCGAGCTGCTTGGCCAGGTCGAGCAACTCGTTGGACTTGCCGGTCTGGTTGAGGATCTCGTCGGCATGCTTCTTGATGATCACGGCACGGGGGTCGAAGTTCTTGTAGACGCGGTGGCCGAAGCCCATGAGCTTCACACCGGACTGCTTGTCCTTGACCTTCGAGACGAACGTCGGGACGTCCATGCCCTCGTTCTTGATCTGCATGAGCATCTCGAGGACGGCCTGGTTGGCGCCGCCGTGCAGCGGGCCCGACAGGGCGTTGACGCCGGAGGCGACCGATGCGTACATGTTCGCCTCGGACGAGCCGACGAGACGGACCGTCGAGGTCGAGCAGTTCTGCTCGTGGTCGGCGTGGAGGATGAACAGCGTCTCGAATGCGCGCACGACGGCGGGATCGAGCTCGTAGTCCTCGGTCACGTTGCCGAACGACAGGCGCAGAAAGTTCTCGACGTACGAGAGCTTCGACTGCGGGTAGAGGAACGGCTCGCCGATCGAGTTCTTGTGGGCGTACGCCGCCAGCGTCGGAAACTGGCCCATGAGGCGGACGGTCGCCTTCTCGATCTGCTCCGGGTCCTTGACAGACAGCACGTCGGCGTTGAACGCGGCCATGGCGTTCACGCCGGACGCGAGGACGGCCATGGGGTGGGAGCGACGCGGGAAGCAGCGGAACAGGTCGCGCATGCGCTCGTCGAGGACCGACTTGTGGTTGATCCGGTCGGCGAAGTCGTCGAGCTCCTGCTCGGTCGGCAGCTCGCCGTAGATGAGGAGCCAGGCCACCTCGAGGAAGGTCGACTTCTCGGCCAGCTGCTCGATCGGGTAGCCGCGGTAGCGAAGGATGCCCTTGTCACCGTCGATGAAGGTGATGGCCGACTTGCAGCTCGCCGTGTTGGTGAAGCCCGGGTCGAGGGTCGTGTTGCCGGTGACCTTCATGAGCTGGCTGATGCCGTAGCCCGAGTTGCCCTCGGTCGCCTGCGTCACCGCGAGCTCGACCTTGTGCTCACCGTGCTGGAGCACCGCAACGTCGTCGTTCGTCATATCTCTCCTAGGGTTTCGGCATCGCTGCCGTGGAACCGGTTCTGGATCAGGTTATTCCCTGAGGCGCGCGCTCGCACGCCGGGCGCCGGATTTCGGTACGGGTGATCAGATGGAGATCAGGGGCACCGAGCCGGCGGGCACGTGCTTGGAGTCGACGATGTCCTTGCCGAACGGGAAGCAATCAATACAACAGACCCGACTCAAACCGGGCCCTGACTAGGGGAAACACGCCCCATCAATGAAGAACAGCCCCCATCCCCGATGTTCAGAGGGATGAGGGGCTGACTCCTGACCGCCTGGCAGGGGGGTTGTGTCCTACCCGGCGGTTGTCCGGTAGGCGTCCAAAAGTAGGTGTTCAGCCAGGGTAAACTCGGGCTGCCCGGGCCGGCTGACCACAGACCCGGCCTGGCGCATCTGGTCACCGGTGGGGTTGCTGGCGCTCCGACCGGCAAGGCTGAGGATCACCCGATCGACACCCGGGGGCCACACCTCGGGGACCTGGCGCATCTGTAGGTAGACCGCGACCATCGCGCTAGCCCAGTGAAGGTGACTCTCCATCTGGCCCGCGAGCTCGGGGTCAGGCGTCCCCCACCCCAAAAACTCGACAAGGTCATCCACGGTTGGCGTAGGTGCCATCAGACCAGCCCACTGATGAGCACGTTGGCGTCATCCTGAAGCACGCCCCAGTCGTAGCGGGAGACAACGCGGATGCCGATTTCATCGAACTCGGCGTAACGCTCCGTGAGGACCTTGGCGGTTGGGTTCAGGTCCCGAGCCACTGCCCAACTAGAGGGGTTCATCAACAGGACGTGACCGGCTGGCAGGCGCTTGGTGACGGTGACCGGCACGCCCAGGAGGACGACGCCAGAGGCTTGGGTCACATCGGGGGTGACGACGTACTTGCCTGAGGTGTCCTTGACTTTTCTCAATGCAGTAAGGGTTTCCGGGCGCATGACCCACCGAAGACCGGTCAGCGGTACGTCCCCGCCCATCGCAGCCCCTAGCGCATCGTGCATGTGATCGAGTGTGAGCGCCTTGTCACCCGCAGCGATCGACAGCATCTTCCTTACGTTGTCGGCGTGCAACACACCCTTGGGGAGTGTGACGCCGTCGCCCTGGTCGCCCCACGCCTGAGCATCCACTACGCGGGCGGTGTCAGTGACAAGCCGTGCGCTGATCACACCGTCTAGGGCTTGGCTCGACTGCCGCAGCGCCTCGTTGCTGATACGGACAAGGCTCTTGACCGACTTCATCGTTGAGGGCAGGAGAGAGACCGCACCGAACGGGTCTTCGGTCTCCTCGGGAATCTCTTCGGACTCGCCCACCCAGCCCGGCGAGAACCCACCGGTGAGCGCGGGAATGGAAATCGGGGTGGCGGTGTCGAAAATGCGCACACCCGATGCAAGGAATGAACTGGCCTCTTCGAGGGGCTGCACCAGAAGCGATGCAATGTTCTTTTGAATAAGTTCTTGAATCTCGGTAGTTTTGATAGTCATTGCCTAACCTCCAAAAGTCGTGTGAAATGAGAGTTTTGGAAGTCAGGCACCCGGCCCACCCCCAGGAATCGGGCATCAAGCCGTCTTCACAGGGTGTATCGGTGACTGAATATTTTCTTGGGCACGACAAAGCCCCCATCACGGGCTCGGAATGTGATGGGGGCCTTATCTGAACTGGCAACAATCCTCAGGCTGTGCCGCAGGATGGCGGGAACACCCCGCCACAAGAAGTTTCGTCAGAGACGGCCCAGCAAGGCCGACAGGCTGGCCCGCTCTTCGGTGCCGCTATGGAGACCCTGGCCGACCCTGCCGGTGACCGCAGCATGCTCGGGATGGGCCCGGGCGAATTCCTGTACCAGTGCAAAGAACGCCTCTTCGTTGTCCAGAGCATCCGGGTCGGGGTCCATCGCGCTGGGGTCGCGCAGGATGCCGGTGGCCTTGACCCGCTCGCGCCACAAGGCGGCCTCACGTTCCGAGAGCCGGCTTTCCAGGTCCTTGGCTCGGGTGCGATGCTCAGCCGCCTCAGCGCGCAGCTCGCGCACATAGTCGGCGTCGAATGTCTTGGGCTCAGCCGGTGCTTCTTCTAGGTTCTGTTCTAGATTCTCTTCAGTCATTTGCAATCTCTCCTTGTCTTTTGATGATGACGGGGGCGCATTTACACCCAAAGTGACGGATTTTGAAGGGGTGTTCCATGGAATAGCGCTGCCCGTCACGTTCAGCGCATTTTCCGCAGCCGCCCTGACTTGCTTGCCATTCCCATACCAAGTGCCCGTTCTCTAGTGCGGTTTTCTGGAAATATTCAGCGGCAATGGCGTGGACCTCATTGGCGACGAAACCTTCCACGGCTGTTTCGAAATCTTCGGGGTGGGCATCAATGAAGTTGGTGAAGACCTCGCCCAGGGCTTCGATGTGCTCGTCTGTGAGGCCATCGGCGCCACGGTGGATCGACCAGGCGCCGACTAGGGAGGCACGCTCAAGGGTGCTCAGGACCGCCATGAAGACTTTCGCGTGACGCTCAGGGCCGGGTTTGGTGGCGCGGACCAGCGCACGAATCAAGGCGATAGCGGCCTCTACAAGCGCTTCAAGAAGCAGGAGGGGTAGTTGGATCATGACGTCTCATCCCCGGCGCTCACAGAGGCGCCTGAGGCCGCTGAAACCCCTTGGGGGGTTGTAGAAGGCTGTCTCATCTGGGCAAAGAGCAGGGCGTCCACATCAGCGCGGGCTTGTTCACGGTTCATGGCGTCAATCTCGGCTTGGGAGAAGCCTGTGAGACGACGTGCTGCGTCTGTGGTGATGACTCGCTCAGCGTGGAGCTTCACCGCAGCATCGGCAGCCTGGGCGAGGGTGCGGCTGGCAGGGTCACGCCACTGGATATCCACGTCAGCGGGGGCCGGTAGGCCCTCAACGGCCAGGACGAGAGACACCACCCGCAACCATGACCGGGCAAAGGCCGTCTGCTTCGCTTCCACGCGGGCGACCAGGGAGGATTCAGCCGCCCGGATGCTGTCAGCGGATAGCGGGGTGTTCGAGATGGCCATGTAGTGCGCCGGTAGACCACTGGCAGCCGAGATGAGTTTCAGAATCTGCTCAACCGACGATTGGTAGCCCCCAAGGTCAGCGCTTGGGAACTGACCGAACTTGCCTTCGGGGTGTTCGTTCTGCCACACGCGGTTAGGGCCCTCGGAGAAGGGGTTCACGGCGTTCCCCTCGGCGTCTACCTTCACCGTGAGACCAGTAGCCCAACGACGCGGACGAGAGCCGTACTCGCTGGACACCATGAGGTCAGTGAGCAACTTCACCAGGGCGTCTTGCAGGTCAACGATGCTGTCGAACTCAGGGCTGCCGTCTTGGTCCAGCAGGCGTGAGCGGTTCACGAAAGGCACGACAGGGACCACCTGAAGGGGGTTGGGGCGCGAGTCCTCCAGTTCCCAGCCCTGACTAGGGAGAACACCCCCAGCCGGGCATTT
Source organism: Mariniluteicoccus endophyticus (assembly GCF_054780035.1). Classification (NCBI taxonomy): domain Bacteria; kingdom Bacillati; phylum Actinomycetota; class Actinomycetes; order Propionibacteriales; family Propionibacteriaceae; genus Mariniluteicoccus; species Mariniluteicoccus endophyticus. The sequence continues at coordinate 79,520 of NZ_BAAGXC010000023.1, read as the reverse complement.
GACGTGGTACTCGCGGATGCTGTCGGCGGTGAACAGCACACACCGGCCCAGGTCCCCGTCCTGCCAGCGCTTGACCGCAGCCGTTGGCTCACCAGTGAGGGGGTCTGAGATGACAGCCACCTCAGCGGATGACTCCACGCTGAGGGTTGCCCGGCCCTGAGCGTCGGCCCACACGATGACAAAGGCCGTCCCATGCACCAAGGCCTCACGAAACAGGGTCTGGTGCTGTTCTTCGAACCCACACCTCGCCCAGGCGTCAACCATGGCGGGGATGGGCTGACCATCACCGGCGAAGGAATCTATTCTCAGACGTTCCACAATGGATTCCACCTGAAGGCGGCAATAGTTCACATTCAGGGTACGTAGCCGGTCACCCAATGCCTTGGCATCCTCGGGCTTCAGGAAGGAAATAGCCTGCCTTCCCTCATAGTATTGGTCGGCCTGCCATCGCCTGACCGTCCCCGCCTCAATCTTCTGATGCAACTTTTCCAAGATATCTACCACGAATAAACCCCATTCCTCACCGGCTCATCCTTCTTGTTCAGATAATGTGTGACGCGCGCATGAGCCATGAGAAGCGCGGCAACACAGTCGATTTTTGATTTCTTTGTCGCCTTGGTGAGCATCGTTCCCCGGTCGGACTCACGGGTCCGGGCGTTCAGCACATGGGCGCGTAGTTCTGTATCCCCGTCATGGCAGATTTGACCCTCAGCGATGGCGGCAGTCAGCCCCGCAGTAGCCGGTGCCATCCGACTGGCCGTGTTCGGGAACTCAACAACTGGAATCCCTTCCCCAGAAAGGATTTCCAACGACCTAGACCACCTGTAGGGGTCTGCCACGACCTCTTTCACGCTGAACCTGTTGCAGGCTGCCCGGATGGCCTGTTCGACCTCAGAGATGGGCACCCGACCCCCTTCCTGCTGGGGCTTCCACACCCCCAAGACCTGGCCATGCGGGATGGGCTCAATGCTCACCGCCACAAGAGCGGAGTAGTCCCCGGAGAAGGACCCATCGAAGGCGACGATCACTTCCGCCTGAGAGTCGATCCGCCGGTCAACCCGCAGTGCGTCCCACGCCTCAGCAGGCACCCACTGTTCCGCCTGTTGTGTGTCCCACTGGCCTAGCTGGAGCCGGCGGAACTCGCCCTCGGGCATCTTCGCCAACATCGACCCAAGCCCCCGCAGTTCGTTCTTGCGGTTGTGGGTCAGCGGGCGAGCCGATTTGATGCAGCACTCACACAAGGGCTTATGAGACGGGTCAGACGTGAATTCCTTGAAATAGAACATCGGGTCAGGCTTCTCACGTGCCGAGTCCACAAGAGTTTTCATCACAGAATCCGGATTGCGGCTCGGGGTGCTGATGGCGAGCGTCAGACTCTCTTCACGCTTTAGAGAGCCGGCCACCAACGATTCCCACACCTGGGCCGTGCACACATGGAGCTCATCCACCACACAGAATGTTTGGGCCCAGCCCTGTAGCGCATCCTCGGTCGCTGCCAGGGCAATGGCCAGGCCCGCATTGAAGGGCACCTCAACAGACCCCGCACCGATACGCGCACGCTTGGACAGCTCAGGGTTGCCCTCAACAAACAAGACAAGATTCTTGAAAACAATACGACGTGCCTGGACCTCACTAGAGGCAGCAATGAGCACCTGAGGATTCAGTTGATCGGCAAAGAGGTGATAGCACGCGAGCATCCCCGCCAAAAACGATTTTCCTTGACCACGGGGCAGGCTCAGCAAGCCCATCCGTGGAGCCTCGCCCCGGGCAGGGTACAGGTTACGCAAGATTTGTTTCTGAAAAGGCTTGAGATTGATGGGCCTGCCCGTCTGAAAGTCCACAAGAAAGGCCTCAATGAACGCAATGACCCGTCGATAATCACGCTTCTCAGGCAGCATGGAAACGTCCAAGGGGTCCATAATCGCCTGCCTGCGTGGACCCGGCTTATGCTGATAGACCGTCGGATTACCCATCATGTGACATACCCCCCAAACATGGCTGAATATCGGGGTCCAGTAGGTGAATAGCCGAATGAGTGTAATAGGCCTGGACGCTTACCCCCCGGGCGTCAAACCCCCTTTGACTAGGGGGTATATCCCCAGGCAACTCATGGTTGATATATTCTGGCGCTGGCCGCTCAGGGCTCATCTCATCCGTGACATATTCTTTGGCCCTGCTTTGAATATTCACTAGGTGAGGTAAGGGCTCAATCCGGTTGTCCTCTAGCCATTCCTGGTAGCGCTTGGTGCCTGGTCGGCTAGAGCCGCGGGCAATATTGCAATCCGAGCAGACGACCTCTACGTCGGCTAACGAGATGGGCATTCCAGAATAGAACTTGTGCCACGCTGAGGGCATGTGATCAGCATTCAGATTGTCGCGTGAACCGCAATCAGAGCACCACGGTTGCATGTGCCTGGCCCTCGCGCTTAGGCGGGTCCACTCGCTCGTCTGGTGGCCTGTTTTGTGCTTCCTGGGGGCTGGCGTTGGGGCTCTATAGGTTTGATGGCCCACAGGCTTGCACGCGGCACACAAGGCGCCCTGGCGACCCTTATTGTCTGTGAGCTCCCCACAGGAGAGGCAAGGTGACTTCACTTTGCTTGCCCAACCATGAAGACCAGGTGATGCATGCTGCGGGCGTCGAAGACACGAGGGGCACTCAACAAAATATTGAAGGTCCCGCCATCAACTGGCCTAGTCACCACGACCACATCCCCCGAACGCACATCGGCCTCAGGGCCGAAATAGATTTTGCCGGTGCCCTTAGCATCCACGGCTTGCTCGGGCGACCACGTAGGGTCCTGGGCCAGCCCGGTCATATCCAGCAGGCAGGGGACGTTGGTGGCGACCTCTTTCACTTCCCACTCAGGCGAGCCATCAACCACGGTCTCTGTGCGCCTAAGGACCGTGCACCGGTGGGTCAAGGTATTTCTAATCATGTGTGCCAGGCCTCCTTCTCTCTTTCAAATGGAGGTATCGACCAAGGCGGCACAGTTCATGTCAAAGAACACGAAAAATGGCGACCACCCGAGGGGGTGACCGCCAGTCTCCGTCGCTGCATTACTCCTCAGCCAGTGCGGCTTCGAGTTCGTCCAGCGTGACACCGAAACTGTGCCCGACTACGACGCAGTTCGAATCGTCAACAAGCCAGTAGAGCCCATAGTAGGGATTGATCGCCGGGTTTCTTGCACGACTCTTTCGCACGTTAAGACCCTGTCGCCTAGCCTCCCGACGCGCTCGGCTTTCCCGCTTTGAATCGCTGTCATCCATAGTAGTTTTCCTTTCCTTTAGGGTTTCTTTGAACCATGGGTCCAGAATAGTTGAAAGCGGAGCATTTCGCAAACGGTTTGGATGTTTATAAAAATGCGCTTGCCTCAGCCTCTTCCGTTTTTTTGAAGTGCCAGCCGATCGGTACCTACCAAACGGTAGATGCGCGGCGGAGAAACCTTGTCGCTGCGCTAGGCCAAGGGTCGGCGGGTAGGCGCTCGCTGACTAGGTTCAGAGCTCAGGGGGGATGTTCACCCTTGTAGGTAGCCACCCATAGGGCGAAGCCCAGCCGGTGAGTACCTAGCTCGGGAAGGAATCCAGCCTAGGGCCCAGGACTCTAGGGCTCATCCCTAGGGGCGGACTCGCTCGCTAGCGCTCACTCATGGGAGTCCAGGCCCAGGCGCTCTTCGGCTAGCTCATGGCTCAGATTTTCTTCAGTGGGTCGGTGACTCACTCCGCTTCGCTCCGTTCGTGGTCGCCATCTGAAGTTCGATACTCCCTATGCAAACAATAACAGTGTTTGAGTTTAAGTTTGGGTTCCCGTTTGAGCTTGAGCTTGGGTTTTTGCTTGAGCTTGAGCTTAGGTTTTTGCTTGGGTTTTGGATTGGGCTTGAGATTGATTTCGACACTCGGGAATGTGGTATAATGAAGTATCAACCAAGACGGGTCAAAGCGGCCGGTCTAAGGAGGCTTAAAGGAGGCAATAAATGAAGGGAAAAAAACTGATGCGAGAGGTCCCCGAATGGGAAGATTGGCAGAATGTGGTGTGGGCAGACCCGGTGAACCTTGAGGTGGAAGTGTTGGACTTGTTCACCGAGGGTCCCTGTGAGGATGACTCTGGCCTGTTGAAGGTTGGGCGTGAGGGTTCCTTGTGTGGGTTGGTGTTGTGGGCCGAAGACATGGAGCGGGTGAAGCACGCTGAGGAGATGCCGACCCCGACGTTCAAGGTTGTTGATGCTGACAATTTTGTTTATTTCGCGTGGATGCTGCCTGACCCGGTGCCCGTGGTCCCACAGACAAAGAGGGCACAGAACCTTTTTGAGATGATGGTCTCGAACTTCACCCGTCAGTATGGATTGACGGTGTGCCAGACCGTCCCCGATGTGGCCGGCTGGGAAGTCAATGGAGAGATGTTCCTAGACCCCGACCGTGAGCCCATCCTGTGGACGCTCCAATCACTGAAGCAATGGCAGGACTCTCACGGTCTTGGGGGCCACTACTACGTTGACGACTTCCACCGGCGCGGGGGTGCGGCCAACACCCCTGCCCAGGTCAAGGCGAAGCGGGAGAACGCGGCGAAGGCGCGAGCTGGGCTCAAGGCTCGCGACAACCTGACTCTGCTACGCGCCAAGGCCATGATGGATGCCGGCTACCCGGACGGCCAGATGGCCGCAGAACTGGACCGTAGCGCCACCTCGCTCCCACGGATCAAACAGGCAGCAAGCGCACTCGACCTCACCGATGCCGAGATTGCCGAGGCGAAGGCGTGGGGGGTCGCTCACGGCATCCCGAAGTCCGCACAGCCTGCCCCCGACCCCATCCCTACCCGCGCCGCTGATGAGCCCACAGAGGGCGACCTGTGGCTTGAAAAGGTACTGGGGGTGGACGACTGGGAACCCCGGCCGCTCCCGGAGCCCACACCCTTTGAACGGTGGGGACATAAATACGCCAAGGTAGGCGACTGAGAGGCGCGTACAAAATGTCCACGGGCGCCATTTTTATGATGCGCTGGAATGTGGCAAATGGGCGCGCCATCTGATATGATTCTCGCGTTCCAGCGATCCCGTTGGAATACACCAAATAGAAGGGAGGCCACAGTGTCTTCAGGAAATATTGTTTCAAGGGTAGAGGTCGAAGGCTGGACGGAGTCGATTGAATGGGCCAATGAGAATCAAGTGCAAGACATGCGCGTCCTGATGGACGAGTTCGGCAACACTTCTGTGTTTGAGTGCACCGCCAAAAGGGCTGACGGCGGGGTGGTAGCAACGGGTCCGCTTGTGAAGGTGACTTTCACGGGAATCACGTCACCGGAGTATGGGGGTGAGAAATCCCTCGACTGGACTGTCTATGGCTACACGGCCGAAGAGATCAAGGAGAAAATCGTGGCGTACAAGCGTGAGAACGGCCTGTAAGTCCCTAGGTTCTTTTCTGAGAGCCTGAGAGTCCCTTCCGGGTGTCCTTCCTCCCGGCGGGGGCTCTGAGCCCTCAGAACGGTGCGTAGGGCTTCCTGGGGGCATCAGAGAAGGGGTGTACACACTGTGTACACCCCTTGGCGCATAAAGAACCCGCCCACCGATAGGAGGCAACCAAACGGTGGGCGGGTTCCGGCCTAGGACAAAAGGAGATGCCCTACAAAAAGATGTATCGGCCAGCTATTCAGTCTTGCGAGGCGTGACCAGGACGCGAGCCGTACCCTTGACTTTGTTTTTCTGACTGGACACCACCTCCACGTCCACCAGAGCCCTCAGCAGGGCCCGTTGCTGCCCCAGCTCCAAGCCGTCCCACGCCGAGCGGATGGCCTGAGCGTCCTTCACAGCGGCCCCCAATTGCTCGCGCACGGTCTCGCCGGCGTGTTCATCCAACTTGAACACGCGCCCGAACAGGTCAGCGGCGGGGTCTGCACCTTCCAGCCAGACCACCTCGGCGGACAGGGCGTCGTACTGCTTCTGAAGGTCGGCAATCGCCTTCAGAAGCGGCTGAAGCGGAATCTCAGCCTTCGACAGCTGCCCCTGTAGTGCAGCCATGCGCTCCCCCACTTCACCGCGCTTGGCCCGCACCTCAGTCAGCTTCCGGCGGGTGTCGTCGTCGGGACCTTGGGGGGCTGTGAATCTGCCTGAGAGCACACCGGCCAGGAGCACCCGCACCACCCACCAGTCGACCAGCTCAATATTGATCGAGTTGTAGCAACGGTTCAGCCCGGGTGCCCGGTTGGATGACGTGCATCGGTAGGTGGGCCCCTCAGCCTTCTTGCCTCCCGAGCGATGCAGAGAGCTCCCACAGACGCCACAGCGGGCGATTCCAGACAGCAGCGTCGTCGGGGTGGGTCCGGTGTTGGTGGTGCGCCGAGCGTCGCTCAGAACGCCGCACAGGGCTTCCCACTCCTCCCGCGTGCACACCGGCTCCCACACACCCGTCACGTCAGGGATGATCTGCCCCTGGTGCTCGACCAGCCCGGCGTTGCGTGGACGCATGAGGACCTTGCGCAGCTTCGGAATCGTCCAGGGCACGCCGGTCACCGTGGTCACCCCGGCGTCGTTCCACGCCCGCACAATCGACGTGAGCGACACCCGATTCGTGGCGTCCTTAATGGCCTGTTGCAGGAGTTCGAATTCTGCCTGGTGAGGTGGGTCAGCCTCGCCCTTGGGGGCCTTCTCCCATCCGAACGCCCGCCGTGTCTGGTAGCGCCCGGCAGCCCGCATCTGTGCCTGTTGTGCCTTGACCCGCTCCGAGATGCGCTCAGCCTCGGCAGCGTCAACGGATGCCTTGATCCTGGCGACCATACGCCCATCTGCGGTGCTCAGGTTGTCATCCCCGGAAACGACTGTGGACACGATGACGCCGGTTCGGTCGTGCAGCCCGATCAGCGCTTCAAGCTCCAACGGGCGGCGGGTCAGGCGTGAATTTGAGTAGGCCAGGATGCGACCGAACTTGCCCGCCTCAGCGTCGGCCAGCATGCGGGCATAGGCCGGACGTGGCTTCTTGCTTTTGGTGGACGCCGAAATGTCGTCGTCCACGTAGGTCTCTATGACCGCCCACTTCTCGACCTTGGCACGCTTCAGGCAGGCGGCACGCTGACGTTCCACCGAGTCTGAGGCGTCGTCGTCAGTGACCTTGGGACCCTTGGGGGCCTTGGAGATGCGGCAATAGATCGCGACCTGTTCAGATGCTGAAGAGCGCTTGCCCTGTCGTTTGCTCACCCTGCGAAATTACATCCTTGCCGAAGGGGAAGCACGTGATGGGGATCATCTTGATGTTGGCGATCGCCAGCGGGATCCCGATGATCGTCACGGCCTGGGCGATGGCCGTCGTCACGTGGGTCGCGGCGATCCACAGGCCGGCGACCGCGAACCAGATCACGTTCATCACCGCGGACCCCATACCGGCCTGCTTCTTGAGCACGACCGTGCGACCGAAGGGCCACAGCGCATAGCTGGCCATGCGCAACGACGCGACACCGGCCGGGATCGTGACGATGAAGATGCAGGCGACGATGCCGAAGAGGAAATAGCTCAGCGACAGCCAGATGCCGCCGGTGATGAGCCAGATGAGGTTGAGCAGGGTCTTCATGATGGGCTCCGTTCGTGCGCACTGGTCCTCCCCCATTGGACCACGGACCGACCACGCCCACGCCCGGGCGGTGAGGAGGATCACTCCCCCGACCGCCCGTGCGGCCCACGATGGTCCGCCACGACGGCTCGACCGGGTACGAGAACGGTCCTCTCGGCTACCCGAGCGTTCTATGGCGGGTCAAGCTGCTGGTCGCCGCGGACCTCGTCCCCGCGGTGCGCGGGGAGATCTACGCCAGGCGCTCTAGACTCTTGCCCCATGGATCAGCCCGAACGTCCCGCCCGTGTGCACCGCGAGGTCGTCTCGTTCGTACGCCGGTCCACCCGCATGAACCAGTCCCAGGAGAAGGCCTGGGCCGAGCGCGCCGACTGGCTCGTCGAGGTCCCCCGGCGCGAGACGACCACGTCGATCGCGCCCGAGGCTCACGTCGACTGGCCAGCCGTCTTCGGCCGCACGGCGCCGCTGGTGGTCGAGATCGGCTGCGGCACCGGTGACGCGCTCGGCGTCATGGCCGACGACAGGCGCGACCGCGACCACGTCGCCTTCGAGGTGTTCCTGCCCGCGATGGCCTCCACGATCATCAAGTGCCGCGCCCGGGGGTTGACCAACGTGCGCCTGGTCGACGCCGACGGCGTCGAGGGCCTGCGTACCCTCTTCTCCCCCGGTCAGGTCGCCGAGGTCTGGACGTTCTTCCCCGACCCCTGGCACAAGGCGCGCCATGCCAAGCGCCGCCTGGTCTCCGCCGAGCTCGGCGACCTGGTCGCGTGCCGGTTGGCCCCGGGCGGGACCTGGCACATCGCCACCGACTGGGAGGAGTACGCCGAGCACTGCCGCGAGGTCCTCGACGACCACCCGCGGCTGGTGAACCTCCACGACGGGTACGCGCCCCGCATGGTTGCCCGTCCCGTCACCAAGTACGAGCAGCGCGGGCTCGACGCCGGACGCGCGGTCTTCGACCTCACCTACGGGGTGCGCTCATGACGGCGCGCTGGCGGCTCGCCGTCGCGTACGACGGAGCGGGGTTCTCGGGCTGGGCGGTCCAGCCCGGGCTGCGCACCGTGCAGGGCGTCCTCGAGGAGTGGATCCCGCAGGTCCTGCGCCTGTCCGCGCCGGTTTCGCTCGTGTGCGCCGGGCGCACCGACGCCGGGGTCCACGCGCGCGGGCAGGTGTGCCACCTCGACGTGCACGACGGGCTCGAGCCGGAGGTGCTGCGCCACCGGCTGTCGCGCGTGCTGCCGACCGACGTGGTGGTCGGCGACGTTCGCGTCGCCCCCGAGGGCTTCGACGCACGGTTCTCCGCGATCTGGCGGCGGTACGCGTACCGCATCTGCGACACCACGGCTCCCGATCCGCTGCTGCGCGGCCACGTCGTCCGCGTACGCGGTCCCCTCGACGTCGAGGCGATGAACCGGGCCGGCGCGATGCTCGTCGGCCTGCGCGACTTCGCCCCGTTCTGCAAGCGGCGCGAGGGCGCGACGACGATCCGCACCCTCACCGAGCTGCACGCCGAGCGCAGACCCGAGGGGACCATCGAGTTCACTGTGCGGGCTGACGCGTTCTGCCACTCCATGGTGCGCTCCCTCATGGGGGCGATGACCGAGATCGGCCGCGGCCACCGCGACGAGGCCTGGCTGGCCGAGGTCATGGCCCACGGGGCCCGTCACCCGTCGATCCCCGTGATGGCACCCGAGGGCCTGTGCCTCGAGGAGGTCGGCTATCCGGCCGACGACGAGCTGGCCGCCCGCGCGGCCCAGGCCCGCAACATGCGTGCCGAGGGGGAGCTCGAGTGACGACCGCCGACCACTACTTCACCACGCCCGAGGGCCCCGAGAAGCGGCGCACGATCCGCATCCGGGCGTGGGACACCGACTACGAGGTGACCACCGCCAACGGTGTGTTCTCCTACGACGGGCTCGACCTCGGCACCGCGGTGCTGCTGCGCGAGAACGAGCCCCCCGCCGGCGCCCGTCGCATCCTCGACCTCGGGTGCGGCTGGGGTCCCATCGCCCTCGTGCTCGCCGACCACTGCCCGGAGGCGGTCGTCGACGCGGTCGATGTCAACGAGCGCGCCCTGCGGCTGGTCACCGACAACGCCGGCGCGCTCGGTCTCGCCGGCCGCGTACGCGCCCTGACGCCCGACGCCGTCGAGGCCGACGTGGCGTACGACGAGATCTGGTCGAACCCGCCCATCCGCATCGGCAAGGAGGCCCTGCACCAGCTGCTGCTCACGTGGCTGCCGCGGCTCGCCCCCGACGGTGTCGCCCGGCTGGTCGTCGGCAAGAACCTCGGCGCCGACTCGCTGCAGCGCTGGCTGGTCGACCAGGGTTACGCCTGCGTGCGCACCGCCTCGGCGAAGGGATTCCGCGTCCTGGAGGTACGCCGCTCCTGAGCCCCCCCCTCTTCCGTCCGGTCGCGAGCTGGCGTACGGTCTATCGCCAAGGCAACCACGCCTCAGACCAAAGGAGTGCACATGGGTATCGGCGACAAGATGGACAACCAGGCCCAGGACACCACCGGCAAGCTGAAGGAAGGCCTCGGCAAGGCAACGGACAACGAGCGCCTCGAGGCCGAGGGCAAGGGCGACCAGGGTGCCGCCAACCTCAAGCAGGCCGGCGAGAAGGTCAAGGACGCCGCAAAGGGCCTGACCGGCGACAAGTGACACCACCACGGCGGGGCGTACCGGTTCGGTACGCCCCGCCGTGCCGTTCTGGCAGCGGACTTTCCGCGACCCGCGGGAATGCCGGCACCCCAGACGAGGTTGTCCCCGAAGACGGGTGGGTGCAGGCGCGGAGACAGCGCCTCCTAGACTCGCCTACAACGAGAAAATCTCGAACAGATCACGAGGAGTACTCATGACGTACGAACTTCCCGAGCTCGGCTACGACTACGGCGCGCTCGCCCCGCACATCGCCCCCGAGATCATGGAGCTGCACCACAGCAAGCACCATGCGACCTATGTCAAGGGCGCCAACACGGCGCTGGAGAAGCTCGAGGAGGCGCGCGCCAACGGTGATCTGGCGAACGTCAACCAGTACACCAAGGACCTGGCCTTCAACCTCGGCGGCCACGTCAACCACTCGATCTTCTGGAAGAACCTCTCCCCCGAGGGCGGCGGCGAGCCGACCGGCGAGCTGGCCTCGGCCATCGACGAGTTCTTCGGCTCGTTCGAGGGCTTCCAGAAGCACTTCACCGCTGCTGCCACGGGCATCCAGGGCTCCGGCTGGGCCGTCCTGGCCTACGACGTGCTCGGCAAGCGCCTCAACGTCTTCCAGATGTACGACCAGCAGACCCAGGTGCCCGAGGGCCAGGTCCCGGTCCTCCAGCTCGACATGTGGGAGCACGCCTTCTACCTGCAGTACAAGAACGTGAAGCCCGACTACGTGAAGGCCTGGTGGAATGTCGCCAACTGGGCCGACGCCGCCGAGCGCTTCACCGCCGCCCAGCAGGCCAAGCTGGTCTGACCCACCCGGTCACCGGCGGAACGAGCCCCGGTGCCGCGGACCTCACGGTCCGCGGTGCCGGGGATCCTCGTTTCTGGGGTTGATCGACGCCGTGGGCTCAGCGCTTGGACGGCGACCGGTGCTCCACCCAGCGCCACGCCACCAGCGCCCCCAGGCCGATCGACATCGGAACGCGCAGGAGCCACCAGTCGGCGGCGAAGCCCAGATAGTGGCGCATGAGGAGGTCGACGAGCAGGCACACCAGCAGGACGGCCATCGTCACCGTGGCTGTGATGATCCAGAACTTCGACCGCAGGTCTTTCATGGGGCGCTCCCTTCGCTCATCTGAAGGGTACGGAGACAGGGGTCAGTCGATCTCGCGTACTCGCTCCCCGAACGGGCGGTAGACCCAGCGCGGCAGCGGCTGGCGGGTGACGATGGACTTCCAGGCCTCGAACGCGGTGAAGGCGATCATGCCGTTGTTGGTGTTCCAGTAGGTGAACGACCGGAACGGGAGCACCTCGGAGACGGGGATGAACTTGACGTGGCCAGGCCGGTTGTCGGCGAGGCTGGCGCACACGTCGAGCGTGCGCCCGTCGATGGTCACCCGCACCCACGAGTGGCCCATGCGCCACCACGGGTTGTCGTCGAGGCGTACGCGGGTCGCGAAGACGCGCTCGGTCTGGAAGCCCAGCCGCTCGAGGATCGTGGCGAGCGCCGAGTTGTACTGGTTGCAGTAGCCGCGCCCGTTGCGGAACGCCGTCGCAGGCGTCTCCCACACGTTGAGGATCGAATATCGCGCGAACTTGCGGAACACCAAGTGCTGGGCGTGCTCGACCAGCTCCCAGCCCTCGAGCCCCGTCGCCCGGCACGCGGCGACCGCGTCGTCGATGGTGCGTACGCCGTCGGGCGAGGTACGCACGGGCCGTGGCGCGAGCGCCACCATGGGCGCCGCCGCGACGGCCACCATTCCCACCGCGACCGCGGCGACCCTGCCGATCCTCACTGTTCCCCCCTCAGTCGTTCGTAGCGGCCGCGCAGGCGGTCGCTCCAGATGGCCCGGTACGGCACCTCGGCCGCGAGCCGCGCGTGCAGGTCGAGCATGAGCCGTACGCTGCGGTTCCAGTCGTACGTCTCGGCGCGGGCGCGGGCCGCCGCCCGTGTCGGCTCGGCCCCACGCGCCGCCATGCGTTCGATGGCGTCGGCGATGCCGTGGTCGTCGGGCGAGCCCCACTCCCCGCAGGAGGCGTCGACGAGCTCGCGCGCGCCCCCGCGGTTGGACGTCACGACCGGCGTGCCGCAGGCCAGTGCCTCGAGGACGGCCAGGCCGAACGTCTCGTTGGGGCTGACTGACAGGCTGATGTCGGACCGGGCGAAGGCGCGGGCGACCTCGTCGCGGCCGGAGAGGTAGCCGTGGAAGACCACCGGTGCGGCTCCGGCGATGTCGCGGAGCTCCTGGGTGTCGGGGCCGTCGCCGTACACGTCGAGACGGACCGGCACCCCGCGACGGTGGGCCTCGACCGCGGCCGAGACCGCCAGGTGGGGGCTCTTCTCGCGGGACAGACGCCCCACATAGCAGAGCTTCGTCAGGCCGTCGTCGTTCGGATGCCCCTTGGAGGGATGGAACGTGGTGAGGTCGACGCCCAGAGGGACGCGTACGAGGTAGGCGCCGGTGTTGACGAACTCGTCGGCCGCGTACTGGCTGGTGACGACCACCGCGTCGAACGACTGTGCGAGCCGGCGGTTCAGTGCCCCGACAGCCGTCTCGACGCCGAACTGGCGGCGAAGCCAACCCTTGAGCATGCCGTCGAGCCGCTCGTGGCTGAACAGCACCGACCCGATCCCACGCTTGTGGGCCCAACGCGCGACCGGTGACAGCGTCCACTTGTCGGAGACCTCGACCGTCGTGGGGCGGAACCGGTCGAGCACCGCGAGCGCTCGCCACGGCTGGGCGATCATGCGATACGCCGAGTTGGGCAGATGCGGAGACTCGACCTGGACGACGATGCCGTCCTCGGTCTCGGCGTAGTGGTCCCTCTCCCCCGGCACGACGAGGATCCGCTCGTGCCCGGCCGCGATGTAGCCGTGGCCGAGCTGGTCGATCGCCTGACGCATGCCTCCCGAGACGGGGCCCACGAAATTCGCGAGCTGGGCGATCCTCAGGGCAGCGGCCATGGCCCCAGCCTACGGGGCCCGACCATCACCTGTCCGGCTGCGCCGTGCGCGCCGCACTGCACGGGCGAGTGGGCCACCGAGCGCAGGTTCCTCCCCGGCATCCCGGCGATCGGGTAGGCGCGGTCCACCTCTACGCCCAGCAGGCCGGGCAGCTGCTGCCCTTGCGTACGCCGGTGTCGGCGAACAGGAAGAACTCGGGGTCGGTGACCGTCATGGCCCCCTTGGCGGGGAAGCGCTCGTGGGGCATGCCGACGAGCGGGTCCAGCCGCGGAAGTGGAATCCGCTCCAGAAGCACCTTCACACTGATCACCCGACGGACCCCAATCCCTGCCCCGTCAGGCCACAGCGGTCTGAGGCACATCTCACAGGCCCGGACGCGACAGTGCCCGCCCCGAAACCGGGACGGGCACCTCACAGGGCGTACGCGGAGCTCAGGCGTCCTTGTCGGCCTTCTTCTCGTCGCTGTCGGCCGCGGCGACGGCGTCGACCTCGACGTCGGCGTCCTTGGTGGCGACGGCGTTGACGAAGCCGGCCTTCTCAGCGGCGGCCTCGTTGGCGAACCAGACCTCGGCGACCGTCTGGTCGTACCACTGCGACTCGGGCGTGTGGAACTTCATCGAGTCCTCGTTGCCCTTGATGTCGAAGCCAGCGGGCGGGTTGTCGCCCTTGTAGGACTCTTCGCCGTAGGGCTGCTCATCGGCCTTCTCCTCGGCCTTGGCCGGGGCGGCCGCGGCGGCGGCCGGCTCGGCGGCGGCCTTGGCGGGCTTCTTGGCGACGGGCTCGGTCACGAGCTCGATGATCGCCATCGGAGCGTTGTCACCCTTGCGGGGGCCGATCTTGGTGATGCGGGTGTAGCCACCGTCGCGCTCGGCCACAGCCGGAGCGATCTCGGTGAACAGGACGTGCAGGACGCCCTTGTCACGGATGTGAGTGGCGGCCAGGCGACGGGCGTGCAGGTCACCGCGCTTGGCCTTGGTGATCAGCTTCTCGGCGAGCGGACGGACGCGCTTGGCCTTCGTCTCGGTCGTCGTGATCCGGCCGTGCTCGAACAGCTGGGAGGCCAGGTTGTCGAGGATGATCCGCTCATGGGCCGGCGTGCCGCCGAGGCGGGGACCCTTCGTGGGCTTGGGCATGTCTAATCTCCAGAAGTTGTGAGCGTGCCGAGCACGCCCGGGGAATCAGGGGTGCTCAGTACTGCTCGGTCTCGGCGAAGTCGGCGTCGCCGTCGTCCTCACCCTCGTCGTAGCGCCCGATGGCCGACATCGGGTCGAAGCCGGGAGCGGAGTCCTTCAGCGACAGACCCATCTCGTGCAGCTTCAGCTTGACCTCGTCGATCGACTTGGAGCCGAAGTTGCGGATGTCGAGCAGGTCCTGCTCGGAGCGCGAGACCAGCTCGCTCACCGTGTGGATGCCCTCGCGCTTGAGGCAGTTGTAGGACCGGACCGTGAGGTTGAGGTCCTCGACCGGCAGGGCCAGATCGGCAGCGAGCTGCTCGTCGACGGGCGACGGGCCGATCTCGATGCCCTCGGCCTCGACGTTCAGCTCACGGGCGAGGCTGAACAGCTCGACCAGGGTGCGGCCGGCCGACGCGACAGCGTCGCGCGGGCGGATCGCCGGCTTGGTCTCGACGTCGACCACGAGGCGGTCGAAGTCGGTGCGCTGCTCGACACGGGTCGCCTCGACCTTGTAGGTCACCTTCAGCACCGGGGAGTAGATCGAGTCGACCGGGATGCGGCCGATCTCGTTCTCGCCGGACTTGTTCTGGCTGGCCGACACGTAGCCGCGGCCGCGCTCGACGACGAGCTCCATCTCGAGCTTGCCGTTGTCGTTCAGCGTGGCGATGTGCAGCTCGGGGTTGTGGACCTCGACACCCGCGGGCGGGGCGATGTCGGCGGCCGTCACGGCACCGGCACCGGCCTTGCGCAGGTACATGACCACAGGCTCGTCCTCCTCGGAGGAGACGACGAGGCCCTTGAGGTTGAGGATGATCTCGGTGACGTCCTCGACGACGCCCTCGAGGGTCGAGAACTCGTGGAGGTTGCCGTCGATCTTGATGCTGGTCACGGCCGCGCCCGGGATGGACGAGAGCAGCGTGCGACGCAGCGAGTTGCCGAGGGTGTAGCCGAAGCCCGGCTCCAGGGGCTCGATGACGAACCGCGAGCGGTTGTCGTCGATGACCTCTTCGGAGAGGGACGGGCGCTGGGCGATGAGCATGTGGTGTTCCTTTCCGCACCGACCGCTATATGAGGGTGCGAATCAAGCC
Source organism: Mariniluteicoccus endophyticus (assembly GCF_054780035.1). NCBI lineage: Bacteria > Bacillati > Actinomycetota > Actinomycetes > Propionibacteriales > Propionibacteriaceae > Mariniluteicoccus > Mariniluteicoccus endophyticus. Next base: position 64,091 of record NZ_BAAGXC010000023.1, on the reverse strand, counting down.
TCGGTCCCGGCGGGCGCCGGGACCGCGCGTACGCCCGGCCACAGGACAGCCCTGTGGCCGGGCGTACGGATGATCACTTGGAGTAGAGCTCGACGATCAGCTGTTCCTGGACGTCGATCGTGATCTGCTGGCGCGTCGGCAGCGAGTGGATGAGGATCCGCATCTGGTTCGGACGTGCGTCCATCCACGCCGGGACCTCGCGCTCGCCGTGGGTCTCACGAGCCACGACCAGCGGGTGGAGGTTCAGTGACTTCTCCTTGACGTCGATGACGTCGTGGGCGGAGACGCGGTAGGACGGGATGTTCACCTTCTGGCCGTTGACCAGGAAGTGACCGTGCACGACGAGCTGACGCGCCTGGCGGCGGGTCGACGCGAAGCCGGCGCGGTAGATCACGTTGTCGAGACGCGACTCGAGGATCTGCAGCAGCATGTCGCCGGTCTTGCCGGGGACGCGGTGGGCCTCGGCGTAGTAACGACGGAACTGCTTCTCGAGGACGCCGTAGGTGAAACGCGCCTTCTGCTTCTCGCGGAGCTGCAGCGCATACTCAGAGTCCTTCGTGCGGCCGCGGCCGTGCACGCCGGGCGGGTACGGGCGGCGCTCGAAGGCCTTGTCGTTGCCGACCAGGTCAGAGCCCAGACGACGCGACTTCTTGGTCATGGGACCGGTGTAGCGAGCCATTTCTCAGATTCTCCTTCTCGGTCTCAGACGCGACGGCGCTTGGGCGGACGGCAACCGTTGTGCGGGACCGGGGTCACGTCGGCGATCGCGTTGACCTCGAGCCCGATCGCGGTCAGCGAGCGGATGGCGGTCTCACGGCCGGAGCCGGGACCCTTGACGAACACGTCGACCTTCTTCATGCCGTGCTCCATGGCGCGGCGGCCGGCGGCCTCCGCAGCCATCTGGGCGGCGAACGGCGTCGACTTGCGCGAGCCCTTGAAGCCCACGGTGCCGGCCGAGGCCCACGAGATGACGTGCCCGGTCGGGTCGGTGATCGAGATGATCGTGTTGTTGAACGTGGACTTGATGTGGGCCTGTCCGGCCACCACGTTCTTCTTCTCCTTGCGGCGCACCTTCTTGGCGCCGGTGTTGCGGCCTGCTGTAGCCATAAGTTCTTGGATTCTCCTGAAGAGTTACTGGATCACGCGTACGCGGAAGCGACCGGGGTCACTTCTTCTTCTTGCCGGCGACGGCCTTGCGCTTGCCCTTGCGCTGACGCGCGTTGGTGCGCGTGCGCTGGCCGTGCACGGGGAGGCCGGCGCGGTGACGACGGCCCTGGTAGGAGCCGATCTCGATCTTGCGGCGGATGTCGGCAGCCACCTCGCGACGGAGGTCACCCTCGGTCTGGTAGTTGGCTTCGATGTGGTCACGCAGCGCGACGAGGTGGTCGTCGGTGAGCTCGTGTACGCGGAGGTCACCGGAGATTCCGGTGGCTTCCAGGGTCTCCAGGGCGCGGGTGCGACCCACGCCGAAGATGTAGGTGAGTGCGACCTCGAGGCGCTTGTCGCGCGGGAGGTCGACACCGATGAGGCGTGCCATCAGGCAGTGTCCCTTCGGATCCGGTCGTGGCGTCGTTTCCAATGACGTGGTTCCACGTTCCGCGGAGGTGTGTGGCGTGATGCGTCCGGAGTTTCTGAGCCGGGCCCGGCCTCCGACCGGGCGTGAGCCCCAGACTTCAGGACAGGTCCTGGCTGCCTGGGATTGGCATCACCTGTGTGCAGTGTTCAGTTGTCAAGACGGGTGCTCTGCGGGCCGTCCGCTCCGCAGTGCCAGATGCTCAGCCCTGGCGCTGCTTGTGGCGCGGGTTGTCGCAGATCACCATCACGCGACCATGGCGGCGGATCACCTTGCACTTGTCGCACATCTTCTTGACGCTCGGCTTGACCTTCATGCGAGCAACTTTCTGATTGAAGGCACGCCGGACGGCGTACCTGTGATGGGTGATTGACCCTTCCCGGACGGGAGGGGCCGGACTGTGATCACTTGTGGCGGTAGACGATGCGTCCGCGGTTCAGGTCGTATGCAGAGATCTCGACGACCACGCGGTCGGCGGGAAGGATGCGGATGTAGTGCTGCCGCATCTTGCCACTGATCTGGGCAAGCACCTTGTGGCCGTTGGCAAGCTCAACGCGGAACATCGCGTTGGGCAGCGCCTCGACGACAGTGCCCTCCATCTCGAGGAAGCCCTCTTTCTTCGACATGTACTCTCAATCTGTCCGTGGTTCGGGGACGTCTGGATGCATAGATCAACCGGCATGGGTGACCGACGTGACACTCTACGCCACTTGCTTGACGTTGCCCAAATCCTGTGCGATGGCGGGCTCCACTCCGAGCGACTGGTTTCCGGCCGAGCGCCAGCGAGACGCGGAACGCCCGCGGGACGCGCAGCCTCAGCCCGAGATCGTCGGGCTGCGCTGCAACCGGGCGTTGAACCCGCGCTCGCGGTACATCTCCACCGACTCGCGCATCGACGTGAGGAAGTACGGCGGGAACTCCATGCCGTTGCGGTTCGCCCACAGCACGCGCGCCTCGAGCCGACCGATCTCCCGGGCGTACGCCTCCAGCCCCTCATCGAGGCCGAGCTCGACCATCACGCCACCCATGTCGGCCTGGTATTCCTTGACGTGGTTGATGCCCACGAGCTCGTAGGAGAAGTCGCGCAGCTGACGCGTGAGCCACATCTGCCAGGGCTTCAGCAGGCCGCTGTGGACCAGCGATGTCGCCGACATCGAGTAGAAGGCGAAGTGACCGGGTTCCTGACGTTTGATGGGCTCGACGATGGTGTGGGCCATCGCCTCCTCCCCCATCTCGCGCAGGCCCTTGGCGAAGGTGTTGTAGGCCAGGGTCGCCTGCCGCTCGGTGGAGGCCCCCGTCAGGTAGTACATGAGTCGGGTGACGTCCTGGATCGGGCGGAGGTGGGACAGCGCGCCGAGGAACTTCATGGACATCTGGATCTCGAGCATCGGCTCCGAGGGGGGCAGGCCGATGTCCTGCGAGGCGCGGTCGAGGATCAGGCCGTGCTGGATCTCCTGGGGCTGCCAGACATCTTCGTAGAAGTAGCGGTCGACTTCCTCCGGGTCGGGCAGGAGCACCAGAAGCTCGAGGACGTTGCGGTCGACCTCCAGCTCGACGCGGGCCAGGTAGTCGAGGACGTGGCTGTAGCGCTGCCGGACCAGGTCCGGGCGCTTGACGGTGCGGTCGACGGAGTCGAGGGTGATCGGCGGGTGCTCGTCCTGGAGACGTCGGACGTGATCCATGATCTTCTGCTGACTGATGACCTCCTGAACCACGAGGCCATCCTATCGCTCGCCACCGCCCGGCACGGGCCGACCGACGCCGACTGGTCGATCACCGCCGCGCCCTCCCACGCTCAGAACAGGGCGAGCATCAGAAGCAGCAGGATCGCCACCACGCCAAGACCGACGACGCCGGCGACGACCATCGTCGTGGCGGGGAGGCTGGGTTTGACGCCCTCGGCGAGCTCCCCTGGCCGGCCCTGGGGGGCCTGCTGCACGAGCGCGGGGGTGTCGTGTGTCGACGGCTTGCCGAGGAGCTCGACGACCGGGGCGAGCTCGCCGAGATTCTTCGCGTCGAAGACACGATCGAGCATCTGGTCGTACTGGTCCTGACCGATCGAGCCCTTCGTGAAGGCGTCGTTCAACCGCGCGCTGAGATCGTTGCGCTCCGCGTCGGGGACGGGGTCGTTGGGACGGCTGCGGTACTTGGACGAGATCGGCAGGTTGCTCACGCCTCGAGTGTAGAGGGCATCCCCTCGCCACCCCCACGGGTCTCCGCGCGAGAACCGGGGTCAGTCCGACAGCGGGCCGAAGGGAAGACCGCGCGCGGTCAGCTCGGACTCGCCACCGTCCTCGGCGGTCAGGACCCACAGGCCGTGCTTGGTGACCGTCATGGAGTGTTCCCAGTGGCAGGCCAGCGAGCCGTCACGGGTCACGACGGTCCACTCGTCGTCGAGTGTGGCGTTGTCGGGGGCCCCGACCGTCAGCATCGGTTCAACGGCCAGGCACATGCCCTCGACGATCTTCGGCGTACGCCCGTTCACCCGGTAGTTCGGGACGTCCGGCGGCTGGTGCATGGCCGAGCCGATGCCGTGGCCGACGTACTCCTCCACGATGCCGTAGGCATGGTCCTGGCCGGTCACGTAGTCGTCGATGGCCGCACCGATGTCACCGACCCGGCCGCCGAGGCGTGCCGCCGCGATTCCCCGCCAGAGCCCCTCGCGCGTCACGTCGGACAGCCGCTGGGCCTCGGCACAGGCCGCCCCCGCGAACACCGTACGCGCCGAGTCGCCGTGCCACCCGTCGACGATGGCGCCGCAGTCGATCGAGACGAGGTCACCCTCGGCGATCACGCGGTCGCCCGGGACACCGTGGACGATCTCCTCGTTGACCGAGATGCACACGACGCCGGGGAAGCCGCCCTCGCCCCGCGCGTCCGCGCCGTAGTCGAGGAACGACGGGGTCGCGCCGGCGGAGCGGATGATGTCCTCGGCGACCGCGTTCACCTCACGGGTGGTCACACCGGGGCGCACTGCGGCGCAGGACGCGGTCAGCGCGCGCTCGACGACCAGGCCGGCGCGGCGCATGACCTTGATCTGGTCGGGGGTCTTGATCTCGATCCCCCGACCCCGGCCGAGGATCAACGGCCGAGGTGGGACTCGAGGGCCGAGGCGATGCGCTCGGAGACCTCGTCGACCTCGCCGAGGCCGTCGACGGCGACGAGCAGGCCGCGATCGGCGTACACCTTCAGCAGGTCGGCGGTCTGCTCCGCATACACCTGCTGGCGCTTGCGGATGGTCTCCTCGTCGTCGTCGTCACGCCCGTCGATCTCGGCGCGCTTCAGCAGGCGCGTGACGAGCTCGTTCTGGTCGGCCTCGATCGAGATGACGGCGTCGAGCTTCTGGCCCGCCTCGTCGAGGATGGCGTCGAGAGCGTCGACCTGGCCGGCGGTACGCGGGTAGCCGTCGAGCAGGAAACCGTTCGAGGCGTCGTCCTGGGCGAGACGCTCGGCGACGATGCGGTTGGTGATCTCGTCGGAGACGTAACCACCGGAACTCATGATCTGCTTGACCTCGAGGGCCAGCGGTGAGGCGGTCGACTCGTCGGCCTTCGAGATGGCCCGGAAGATATCACCGGTCGAGATTGCCGGGATGGAGTAGCGGTCGGCTATGCCCTTGGCCTGCGTGCCCTTGCCGGCACCGGGCGGACCCATGATGAGAAGACGCATCAGCGGAGGAACCCTTCATAGTTGCGCTGCTGGAGCTTGGACTCGATCTGTTTCACCGTGTCGAGACCGACGCCCACGATGATGAGGAGCGACGTGCCACCGAACGGGAAGTTCTGGTTGGCCTGCAGCAGGATGAACGCGATTGACGGGATGAGCGCGATCAGACCCAGGTACAGCGAGCCAGGGAGCGTGAGGCGCGACAGGACGAAGCCCAGGTATTTCTCGGTGGGCCGACCGGCGCGTACGCCAGGGATGAAGCCGCCGTACTTCTTCATGTTGTCGGCCACCTCTACCGGGTCGAACGTGATGGCGACGTAGAAGTAGGCGAAGAACACGATCATCAGGAAGAACACGATCATGTACAGCGGGTGGTCGCCCTTCACGAAGTGCTGCTGGATCCAGCTAGAGGCCTTGTCGTTCGGACGGAACTGGGCGTACAGGGCGGGCAGGTAGAGCATCGACGACGCGAAGATCACTGGAATGACACCGGCCTGGTTGACCTTCAGCGGGATGTAGGTCGTCGTGCCGCCGAACATGCGGCGGCCGACCATGCGCTTGGCGTACTGGACCGGTATGCGGCGCTGGCCGAGCTCCATGAAGATGACGCCAGCCATGACGAGGAGGCCGATGCCGAGCACGAGCAGGAACGGCACCCAGCCCTTCGTGGTCTTGATGGACCACAGGGCGGTCGGGAAGGTCGCGGCGATCTGGGTGAAGATCATGACAGACATGCCGTTGCCCAAGCCGCGCTCGGTAACGAGCTCGCCGAGCCACATCACGACGGCGGTGCCGGCGACCATGGTGAGGATCATGACGACGATCGGGAAAATGTCCTTGGAGTAGACGATGCCGGTGCAGCCACGGAAGAGCTGGTCGTTGACCGCGAGCGTCACGAACGCCGTCGAGTTGAGCACGGCCAGCACGAGCGTCAGGTAGCGCGTGTACTGGGTGATGACCTGCTGGCCGGCGGCCCCCTCCTTCTTGAGCGTCTCGAGGCGCGGGATCACGACGGTGAGCAGCTGCAGGATGATCGACGCGGTGATGTAGGGCATGATGCCCAGCGCGAAGATGGCCAGCTGGAGAAGCGCGCCGCCGGAGAACAGGTTGACCAGCGAGTACAGGCCGGCCTGCTCGCCCGAGGCCATCATCTTGCGACAGACGTCGACCTGCTGGATATTGACGTTCGGCACAGGGATGATCGAGCCGATCCGGAAGACGACGAGGATCATCAGCGTGAACATGATCTTCCTGCGAAGATCAGGGGTCTTGAACGCGTTTGCGAAGGCGGAAAGCACCGGGCCCTCTCCTGAGACATGGAACATCGACGGGCGTGCGAGCACGTGTCGCTCTGATGGCAACCCGGGCAGCGTAGCAACCAGGGGCCCAGAAACCGAAAACGGCGAGGGGCGGAAAAGCCCGCGAACGAACACGAGGCGGCCCCGGTTTCCCGGGACCGCCTCGCGCGTTGGGTGGATCAGAGCTCGGTGGCCGAGCCGCCCGCCTTCTCGATCTTCTCCTTGGCGGACGCCGAGAACTTGTCGGCGGACACCTGGACGGCGACGGTGAGCTCACCGTTACCGAGGACCTTCACCGGGTGACCGGCGCGCACGGCGCCCTTGGAGACGAGGTCGTCGACCTCGACCTTGCCACCCTCGGGGAACAGCTCGTTCAGCTTGGCCAGGTTCACGACCTGGTATTCCGTGCGGAACGGGTTCTTGAAACCACGAAGCTTCGGCACACGCATGTGCATCGGCATCTGGCCACCCTCGAAGTTCTCGGGGGTGTTCTTGCGAGCGCCGGTGCCCTTGGTGCCGCGGCCGGCGGTCTTGCCCTTGGAGCCCTCACCGCGACCCACGCGGGTCTTGGCGGTCTTGGCGCCCGGGGCGGGGCGAAGGTGATGGACCTTCAGTGCCATGTCAGTCGACCTCCTCGACGCTGATCAGGTGAGTCACAGTCTTGAGCATCCCGCGGATCTCGGGACGGTCTTCCTTGACGGCCACATCGCCGATGCGCTTGAGGCCGATCGTACGCAGGGTGTCGCGCTGGTTCTGCTTGCAGCCGATCTCGGACCGGGTCTGCGTCACCTTGAGACGAGCCATCAGTTGGCCTCCTCTTCCGGCTTGGCGTTGTAGGCGCGGAGCAGGGCGGCGGGGACGACGTCCTCGACGGCCTTGCCACGACGCTTGGCGACGGCTGCAGGCTCCTCGAGACCCTGCAGCGCGGCCACGGTCGCGTGCACCACGTTGATCGCGTTGGGCGAGCCCAGCGACTTGGCGAGCACGTCGTGGATGCCGGCGCACTCGAGGACGGCGCGGCAGGAGCCGCCCGCGATGACGCCGGTACCGGGCGAAGCCGGACGCAGCATCACGACGCCGGCAGCCTTCTCACCCTGGACGGGGTGGGGAATGGTGCCCTGGACGCGGGGGACGCGGAAGAAGTGCTTCTTCGCCTCCTCGACGCCCTTGGCGATCGCGGCCGGAACCTCCTTGGCCTTGCCGTAGCCGACGCCGACCATGCCCTCGCCGTCACCGACGACGACCAGAGCGGTGAAGCTGAAGCGTCGACCGCCCTTCACGACCTTCGCGACGCGGTTGATGTCAACCACGCGCTCGATGTACATGCTCTTCTCTTCGCGCTGCTGGCCCCGACGGTCATCGCGGCCGCGACGCTCGCCGTTGCCTCGGCCACCCTGCTGGCCTCGGCCCTGGGTGCCCTGGGTAGCGGTGTTGCTCATCGCTATCTCCTCGTTTCCGTCGTTGTCAGAAGTCCAGACCGCCCTCGCGTGCGCCGTCAGCCAGCGCCGCGATGCGACCGTGGTACTTGTTGCCAGCGCGGTCGAAGACCACGCTCTCGATGCCGGCCTGCTTCGCGCGATCCGCGATCAGGCCACCAACCTTCTTCGCCTTCTCCGACTTGTCGCCGTCGAAGGAACGCAGGTCGGCCTCCATGGTGGAGGCGGACGCCAGCGTCACACCGCGGTAATCGTCGATGACCTGGGCGAAGACGTGCTTCGCCGAGCGCGAGACGACCAGGCGCGGACGCTCGGCCGAGCCTAAGATCTTCTTGCGGCCGCGGACCTGGCGACGGATGCGCGAGGCCGACTTCGCGGCCATGCCCTTGTTGTTGGACAGTGCGATACCCATGATCACTTACCAGCCTTTCCGACCTTGCGGCGCACGTGCTCGCCGGCGTAGCGCACGCCCTTGCCCTTGTAGGGCTCCGGCTTGCGGATCTTGCGGATGTTGGCCGCAACCTCGCCCACGGCCTGCTTGTCGATGCCCTGGACCGAGAACTTGGTCGGGCCCTCGACGGCGAACGTGATGCCCTCGGGCGCCTGGATGTTCACCGGGTGGGAAAAGCCCAGGTTGAACTCGAGCTGGGTCGGACCCTTCGCGATGACGCGGTAGCCCACGCCCACGATCTCGAGCTTCTTCTCGTAGCCCTCGGTCACGCCGGTCACCATGTTGGCGATGAGCGTACGGGTCAGGCCGTGGAGCGAACGCGACTGTCGCTCGTCGTTGGGGCGCGAGACCTCGATTTCGCCCGACTCGGCCTTGGCGACCGTGATCGGGGAGGGAACGGTGTGGGTCAGCTGGCCCTTGGGGCCCTTGACCTGCACGTCCTGTCCATCAATGGTGATCTCGACACCGGACGGGACTGCGATCGGCATCTTGCCAATGCGGGACATTGTGTGTCTCCTCTCGTCTAGCTTCGGATCACCAGACGTAGGCGAGGACTTCCCCGCCAACGCTCTTGGAATTGGCATCACGATCAGTCAGGAGGCCCTGAGAGGTCGAGATGATGGCGATGCCGAGACCGCCGAGCACCTTGGGGAGCTCGTTGGACTTGGCGTACACGCGCAGGCCGGGCTTCGAGATGCGGCGTACGCCGGCAATCGAACGCTCACGGTTCTGGCCGTACTTCAGTGTGATCTTCAAGGTCTTGCCGACCTCACCCTCGGCGGGCTCGGTGACCTCGAAATCGGTGATGTAGCCCTCCTGCTTGAGAATCTCGGCGATGCCCGCCTTGATCTTCGAATGCGGCATGGAGGTCGAGTCGTGGAACGCCTGGTTGGCGTTACGCAGACGCGTCAGCATGTCTGCGATGGGATCAGTCATCGTCATGGCGTGAAAGCCTCTTTCTCGCAGTGGTTTCACACCCGGGCAACACGGAGTCTCCCGGGGGACCTTCTGCGGGTTGAATGAAATTTAGGAAGAACAGGTCACCAAGAGGACTTGGTCACACCGGGCAGCTGACCGGCGTGAGCCATCTCGCGGAGGCAGACTCGGCACAGGCCGAACTTGCGGAAGACGGCCTTGGGACGGCCGCACCTTTGGCAACGGGTGTAACCGCGCACGGCGAACTTCGGCTTGCGGGACTGCTTGACCTTCAGAGCTGTCTTTGCCATCGGTTATCTCACTTCTTCTTCCGTGCGTACGCCGGGCCCTTGGCCTTGGCCTTCGCCGGCTTCGGGTTGTCGTTGAACGGGAAGCCGAGGTGCTTCAGCAGAGCGCGGCCCTCCTCGTCATTGGTGGCCGTCGTCACGAAGGTGATGTCCATGCCGCGCACGCGATCGATCTTGTCCTGGTCGATCTCGTGGAACATGACCTGCTCGGTGAGGCCGAAGGTGTAGTTGCCCTTGCCGTCGAACTGGTGGGCGTTGAGGCCACGGAAGTCACGGATACGCGGGAGGGCGAGCGTCAGCAGACGGTCGGCGAACTCCCACATGCGGTCGCCGCGCAGCGTGACGTGGCAGCCGATGGGCTGGCCCTCACGCAACTTGAACTGGGCGATCGACTTGCGGGCCTTGGTGACTGAGGGCTTCTGGCCGGTGATGGCCGTCAGGTCCTTGATGGCACCGTCGATGACCTTCGAGTCACGCGCGGCGTCGCCGACACCCATGTTCACCACGATCTTCACCAGACCGGGGACCTGCATGGGGTTCGCGTAGCCGAACTCCTGCTGCAGCTCCGGCTTGATGGCCTCGCGGTAGTGCTTCTTCAGACGCGGGAGCTCTCGGGGCACGTTCTGGCCCCTGGTCTTCTGCTCCGAGGCCTCGATCGTCTCGGTCATCAGATCTCCTTCCCGGTCTTGCGGGCGATACGCACAGAGCGCTCCGCCTTGTATTCGGTGCCGTCCGGGCGGCGCTTGGTGACTTCCTCGCGCTTGAAGCCGACACGGGTGACGACCTCCTTGCCGTCGACCTTCACGACAAGCTGGACGTTGGACGCGTGGATCGGGGCCTCGGCCGAGATGATGCCGCCCTCGGTCTTGCCCGTCGGGGTCGGCTGCTCGCGCCTGTGGCGCTTGACGATGTTCACACCCTCGACGACGACGCGCTGGGCCTGGGGGTCGACCGAGAGGATCTCCCCCACGGTGCCCTTGTCCTTGCCCGCGATGACCATGACACGATCACCCTTCTTCACATGAAGGTTGTTCGCCATGTCAGATCACCTCCGGGGCGAGCGAGACGATGCGCATGAACTTCTTCTCGCGCAGCTCGCGGCCGACCGGGCCGAAGATGCGCGTGCCGCGCGGCTCGCCGTCGTTCTTGAGGATGACGGCGGCGTTCTCGTCGAACTTGATGTAAGAGCCGTCGGCACGACGGCGCTCCTTGACGGTGCGGACGACGACGGCCTTGACCACGTCGCCCTTCTTGACGTTGCCACCGGGGATCGCGTCCTTGACGGTGGCGACGATGGTGTCACCGATACCCGCGTAGCGACGACCGGAACCACCGAGAACACGGATGCAAAGGATTTCCTTGGCACCAGTGTTGTCGGCGACCTTGAGTCGCGACTCCTGCTGGATCATTGAGTTCTCCTGTTTGTCTCACCGGTTCCCGACACCGTGTTGCACTGGCTCTTGGGTCCAGGTCTGTGCGGGCGGGCCTGGTGGAACGGACATTGGTGTCGGCTGCACAGCGAAGGTCCCCGGGCATGACTCACCCCGGGCTCGACGCTGGGCAACCTGAACAGCGTACATCGCGTACGCCCGGTGGCGAAATCCGAGGCCTCGACACCACAGGGCGGAAATCGACGCCCGCTCGCGTTCGTGAGCGCACCTGTCCCTGACCCTCAAGATGTACGCTTTTTCACGAGGAGGCGCACATGTCGAGATTCGAGTCCTCGGGCCAGGGGCCCACGATGCCGGACCTGTACGACCAACTGGTGGAGCGTACCGCGGCCTGGGCCGACGCGAACCCCACCCGCCCCGAGCTCTTCGAGTTGTCCTCGGAGCGCGAGCTGTCCGGTAGCGACCCCGACGAGCGGGTCCACGTCACGATCCGCGACTACCGGGTGTCCTCGATTCGGATCGAGCTGGCCTGGGCCCAGGTCGCCACGCTGGAACAGATCGAGACAACCGTCACCGAGGCGGTGAACACGGTGCTGGGTGGATACCTGAAGGCCGAGCTCGAGGAGGCCCGGGCCGCCGCAGGCGACATGAATGATGTCCACCGGGAGCTGCTGGGCTTCTCGGGCGAGTTCCACGCGGCCTTTGGTCGAGCGATGGACAACTTGAGCGAGAGGATGCGTCGGGCATGACCAACGAACGGATCGCGCCCGCGTCGTGGACGAAGGCTGGACGGGGGTTCGCCGACGCCGCCGAAGGATTTCGCGGCGCGGCATCGGGCGCCCTGGGCGGCATGAGCGTCGACCAGCTCGGCTGCAACAACGGAGGCACGCTGGCCGACACCGCATTCGCGATCGTCGTGCCGTCGATGTTCGAGGCCCTGCAGGAAACCGTTGACGGCATCTCGGAGGGACTGTCCATCGAAGGGGCCGGCCTGTCACGAACGGGCAAGGCGTACGCCGATGTCGAGATCGCCAACACACACATTGCCAAGGAGATGATGTGACATGGCGATGACGCTCCCCGACTGGCTGCGGACCGCCCTCGAATACATCGGGTACGACTGGCCCGCGACGAACGAGGACGTGCTCACGCAATGGGCCGGTGAGTTCACGGCGCTGGGCGCCTCCGCGCTGTCCTCCCAGGGTGAGGTGAACGCCGCGATCAGGCACGTCCACGGCCAGAACGAGGGCACGGGGATCGACGCCTTCATGGCCCGGATGAATGATCCCGACAACAACGCCGACGCCCTCGGCAGCTTCAAGGAGGCCTGTGACATCGCCTCCACCTGCTGCTCGGTCTGCTCCGGGATCGTCGTCACCATGAAACTCGCGGTCATCGCCCAGCTCGCGATCCTGGCAGTCAGCCTCGCCTCCGGCCCCGGCGCCCTCGTCGTACGCCAGGGCGTCAAGTGGGCCATCGACGCCGCGATCAACGTCGTGGTCGACCGCGTGCTGAACGGAGTCGGCTGATGGCAAAACCCACGCGACTCGCGAAAGGCATCGCGAAGCAGATCAACCCCAAGCTGAAATACAACAAGAAGGGCGTCAGGGAGTTCGAGGTCGACTCCTACCGAGGCCTGAACAACCGCGCGCGTCCCCACGACAAGATGCAGCACGACCACATCCCTTCAGCGGCTGCACTCAAGAAGGCCGAGGAGGACCGTCTGGGCCGCAAGCTGACCAAGGCCGAGGCTCGTCGCATCGAGCAGGAGGGCACCACGATCGCGGTCCGCGACGCGGACCACGCGAAAAGCCGAACCTACAAGAACAAGAACACCCCGGAACAGATCGCGAACGACGCGAAGGACCTCAACGCAGCACAAGAACGCGATCTCGCCCAAATGCGGCAGACAATGCGGGAGAACGGACACTCCGAAGAGCGCATCAACGCTACGCTGGAAAAAATCCGCGAACGAAACAGGAAGCAGGGGATATGAGCGGCCTGAACGGTCCGATCACCGCCTTCACCAAGGTCCTGGGCAGGTCCGAGGGCGACGACGCGATCTTGGATGCCGTCGACGAGGTGGGAACAGCCTTCGTCCCCGAAACCATGGCCGACGGGGAGACCTACTGGTCCTTCAACGGCGAAGGCGTCGAGTTCCTCTACGAAGGTGCGGTCCTGACCACCGTCTTCTTCCATCGAACCACCGACCCCGACGACCCCGAGCTTGGCACATGGGAGCGCCCGCTCATCGAGGGTCTCCCCATCGACTTCACCCAGGAGCAGGCCCTCACCCTCCTCGGCACTCCCGAAGCCTCGGGGCACGGCGACCACGGGCCGTGGCACAGGTTCACCCTCGACCAGGGTCACCTGCACCTCGATTTCAGTAACACCACATGTCGGCTGATCACGATCATGCACGACCTCCCGTGACCGGGCCAGACCGCCCGTTCACCCGCAACTCTCCCGAGTGAACGGCCCCGAGGAGCGACCGCCGGTTGGGTCTTTGCCATACACCGCTCACCCGGCGCGTAGCGTGCCAGCACGACCGAACTGAACGCCCGACTCTGCTCGGCCCTCGCGGCGGCGGTCCGGGCGAACTGGTCGCCTGGGCCGAGCGCACGCCTGACCCACCGGGTCGCACCGGTCCGCAACCGGCCTTAAAGCGAAGGGCCGCTCCCCCTCGGGGAGCGACCCTTCGCAAACGGTCAGCCGGTGAGGCTCACTTGGCCTTCTCGACGATCTCGAGCAGACGCCAGCGCTTGGTGCGCGACAGCGGGCGCGTCTCCATGATGCGCACGCGGTCGCCCTGGCCGGCCTCGTTGTTGTCGTCGTGGGCCTTGAGGCGCACGGTCTTGGTCATGACCTTGCCGTAGAGGCGGTGCTTCACGCGGTCCTCGACAGCGACGACGATGGTCTTGTCCATCTTGTCGGACACGACCATGCCCTCGCGAACCTTGCGGGCCGAGGTGCGCTCGGTCGACTCGGTGGTCTTCTCGGTGGTGTTCTCAGCCATGATCACGCCTTCTTCTTCGTCTCGGGCTGGTCGACATCAGGCTCGTCCACGATGCCCAGGTTGCGCTCCTGGAGCACGGTGTAGATGCGGGCGATGTCCTTGCGGACGGCGCGCAGCCGACCGTGCGACTCGAGCTGGCCGGTGGCCGCCTGGAAGCGGAGCGAGAACAGCTCCTCCTTCAGCTCGACAACCTTCTTGTTCAGCTCGTCGCGCGACAGGCCGCGGAGCTCGGCGGCAACAAGAGTCTTCGCCATCACTGGTCACCACCTTCGCGCTTGATGAAGCGGGCCTTCATGGGGAGCTTGTGGATCGCGAGGCGCATGGCCTCGCGAGCCACCTCCTCGGGGACGCCGGAGAGCTCGAACATGACGCGTCCGGGCTTGACGTTGGCGACCCACCACTCGGGCGAGCCCTTGCCGGAACCCATTCGGGTCTCGGCGGGCTTCTTGGTCAACGGGCGGTCGGGGTAGATGTTGATCCACACCTTGCCACCACGCTTGATGTGACGGGTCATGGCGATACGAGCGGACTCGATCTGACGGTTCGTCACGTAGGCGGCCTCGAGGGCCTGGATGCCGTACTCACCGAAAGCGAGCTGGTTGCCACCCTTGGACATGCCGGTGCGCTTGGGGTGGTGCTGCTTGCGGTACTTGACTCGACGAGGTACCAGCATGATCAGGCTCCTGCGGTCTCGGTAGCGGGAGCAGCCTGCGCGGCTGCGTCGTTGTTCGCGCCCTCGGCGCCCTCGGCACGACGGCGGCCGCCGCGCTCCGGACGGTCACCGCGGCCGGGACGGCCACCGCGCTGGGGACGGCCACCACGGCCACCCGGGGCGTTGTTGCGAGCGGCCTTCTGGGCTGCGCGCTCAGCACGCGTACCCGAGACGTCGCCCTTGTAGATCCAGACCTTCACGCCGATGCGCCCGAACGTCGTACGCGCCTCGTAGAAGCCGTAGTCGATGTCGGCGCGCAGGGTGTGCAGCGGCACCTGACCCTCGCGGTAGAACTCCGAGCGCGACATCTCGGCACCGCCGAGACGGCCGGAGCACTTGATGCGGATGCCCTTGGCGCCGGCGCGCATGGCCGACTGCTGGGCCTTGCGCATGGCGCGACGGAAGGCGACACGCTGACCGAGCTGCTCGGCGACGCCCTGGGCCACCAGCTGGGCATCGATCTCGGGGTTCTTGACCTCGAGGATATTCAGCTGGACCTGCTTGCCGGTGAGCTTCTCGAGCTCGCCGCGCACACGCTCCGCCTCGGCGCCGTTGCGGCCGATGACGATGCCCGGGCGGGCGGCGTACAGGAAGATGGTCACGCGCTCGGAGCGACGCTCGATCTCGACCGACGAGATGCCGGCGCGCTCGAGGTTGGACGTGAGGAAGTCACGGATCTTGACGTCCTCGCCCACCATCTCCTTGTAATTCTTCTCGGCGAACCAACGGGTCTTGTGGTCGGTCGTGATCCCGAGGCGGAAGCCGTGCGGGTTGATCTTCTGACCCATCTCAGGCCTCCTTCTCGGTCTCGTTCGCGGCCTTGTTGGCCTTCTTCGGCGTGTTCTCACGGGCCTCTCGGGGCTCGACGACCACGGTGATGTGGCTGCCGCGCTTGAGGATGCGCGACGCGGAGCCCTTGGCGCGGGCGCGGATGCGACGCATGGTCACACCCTCGTCCACGAACGCCTGGGAGATGTAGAGGTCGTCGGCACGCAGCGAGTCGGTGTTCTCCGCGTTCGCGGCGGCGCTGGCGACGACCTTGTAGACGGGCTCCGCGGCGGCCTGCGGTGCGAACTTCAGCACCGTCAGGGCCTCGTTGACGTCCATGCCGCGGACGATGTCCACGACACGGCGCACCTTGGTGGGGGACATCCGGACGTGACGCGCGATGGCGTACGAGCCAGGACGATCCCCGAGCAGTGCGGCGCGGCGGCTGGGCCGTGCCTTCTCTTCGATGCTCATCAGATTCTGTTCCTATCCCTCACGCTGGCTCAGCGGCCGCGCTTCGACTTGCGGTCGTCCTTGACGTGACCCTTGAACGTACGCGTGGGCGCGAACTCGCCCAGCTTGTGACCGACCATGGAGTCGGTGACGAACACCGGCACGTGCTTGCGGCCGTCGTGCACCGCGATCGTCATGCCGATCATCTCGGGGATGATCATCGAGCGGCGCGACCAGGTCTTGATCACGGCGTTCTTCGAACCCTTCTCCGCCTGGACCTCCACCTTCTTCAGGAGGTGGTCATCGACGAAGGGACCCTTCTTCAGGCTGCGTGGCATATCTCAGACTCCTGCTCAGCGCTTCTTGCCGGACTTGCGGCGACGGACGATGAGACGATTGCTCGCCTTGTTCTTGTCCCGGGTGCGACCCTCGGGCTTGCCCCACGGGGAGACCGGGTGACGGCCACCGGAGGTGCGACCCTCGCCACCACCGTGCGGGTGGTCGATCGGGTTCATGACGACGCCGCGGACGGTCGGGCGCTTGCCCTTCCAGCGCGAGCGGCCGGCCTTGCCCCAGTTGATGTTCGACTGCTCGGCGTTGCCGACCTCGCCGACCGTGGCGCGGCAGCGGACGTCGACCATGCGCATCTCGCCCGAGGGCATGCGCAGCGTCGCCATCTTGCCCTCACGGGCGACCAGCTGGATCGCCGCGCCAGCCGAACGGCCGAGCTTGGCGCCGCCACCGGGGCGGAGCTCCACGCAGTGGACCGTCGTACCGACCGGGATGTTGCGCAGCGCCAGGTTGTTGCCCGGCTTGATGTCGGCGCCCTCGCCGGCCTCGACCACGGCGCCCTGCGTCAGGTTGTGCGGGGCGATGATGTAGCGCTTCTCACCGTCGGCGTAATGGAGCAGCGCGACGCGGGCGGTGCGGTTCGGGTCGTACTCGATGTGAGCGACCTTGGCCGGGACGCCATCCTTGTCGTAGCGCTTGAAGTCGACGATGCGGTAGGCCTGCTTGTGTCCACCGCCGATGTGACGGGTGGTGATGCGACCGGTGTTGTTGCGACCGCCGGTCTTGCTCTTCGGAGCGAGGAGCGACTTCTCCGGCGTCGACCGGGTCACCTCGACGAAGTCGGCAACGGACGAACCGCGACGGCCCGGCGTTGTCGGCTTGTACTTACGAATACCCATGGCTTCTTCCTCTCAGCTTCCCGGTCAGCTGGCCGAGCCGGCGAAGATGTCGATGCGCTGGCCGTCGGCAACGGTCACGATGGCACGCTTGGTGTCGGGACGCTTGCCCCAGCCGGCGCGCGTGCGGCGCTTCTTGCCGCTGCGGTTGATCGTGTTGACGGCGGTGACCTTGACCCCGAAGACCGTCTCTACGGCGATCTTGATCTCGGTCTTGTTGGCGTCCGGCGCGACCAGGAACGTGTACATGTTCTGGTCGATCAGGCCGTAGCTCTTCTCGGAGACCACGGGCGCGAGCAGGACGTCGCGGTGGTCGCGGATCTTGAGTGCGTCGCTCACTTGGACTCCTTGCCCTTCATGACGTTGGTGAAGCCGGCAGCCTCGGCCGACTCCTCGCTGTCGAACCAGACCTCGGCGATGGTGGTGTCGTACCACTGCGACTCGGGCGTGTGGAACTTCATCGAGTCCTCGTTGCCCTTGATGTCGAAGCCCTTCGGCGGCTTGGCGCCCCGGAATGAGCCCTTGCCGTAGTCCTTCTGGTCCTCGGCCTCGGCGGCAGCGGCGAGGTCGGCGTTGGTCGGCTCCGAGGTGTCCTCGGAGACGCCGACGGCCTTGACCGACTTACCCTTGGCCGGGCCGGCGACGAACGCGTCGAGGGCGGCCTGGGTGAAGACGACCTCGTCGGCGACGAGCACGTCGTAGGCGTTGAGCTGGTCGACGGCCAGCGCGTGGATGTTCGCGGCGTTGCGCAGCGACAGCCAGGCGACGTCCTCGTCACGACCGAGCACCACCAGGACCTTGTCGGTCTTGGTGACCGCGGCCAGTGCGGCGAGGGCGGCCTTGGTGGAGGGTGCGCCACCCTCGACCAGCGACTTGACCACGTATAGGCGGCCGTCGCGGGCGCGGTCGGACAGCGCACCGCGGAGGGCGGCGGCGATCATCTTCTTGGGGGTCTTCTGGGCGTAGCCACGCGGGGTGGGGCCGTGGACAGTACCACCACCGACCCACTGCGGGGCACGCGTCGAGCCCTGCCGGGCGCGACCGGTGCCCTTCTGCCGCCACGGCTTCTTGCCGCCGCCGGAGACCTCGCCACGACCCTTGGTGTCGTGGGTGCCCTGGCGGGCCGCAGCCAGCTGGGCCACGACGACCTGGTGGATCAGCGGCACATTCGGCTCGAGGCCGAACAGGTCGGCCGGCAGGTCGGCGGTGCCGGCCTTCTTGCCCTCGGCGTCGAGGACGTCGATGCTGAGGTCGCTCATGCCTTCTCACCCTTCTTCGAAGCGGTACGCAGGACGACCAGGCCGCCCTTGACGCCGGGGACCGCACCCTTGACGAGGATGAGGCCGCGCTCGGTGTCGACCGAGTGGATCTCGAGGTTCTGCACGGTCACCTTGTCGACTCCCATGCGGCCAGCCATGCGCAGGCCCTTGAAGACGCGACCGGGGGTCGCGCAGCCGCCGATGGAGCCCGGCGAGCGGTGCTTGCGGTGGACACCGTGGGAGGCGCGCAGGCCGTGGAAGCCGTGGCGCTTCATGACACCGGCGGTGCCCTTGCCCCTGCTGACACCGGTGACGTCGACGACGTTGCCGGCCTCGAACACGTCGGCGTTCAGCTCCTGGCCGAGCTCGTAGGACGAGGCATCGGCGGTGCGCAGCTCGACGAGATGCTTGCGGGGGGTCACGCCGGCCTTCTCGAAATGGCCAGCGGACGGCTTGGTGACCTTCTTGGCCTTGACGGCGCCGAAGCCGAGCTGGACGGCGTTGTAGCCGTCGGCTTCGGGCGTACGGACCTGCGTGACGACACAGGGGCCAGCCTGGATCACGGTGACGGGGACGACCTTGTTGTTGTCGTCCCACAGCTGGGTCATGCCGAGCTTGGTGCCCAGGATGCCCTTGACGTTGCGTTCAACGGTGGTGCTCATGTCAGATCACGTCCCTCAGAGCTTGATCTCGATATCCACGCCCGCCGGCAGGTCGAGACGCATGAGCGAGTCGACGGTCTTCGGGGTGGGATCGATGATGTCGATGAGCCGCTTGTGCGTACGCATCTCGAAGTGCTCGCGGCTGTCCTTGTACTTGTGGGGCGAACGGATCACACAGAACACGTTCTTCTCGGTCGGCAGCGGCACCGGGCCGGCGACCTTGGCACCCGTACGCGTCACCGTGTCGACGATCTTGCGCGCCGACGAATCGATGACCTCGTGGTCATAGGCCTTGAGCCTGATGCGGATCTTTTGTCCCGCCACAGTTCGTCCTTCTCTCGTCCCTGCTGGTCCGGATGGCTCTGGTGAGCCGCCAGTTCATGCATTGCTCCGACCCACGCGGTCGGGCGTGTCGCACCTGCTGGACGCGTGCGGAGCAGCACTGTGCTCCACTTTCACTGTCTGGCTGAAGTGACACTCACCCGGCCGGGTCTCACGGTTCGGCGCAACGCACGGCAGGGTTCTGGAGGGGGAAGGTCACTTCTGTCCAGTTATCAAATGCCCTGTTTCCATGGCTGCACCCCGGCGACCCGCCGGAGCAACCTGACTATCTTGACAGACATCGCCGACGAGACCAAATCCGGCGTCGTTCGCCCCCTGGGGTGTCCAGCCGGGAGAATGTGACCGTGGAGATCGTCATCCAGCTCACCGTGTTCGCCGTCACCGTCATGGCCGGCACGGTCCTCGCCCAGCGCCTGCGCGTGCAGGGCCCCCTGCTCCTGCTCCTACTGGGCGTTATCGGGTCCTACGTGCCCTTCGTCCACGAACCTCACCTCTCCCCCGAGCTCGTGCTGGTCGGCATCCTGCCTCCCCTGCTGTATGCCGCAGCGGTCAACACGTCGTTGGTGGACTTCCGCGAGAACATCTCCGCGATCGGCTGGCTGTCGGTCGGTCTGGTGCTGTTCACTGCCCTCGGCGTGGGCCTCGTACTGTGGCGGGTCCTCGACGTGCCATTCGCCGCGGCGTTCGCCCTCGGCGCGGTCGTCGCACCACCGGATGCCGTCGCCGCGACGGCCGTCGCGCGTCAGATCGGGCTCCCCCGCCGGGTCGTGACCATCCTGGAGGGCGAGTCGCTGGTCAACGACGCCACCGCGCTGGTGTCGCTGCGTACGGCCGTGGCGGCCCTCGCGGCCCCCGTGACCGTCGTGGCCGTCGGACTCGACTTCGCGAAGGCCGTGCTCGTCGCGGTGCTGGTCGGCGTCGTCGTCGCCAAGGTCGGCACGCTCGTGTTCAAGCGCATCGAGGACCCGCTCGTGACGACCGTCCTGAGCTTTCTCGTGCCGTTCGTCGCGTACGTCCCCGCCGAGGAAATGCACGCGTCGGGCGTTTTGGCCGTGGTGGTGGCCGGCCTGCTCGTCGGACACGCCAGCCAGACCCACCAGACCGCCCAGGCCCGCATGTCCCAGCGCCTCAACTGGGCGACGGTGCAGTTCCTGCTCGAGAACTCGGTGTTCCTCATGATCGGCCTGCAGGTGCGTCGCATCTTCGCCGAGGGCATGGCCGAGTCGTCCCCGGCCCGGCTGGCGCTGGCCTGCGGGGCGACCCTCCTGACGGTCATCGTGCTTCGTGTGGCCTGGATGACCGTGAGCCGGCTGTGGCTGGTGCCTGACAGGCGGCGTGGGCGCGAGCCGCACCTGTCGTGGCAGGAGTCCGCGGTGGTCTCGTGGGCCGGCATGCGCGGCGTGGTCACGTTGGCCGCCGCCCTCACCCTCCCGCTCTCGACGCCCCTGCGGGCGACGCTCGTGCTCGTCGCGCTGGTCACCACGCTGGGCACGCTCATCCTCCAGGGCCTCACCCTGCCCGCGCTCGCCAGGCACCTGGGCGTGCGCGGCCCCGACCCGCGCGAGGACGCCCTTCAGGAGGCCACGGTGCTGCAGACGGCCATGCGTGAGGGGCTCGTTGCGGCCGAGCGTGCCGCCGGGCCGAACGACCAGGCCGTCCTCGACCGGCTCACCGAGACCTACGAGAACCGCGTCAACGCCGCCTGGGAACGGCTGGGACGCACGGCCGACGAGGTCGACACCCCGTCGGACGCGTACCGTCGCCTGCGCCTGACCGCGCTCGAGGCCGAACGTGCGGCCGTGCTGCGGATGCGGGGCGGGGGCGAGGTCGACCAAGAGGTGCTGGCCCACGTGCTCGTCGCCCTCGACATGGAGGAGTCGATGCTCGTACGCGTCGACGAGCGCGCCGCACAGGTCGTCGGGTCGCCGCTCGAGCCGGCCCTCCCCGAGTCGCCCTGCGACCACCTCGCCGAGACGCCGTTCACGCACGCACCGGACGGCGACGGTCCGGTGTGCAGCGGCTGCGAGCGCGAGGGCACCGCGCCGGTGCACCTGCGCATGTGCCTCGTGTGCGGGCACGTCGGCTGCTGCGACTCCTCGGAGGGCCACCACGCCACCCGCCACTTCGAGGAGACCGGCCACCCGGTCATGCGCTCGGTCGAGCCGGGCGAGTCCTGGCGGTGGTGCTACGTCGACGAGCTCCTCGGGAGCTGAGCAGGGGCTCGGTGGGCGTGCTGAATCTGCGAATAATGCTGCTCAGCGCGCCGTTCCAGGGCGTCTGGGGGGCAACTTTCTGCTGATTCGGCACGCGGGCCGACGCCCGCGCGTCAGCGCAGGGCGCGGTTTCGTGCCGCCCTCGGACCTCGCGAGCGTCGACACCGTGGGGTAGCGGTGGCCGAAGCCGACGAAGAGGATCGCGTGGTCGTTCTCGGCGCCAGGTTGGGGTGCTGGCGCAGCCGCTACGGCTCGTCTCGTTTTTGAAGCCGCGGTCGTCGATCGCGACCAACTGCTTGTGGAGATGGTCGAACGAGGCGTCGTGGCCGGCGGCGAGTGCGCGCTGGCGTACGCCCTTCAGCACGTGGGCCCGGCCGGTTGCCGCGACCGGGCACGGTCCACACCTGCGACCCGGTGAAGGGGTTGGGCTGCTCGACGGTGCCGTCGGCCATCCTCTGCAGGTAGGCGGTAGGGAAAGATGGGTGATCTGCCCGGCTATATCCTGCCCCTCGAGGTGGTTCGCGCAGTCGCTAGGGTGGGCCCGTGCAGACGCCCCTCTCGACCTATCGATTCCAGATCCGCCCCTCGCTGACGCTGCAGGACGCGGCCGACCTCGCCGACTATCTGGCCGAGCTGGGCGCCGACGCCTACTACCTGTCGCCGCTGCTGACCGCGACGACCGACTCCGACCACGGCTACGACACCACCGATCCCACTAGGATCGACCCGACGCGCGGCGGCGAGGAGGGCTGGCAGGCGCTGGTCCACGCGGCGCGCGAACGCGGGCTCAAGATCGTGGTCGACATCGTGCCGAACCACCTCGGCATCTCCGTGCCCGAGCAGAACCCCGCGTGGTGGGACGTGCTGGCGAAGGGGCGCGACTCCGCGTACGCGGGCTGGTTCGACATCGACTGGACCCGCGAGCCCGTGCTGGTCCCGGTGCTGGGCGACGACATCGAGAACGTCGTCCTCGCCGACGGCGACGAAGGTCCCGAGGTCCGCTACCACGAGCACCGCTTCCCGGTCGCCGAGGGGACGTACGCCGACGGCGACTCCGTCAGCGACGTGCTCGCCCGCCAGCACTACCGCCTCGCCCCGTGGCGCGAAGGCGCCGCCCAGCTGAACTACCGCCGCTTCTTCGCCGTGACGACGCTCGCCGGCGTACGCGTCGAGGACGAGGCCGTGTTCGACGCGACCCACGAGCGGGTGCTGCGCTGGGTCAACGAGGACCACATCGAGGGCCTGCGGATCGACCACCCGGACGGCCTGGTCGATCCGGGCGCCTACCTGCAGCGCCTGCGCGAGAAGGCACCCGAGCAATGGATCGTCGCCGAGAAGATCCTCGAGCACGGGGAGGTGCTCCCCCACGACTGGCCGGTGGAGGGCACGACGGGCTACGACGCGATGAACGAGATCGGCCGGCTCATGGTCGACCCGCGCGCCGAGGAGCGCTTCACCCGGCTCTACCGCGAGTTGACCGGCGACAAGGGCGACCTCGCCGAACATATCCTGCGGGGCAAGCGCATGGCCGCGACCGTGCTGCTGCCGGCCGAGCTGGGTCGCCTCGTGGCGCTTCTGCCCGAGCCGGTCGACGGTGCGCGAGAGGCGATCACCGAGCTGGCCGCCCACATGGAGGTCTACCGCTCCTACGTGCCCGACGGGGTCGAGCATCTGCAGGCCGCGGCCGACGCCGCCCGGGCGGAGAGGCCCGAGCTGGCCGCCGCGCTCGACGCGCTCGTGCCGGTGCTGTCGGACCGATACAACGAGGTCGCGCGCCGCTTCCAGCAGTTCTCCGGCGCCGTCATGGCCAAGGGTGTGGAGGACACGGCCTACTACCGCTACGCGCGGTTCGTCGGGCTCAACGAGGTCGGCGGCAACCCAGCCGCGTTCGGCCAGACCCTCGACGGCTTCCACGCCGAGCAGGAGCGGCGCCAGGCCACCCAGCCCCGGTCGATGACCTCGTTGTCGACCCACGACACCAAGCGCGGCGAGGACGTCCGCGCCCGCCTCGCCGTCCTGAGCGAGGTCGGCGACCACTGGGCCGAGCTCGCCGCCGACTTCCTCGCCCACGGTCGCGATGTTCCGAACCGCGCGTTCGTCTACTTCCTCGCCCAGAACGTCGTCGGCGCGGGCCTCGTCGAGCGCGAGCGCCTCCACGCGTACGCCGAGAAGGCCGCCCGCGAAGCCGCCGACGGCACCACCTGGAACGACCCCGACGCCGACTTCGAGTCCGCGGTGCACGGGCTGGTCGACGCGGTGTACGACGACGAGGTGCTCAACGATCACGTCGAGCGCTTCCTGTCCCTGATCGAACAACCGGGCTGGTCGAACTCGCTGGCCCAGAAGCTCGTCCAGCTGACGATGCCCGGCGTGCCCGACGTCTATCAGGGCACCGAGCTGTGGGAGGACTCGCTCGTCGACCCCGACAACCGTCGACCGGTCGACTTCGCCGCGCGCCGCGCCATCCTCGCGCGCGACGAGCCCCCCCACGTCGAAGGCACGGGAGCCGCGAAGCTGTGGGTCGTCACGAAAGCGTTGCGCCTGCGCCGCGACCGCCCCGAGCTGTTCACCACGTACGCGCCGCTGCGCGCCGAGGGCGGGGCGGCCGAGCACCTGGTGGCGTTCGACCGCGGCGGGGCGATCACGCTTGCCACGCGCCTGCCGTACACGCTGGCGACCGAGGGAGGTTGGCGCGAGACCATGATCGACCTCCCGCCCTGCACCGACGTGCTCACCGGCGTACGCCACTCCGGTCGCGTGCGCGTAGCCGACGTGCTCGACCGGCTGCCGGTGGCGCTGCTCGTGCGGGACTGACGTGGCCGACGTGGCGCGGACGCGGGCCCTGCTCCGGGCCCGTGACGTGATGGACCGCCGCTACGCCGAGCCGCTCGACCTGCCGGCGCTGGCGGCGGTGGTCCACCTCTCGCCGAGCCAGTTCCTGCGCGCGTTCGCCGCCACGTTCGGCGAGACGCCCCACCAGTACCTCTACCGGCGCCGGATCGAGCGCGCCGCGGTGCTGCTGCGCACGACCGACCGGCCGGTCACCGACATCGCGTACGCCGTCGGCTACGGCTCGGTCGGCACGTTCACCCGCACCTTCGGCCGCCTGATGGGGCGTACGCCGACCGCCCACCGCGCGCTGGGGCCGCTCCCGCCGGCGCCGGGGTGCTGGGTCATGGCGGCGGGCCGGCCGGCGGCCCACGCCGGGCCGGCCGCCGGGTCCGCGGACGCCGATTTCGGAGAAGCGGGCGCGGCGACCGGCCCGTAGCGTGGTGGCCATGTTCACCAACATCGCCATCACGCCCCTGTTCGTCTCCGACCAGGACGCCGCCCTGCGGTTCTACACCGAGGTGCTCGGGTTCGAGGTCCACACCGACGCCGACCTCGGCGTCATGCGCTGGCTCACGATCAGCCTGCCGGGCCACCCCGAGCGCGAGATCATCCTGCAGCGGCCGGGCGCGCCGTCGCTGGACCCCGCCACCGCCGAGCAGGTCGTCGAGCTCACCGCCCGCGGCGCCACCACGTGGGTCGTGCTGCAGACCGACGACGTCCACGCCGCGTACGCCACCCTCACCGAGCGCGGCGCCGAGATCACCCAGGAGCCCATGGAGCGCGAGTACGGCACCGACATGGCCCTGCGCGACCCGTTCGGCAACCAGATCCGCATCACCCAGCCGCCGCGGGGCTGAGCCGGCGTACGATCGCCGGATGGGGAAGACGAAGCGACTCGACAAGGGCGTCTACGAGGCCGAGCTCCTGCGCCTGCAGGCCGAGCTGGTCAAGATGCAGGAGTGGGTGAAGGCCACGGGCCAGCGCGTCGTGGTGGTCTTCGAGGGCCGCGACGCCGCCGGCAAGGGCGGCGCGATCAAGCGCGTCACCGAATACCTCAACCCGCGCGTGGCCAAGATCGTCGCGCTCCCCGCGCCGACCGACCGGCAGCAGACGCAGTGGTACTTCCAGCGCTACGTCGAGCACCTGCCCGCGGTCGGCGAGATCGTGCTGTTCGACCGGTCCTGGTACAACCGCGCGGGCGTCGAGAAGGTCATGGGCTACTGCACCCAGGCCGAGTACCACCGCTTCCTCCACCAGACGCCGATCTTCGAGCGCCTGCTCATCGAGGACGGCATCCTGCTGCGCAAGTACTGGTTCTCGGTGTCGGACAAGGAGCAGGAGAAGCGCTTCCGCTCGCGGCTGACCGACCCCATGCGCCGCTGGAAGCTCTCCCCCACCGACCTCGAGTCGCTGACCCGCTGGGAGGACTACTCGCGCGCGAAGGACGAGATGCTCGTGCACACCGACATCCCCGAGGCGCCGTGGAACGTGGTCGAGTCGGAGGACAAGCGCCGCGCCCGCATCAACATGATCAAGCACCTGCTCGACTCGATCCCCTACGAGGACGTGCCGGTGCCCGAGATCGAGTTCCCGAAGCGGCCGCCGTCGACCGGCTACCAGCGCCCCGACCGGCAGCTCCAGCACGAGGTCCCCGACTACGCGGCGACCCTGCCGAAGACCGTCGAGGAGAGGGAGGGCAAGAAGCTCAGGCACGGGCGCGAGCGCACCTGAGCTCTCAGCCGACCAGGCCCTCCTGATCGGCGACCGAGCGCGGCACGTGGGCCAGCACGCTGAGGCGGAAGTCGGTCTCGACGTGGTCGGCGACCACGGCGAGACCCGATCCCGCCCGGACGAGCGCGTCGGCCTCGTCACCGCCCAGCGGGTGTTCCGCCACCGGGTGCCGCCAGTGAACGGCCACCAGGTGGCCGTCTCCGGTCAGGTGGGCCGCGGCGTCCGCCGCCGCGTCGCGCAGAGCGTCCGCCTCCAGGTAGTACGCGACCTCGCTGAGCACGACAAGGTCGTACGCCTCGTCCGGCCAAGGGTCGCCGAGCGCCCAGCGGCGTACGTCGACGGGCAGCCCGGCCACGCGCCGGCGCGTACGCTCCACCGCCGCCTCGACGACGTCGCAGGCAACCAACCGGTCGCAGCGCGCCGCGAGCAGTTCGGTGAGCACGCCGATGGAGCAGCCCGGCTCGAGACCGCTGCGGTAGCGACGCCGTGGCAGGGAGGCGAGGGTGATCGCGCGCTTGCGCTCCTCATACCAGCGCGACTCGAACCCCCAGGGGTCGTTGGAGGCGGCGTACATCGCCTCGAAGTGCTCGCGCCTCACAGGAACAGGACCTCGCGGTCAGTCACGAGGCGCTCGAGGACGAACGATGGCAGCACGGGTTCGATCCCCTCGGCGGGCGAGCTGATCTGGCTGGTGTAGCAGCGCACAGCCTCGGACTTGCGGGCCACCTCGTCGGGGGTGAGCGCGATAGCGGCGGCGCGATCGAGAGGGAGGGAGTCGTCGTCGGGCCGGGCCCAGTGCCACGCCCAGACCGGGTATTCCGCCAGCGGCACGCCCATGTCGGCGCACGCGCGGGCGGCGGCGCGGCCCGTCGCCTCGTGGTCGGGGTGGCCGTCGCCGCGCCACGTCGCCAGGCACAGCGTGGTCGGCGTCAACACGTCGGCGAGGCACGCAACGAGGGTGTCCTCGTGGACGCCGACGTCCCCGTCGGGCAGCCGGAGGCGGAGCGGCTCGGGGATCCCCAGCACCGCACAGGCGGCCTCCGACTCGCGGATGCGTGTGGCGGCGAGCTCCCCTGGGTCGAGCGAGGGGTACGCGGCGGTGCCGTCGGTGACCGCCAGCACGACGACCTCAACGCGGGAGACCAGCCGTGCGGCAAGGGCGCCCACGCCGAGGACCTCGTCGTCAGGGTGAGGCGCGACGACGAGCACGCGCGAGCACGCGGGTGGCACGAGGAGGTCGAGGTCGAGGGCTGGACGTGCGGAGAGGTACGGTGCCCACGACTCGGCCGGGGTGCCCCGGTCGGCGGTCTCGGCGACGACGCCGAGCCGGTCGGCGTTGGAGCCGAGGGGGCGATCGACTTCGGTCCCGAGCGGGCGATCGGCTTCGGACATGTTCATCGTTCCTCCTCGAGGAGGCCGCCCAGCGCGGCGAGGTCACGCTCGGCGTGACTCTGGCGGACGTAGACGGTCAGGTCGGCGACGGCCCGCGCGTGGCCCTCGTCGAGGCACAGAGTCGACGCGCCGAGGGCACGGCCGACGTGGTCGAGGGTGGCCGTGGCTGCCGCCTCCGCGAGCGCCCGCAGGCGCAGCGCCCGGACCCGTGCTGCCTCCACCGTTTCGCCGGCGGCGGCGTCGAGCTCGGCGCCAGCGGCGTCGAAGGCCCATCGTGCCCCTTCCAGAGCGGCGTCGACCGCCCCCAGGTGGGCACGGGAATGGTCGTCACGGACGCGGCCACGCAGCGTACGCGCCACCGCGTCGGCACCGCCCAACCAGCAGGCGGCCACGCCGGCACCGCCGTGCCAGAACCCCGGACGGCCCAGGTAGTCCTCCCCCGTGCCCACGACCTCGCCCACGACGTCGTCGAGGTGAACCGTCCAGGTGCGGCTGGCCGCCATGCCGGCGTTGTGCCACGGACCCGCCTCGACGGTCACGCCGGGCTGGTCGAGGTCGACGGCGACGAGGAGGCGACGGTCGTCGGTCGACCGCACCGTCAGCAGGGCGTGGGTGCACCAGCCAGCGCCGGAGCACCATGGCTTGGCCCCCGCGAGCCGCACCGTGCCGTGCTCGCCGTCGGCGACCACCCGTGGCTGCGGCGGCTCGGCGGCCCACACACCCCACCACTCACCGGGGCGTACACGTTGTCGATCAAGGTCGGCGAGGATCGCGTCGGCGTCCCAGTGGGCCTCGACAAGGCGCCCGACGACGACGTCGCGGGCAGCTCCGGCGCGCAGGGCGCGCCACCGTTCGACGGTGGCCCCGCGCCCGGGCAGTGGCAACGGGTCACCGAGCTGCGCCCGTACGCTGGCGGCAATGTCGTCCATGGATCATCTCCTCGTCCCCGCGGTCCGGCCCAGTGCGTCCAGCGTCGCCGAGAAGCCACCCGGCGCCCGGTGGGACACGCGGGCCGAGGTCGTGACGACCGCCGCCGCGGAGCGGTGGATGCGCAGCCCGGCGGCCTCAGCGCGCCGTACGAGGTCGACGTCCTCATGGACCGGCAGCGCCCGGAACCCGCCCAGACGATCGTAAGCCTCAGCGGAGATCCCCAGGCTCGCGCCATGGACGTGCGGGTGCCCGTCGCGGCGCGAGTAGGCGGCGTCGTGCGCCTCCGCGCTGCCCCGCGTACGCATCCGCCAGTCGGCGACCCTGACCGTCCCCGCGTACACGTCATGATCGGCCGCGGACGCGAGCTGGGCGCCCAACCAGTCGACCGGGACGAGCGTGTCGGCGTCGGTCGTGGCGAACCAGGTCCCCGGTGTGCGGCGGGCGGCGGCGAACCCGGCGGCCCGCGCAGCACCGACGTTGCGCCGGTCGATGGAGACCGGGCGCACCCAGGAGGGGACCAGCGCCGCCGTGCGGTCGCCGCACGCGTCGAGCACGACGACGACCTCGACCACCGTGCGCGCCACGAGGATCGCCTCGCGCAGGGCGTCGAGGCACGCCGGCAGCCAGTCCTCCTCGTCGTGTGCCGGGACCACGACGGTGACGTCAGTTACGTGCACCTGAGTCGCCGGGCTGGAGCACGACCTTGATGCAGCCGTCGGCCTTGTCACGGAACCGCTCGTACATCTCGGGTGCCTGCTCCAGCGGCGCCCGGTGGGTCGCCAGGTTCTCGACGTCGAGGAGGTCGTTGCCCTCACGGACGATCTCGAGGAGCTCGTCGGTCCAGCGGCGGACGTTGGCCTGTCCCATGCGCAGCGTGACCTGCCGGTCGAACATCTGCATCAGCGGCATCGGACTGGCGGCCCCGGCGTAGACGCCCGACAGCGAGACCGTGCCACCGCGACGCGCCAGCTGCAGCGACAGGTGGAGCGCCGAGAGCCGATCGACACCGGCGTTCTTCGCGATCAGGCGGCCGACAGGGGCGGGGAGGCTCGAGACCGCTCCGGTCAGGCCGCTGGCGACGGGGCTGCCGTGGGCCTCCATGCCCACCGCATCGACGACACCGTCGGCACCGCGGCCGGCCGTCAGGTCCAGGACCGCCGCGACGGGGTCCTTCACCTGGGCGAGGTCGATCGTCTCGATCCCGTGCGCCCGCGCCTCGGCGAGGCGCTCGGGCACGAGGTCGATGCCGATGACACGCTCGACCCCCTGCAGGCGCGCACAGCGGGCGGCGAGCTGCCCCACCGGGCCGAGACCGACCACGACCAAGCTTTCGCACTCACCACCGCCCGCGTACGTGACGCCCTGCCAGGCCGTCGGCAGGATGTCCGACAGGTAGAGGTAGCGCTCGTCAGGCCCTTCGTGGGGGACGACGACCGGCCCATACTGGGCCTGCGGGACGCGGACGAGCTCGGCCTGGCCGCCGGGGACCGAGCCGTAGAGCCGTGTGTAGCCCAGAAGGGCCGCGCCGCACTCTTGCTGGGTCACCTGGGTGGTCTCGCACTGGGACTGCAGGCCGCGCCGGCACATCCAGCAGTGGCCGCAGGAGATGTTGAACGGCACCACGACACGGTCGCCCTCGGCGAAGTTGGTCACGTCCGGGCCGACCTGCTCGACGATGCCCATGCACTCGTGACCGAGGATGTCCCCCTTGTCGAGGAACGGCGCCAGAGGCCCGTACAGGTGGAGGTCCGAGCCGCAGATGGCGGTGGAGGTGACGCGGACGATGGCATCCGTGGGCTCCTGGATGACCGGGTCGGGCACCTCCGAGACCTCGACGTGGTTCTTGCCCTGCCAGGTGACAGCTTTCACGCGATCCTCCTCATGTCAATAGTCGAAGATATATCGACAAGACTAGATTATGCGCGGCAGCAAGGAGAAGGACATGGCACGCATCGGCAGCCGGGCACGCAGTACGCAACGCCCGCCGACTCAAGGAGCTGCTCGCATGAACAGGATCGTCTCAGCGACGGTGGCGATGGTCGTGGTCGCGTCACTCGGGGCGTGCTCCACCATCCCCTCCGACCCGGACAACACCCTCGACCGCATCCGCACCGAGAAGGTGCTGCGGCTGGGCGTCTCCCCCAATCCCCCGTGGACGACCCCGGAAGGTGGCGGCAGCGAGGTCGACCTCGTGCGCCGTTTCGCCGAGAAGCAGGGCGCACGCGTCGAGGTCGTCGTCGCCGGCGAGGAGCCCCTGGTCACCAAGCTGGAGGAGCAGCAGATCGACGTCATGGTCGGCGGGATCACCGACGACAACCCTTGGACGAAGTCGAAGGTGGCCAAGACGCGTTCCTACACCAAGGCCAAGGACGAGCAGGGCAAGAAGAAGAAGCACATCATGGCGGTCCCGCTCGGCGAGAACCACCTGCTCAGCGAGCTCGAGCGCCACCTCGACCAGGAGATGGGGAAGACACGATGACCACCACCTGGGGCAACACCTCGCTCCCCGACGAGCAGGCCGAGGCGCTGAAGAAGGCCAAGCGCCTGCAGGTCGTCTCGCTGTTCTACGTCGTCAGCGCCGTCGTCCTCGTGGTCCTCGTCATGGGCAGCTCCCAGGCGATGAAGGCCGCCTGGATCGAGGACCTGCTGTCGATCCTGCCCCCGCTGTCGTTCCTCGTCGCGGCCCACTTCATCCGGCGCCGCCCCAACACGGCCAACCCCTACGGCTACCACCGTGCCATCGGCACCGCCCATCTCGCCTCGTCGGTCGCGCTGCTCACGATGGGCCTGTTCGTCGTCGGCGACTCCGCGATGACCCTGATCAGCGCCGAGCACCCCACCATCGGCACGATGAACCTGTTCGGGCACACGGTGTGGCAGGGCTGGCCCATGATCGTTGTGCTCGTCTACACCGGCGTACCGAACGTGATCATCGGACGGATGAAGAAGAAGCTCGCCGAGAAGCTGCACGACAAGGTGCTGTACGCCGACTCGGCCATGAACTCCGACGACTGGCTGACCGCCTCCGGAGCCATCCTCGGCGTCCTCGGCATCGGCCTGGGCCTGTGGTGGGCCGACTCCGTGGTGGCCGTCCTGATCGGCAGCTCGGTGGTCAAGGACGGCCTGCAGAACCTGCGCGCGGCCATCCACGGTCTCACCGACGGCCGGGCCCTCACCTACGACGACTCCAAGCCCCATCCGGTGATCCAGGACGTCCTCGACGCCGTCCGCGGTCTGGGCTGGGTCGCCGACGTCGGCCTGCGCATGCGCGACGAGGGGCACGTCTTCCACACCGAGGTGTTCGTCGTCCCCCGCGGCGGCGAGGTCACCCTCGCCCAGCTCGACGAGGCGGGATCAGTCGTACGCGCCGTCGACTGGAAGCTCGACGACGTCGTCGTCGCCCCGGTGGACGAGCTCCCGGAGGCCTGCACCCGCTGAGCGTCGCCGCTGCGCTGCCCGAGAGGCACCCCCGCTCTGTCCGTGCAAGGAGCACGGTGCACGTGAGGGAGCGCCACGACACACACTGCGACCGCGCTCCCCGTGGCGCGCTGTGCTCCCCCCACGCAGGGAGCGGAGTGCGTACGCGGGAGCGCAGGTGGGCACGGAAGCAAGGGCTCCTCGTCTCGCGCCCTTCCTCGTCTCGCTGGCGCCGCTCGGAGAGCAGCGGGGCAGGACAGAAGAAGGGCCCCGCACCGAGGTGCGGGGCCTTCCAGGGCTGTGTAGCGTCAGATCACTTGAGGATCTTGGTGACGCGACCGGCGCCGACCGTGCGGCCACCCTCACGGATGGCGAACTTCAGCTCCTCCTCCATGGCGATCGGCTGGATCAGCTTGACCGTCATGTCGGTGTTGTCGCCGGGCATGACCATCTCGGTGCCCTCGGGGAGGACGATGGTGCCGGTGACGTCGGTGGTGCGGAAGTAGAACTGCGGCGAGTAGTTCGAGAAGAACGGCTTGTGACGGCCGCCCTCGTCCTTGTTCAGGATGTAGACGCGAGCCTCGAACTCGGTGTGCGGCGTGGTCGAACCCGGCTTGATGACACACATGCCACGCTCGACGTCCTCCTTCTTGGTGCCGCGGAGGAGCAGACCGACGTTCTCGCCAGCCTGGCCCTCGTCGAGGAGCTTGCGGAACATCTCGACGCCGGTGACGGTCGTCGTCTGCTTCTCCTCGCGGATGCCGATGATGTCGACGGTCTCGTTGACCTTGACGACACCGCGCTCGATGCGGCCGGTGATGACGGTGCCACGACCGGTGATCGTGAAGACGTCCTCGACGGGCATGAGGAACGGCTTGTCCGTCTCGCGCTCCGGCTGCGGGATGTACTCGTCAACTGCGTCCATGAGCTCCATGATGGAGTCGGCCCACTTCTCCTCGCCCTGCAGGGCGGGGAAGGCGGCAACGCGGACGACGGGGCAGTCGTCGCCGTCGAACTCGTTGTCGGACAGGAGCTCGCGGACCTCCATCTCGACCAGCTCGATGAGCTCCTCGTCGTCGACCATGTCGCACTTGTTCAGCGCGACGACGATCGAGGGCACGCCGACCTGGCGGGCGAGCAGCACGTGCTCGCGGGTCTGCGGCATGGGGCCGTCGGTGGCGGCGACCACGAGGATGGCGCCGTCCATCTGGGCCGCACCGGTGATCATGTTCTTGACGTAGTCTGCGTGACCCGGGCAGTCGACGTGAGCGTAGTGACGCTTCTCCGTCTGGTACTCGATGTGCGAGATCGAGATGGTGATGCCGCGCTGGCGCTCCTCGGGGGCCTTGTCGACCTTGTCGAAAGGCGTGGCCTCGTTGAGATCCGGGAACTTGTCGTGGAGCACCTTCGAGATCGCCGCGGTCAGAGTGGTCTTGCCGTGGTCGATGTGCCCGATGGTGCCGATGTTGGCGTGCGGCTTGGTCCGCTCGAACTTGGCCTTTGCCACTTGGGCTCCTTCTTGGGTTAATGCCCCGCGGGTTTGCGCGACATTCGTCTGGTTAGGTGGTCCGAATCGGACCGGTCGGGGCCCCTGAGCACACTGCAGCAGCGCACCTGAGGGCGACCCGACCAAGTCTTGTGCACCGGGGCCGCATAGTCAAATGGCCGACCCCCGCGAACGCGGGGGCCGGCCATCTGGGGCTCAGCCGAGCGGGATCACTCGCCGCGGGCCTTCTGGATGATCTCGTCGGAGACCGTCTTGGGGCACTCGGCGTAGGAGTCGAACTCCATCGAGTAGGAGGCCTGGCCCGACGTCTTCGAACGCAGGTCACCCACGTAGCCGAACATCTCCGACAGCGGGACGAGCGCCTCGACGACTTGGTTGCCATGCTCCTCACGCGTGCCCTGCATCTGGCCACGACGCGAGTTGATGTCGCCGATCACGGTGCCGAGGAAGTCGTTCGGCGTGGTGACCTCGACCTTCATCATCGGCTCGAGGAGAGCCGGGTCGGCCTTGCGCGCGGCCTCCTTGAACACGTTCAGGCCGGCGATCTTGAACGCGAGCTCCGAGGAGTCGACGTCGTGGTAGGCGCCGTCGGTCAGGGTGACCTTGATGTCCTCGACGGCGTAGCCGGCGAGCACACCGGTCGTCATGGCCTCCTGGATGCCCTGATCGACGGCCGGGATGTATTCCTTGGGCACGCGACCACCGGTGACGGCGTTGACGAACTCGTAACCCGAGCCCGGCTCCTGGGGCTCCAGGTTGATGATGACCTTCGCGAACTGGCCCGAACCACCCGACTGCTTCTTGTGGGTGTATTCCACCTTCTCCACCGGACGGCGGAGAGTCTCGCGGTAGGCGACCTGGGGCTTGCCGATGTTGGCTTCGACCTTGAACTCGCGCTTCATGCGGTCGATGAGAACCTCGAGGTGGAGCTCGCCCATGCCGGCGATGATCGTCTGACCGGTCTCCTCGTCGGTGTGGACGCGGAAGGTCGGGTCCTCCTCGGCGAGGCGCTGGATGGCCGTCGACAGCTTCTCCTGGTCGGACTTCGTCTTCGGCTCGATGGCCTGCTCGATGACCGGGGCGGGGAAGTCCATCGACTCGAGCACGACGGGCGAGCTCGGGTCACACAGGGTCTCGCCGGTGGTCGTCTGCTTCAGACCCATGACCGCCACGATCTGGCCGGCACCCACCGAGTTGATCTCCTCACGCTTGTTGGCGTGCATCTGGTAGACCTTGCCGATGCGCTCCTTCTTGCCGGTCACCGAGTTGAGCACCGAGGTGCCCGCCTCGAGGACGCCGGAGTAGACACGCACATAGGTCAGCTTGCCCAGGTGGGGATCGGCGGCGATCTTGAAGGCGAGGGCAGCCAGCGGCTCGGAAGCGTCGGCGTGCTTCTCGATCTTCTCGTCGGGGTGACCCGGCTTGAAGCCCTCGATGGCGGGGACGTCGATCGGCGCCGGGAGATAGGCGATGACCGCGTCGAGCAGCGGCTGGACACCCTTGTTCTTGAAGGCGGTGCCACAGAAGACGGCGGTGACCTTCGTCGAGAGGATGGCGGCACGCACGGCGTGCTGGATCTCCTCGGCGCTGATCTCCTCACCCTCGAGGAACTTCATGGCCAGTTCGTCGTCGAAGTCGGCCAGCTGCTCGATGAGCTTGGCGTGGGCAGCCTCGGCCTCGTCCTTCATGTCGGCCGGGATCTCCTCGACCTCGTAGTCCTCACCGAGCTTCGTCTCGCCGCGCCACACAAGCGCGCGCATCGCGACGAGGTCGACGACGCCGATGAAGTCGGACTCGGCTCCGATCGGCAGCTGCATGACCAACGGCGTGGCCTTCAGACGCTCGACGATCGTGTTGACGCAGTGGTCGAACGAGGCACCCGTGCGGTCGAGCTTGTTGATGAAGCAGATGCGCGGCACGTGGTACTTGTCGGCCTGGCGCCACACCGTCATCGACTGGGGCTCGACACCGGCGACACCGTCGAACACCGCGACAGCACCGTCGAGCACGCGGAGCGAACGCTCCACCTCGACGGTGAAGTCGACGTGCCCGGGGGTGTCGATGATGTTGATCTGGTGATCCTTCCAGTGGCAGGTCGTCGCAGCCGACGTGATCGTGATGCCGCGCTCCTGCTCCTGCTCCATCCAGTCCATGGTGGCCGTGCCCTCATGGGTGTCACCGATCTTGTAATTGATGCCGGTGTAGAACAGGATGCGCTCGGTGGTGGTGGTCTTGCCCGCGTCAATGTGGGCCATGATGCCAATGTTGCGGACCTTGCCCAGGTCGGTCTCGATGTCGACAGCCACGGAAGGGTTCCTCTTATCTGTGTGATTGCGGAGTTCTCGGCCAAGTATGGCCGAAAGGCCCGGTCCGCACGAATCGGCGGGACCGGGCCCCTTGGTCAGGAGATGGTGGGAAGGATCACCAGCGGTAGTGGGCGAAAGCCTTGTTGGCCTCGGCCATCTTGTGGGTGTCCTCGCGGCGCTTCACAGCGGCGCCCAGGCCGTTGGAGGCGTCAAGGATCTCGTTCATGAGGCGCTCGGCCATCGTCTTCTCACGACGCTGGCGCGAGAACATGACCAGCCAGCGCATGGCCAGCGTGATCTGACGACCCGGCTTGACCTCGACCGGCACCTGGTAGGTGGCGCCACCGACACGACGGGACTTGACCTCGAGTGACGGCTTGACGTTGTCGAGCGCGCGCTTGAGGGTCTGCACCGGATCGACGCCGGTCTTGGCGCGCGTGCCCTCGAGGGCGGTATAGACGATGTTCTGGGCGACGGTCTTCTTGCCGTCGAGCAGGATCTTCGACACGAGCTGGGAGACCAGCGGCGAGCCGTAGACCGGGTCTGCGGGCATGGGGCGCTTCGGCGCGGGACCCTTGCGAGGCATTACTTCTCCTTCTTCGCGCCGTAGCGGCTGCGAGCCTGCTTGCGGTTCTTGACACCCTGGGTGTCGAGCGAGCCGCGGATGATCTTGTAGCGGACGCCCGGGAGGTCCTTCACGCGGCCACCGCGGACGAGGACCATCGAGTGCTCCTGCAGGTTGTGACCGACGCCCGGGATGTAGGCGGTGACCTCGATGCCCGACGACAGCTTCACGCGAGCGACCTTGCGGAGCGCCGAGTTCGGCTTCTTCGGGGTGGTCGTGTAGACACGCGTGCAGACACCACGACGCTGGGGCGAGCCCTTGAGCGCGGGCGTCTTGTTCTTGCTGACCTTGTCGGTCCGGCCCTTGCGGACCAGCTGCTGGATAGTGGGCACCGGCTGGTATCTCTTTCCGTTGATGCCCCGGCGAGCCGGGGCGGCATCTGGATCAACTGCTATGGGCTGCAGGCCCGCCGCCGAGGACACGCTCAGGCAGGAAGACTCTGCAGAAGTTCTGTCCGCTCCCTCAAGCCGCGGGAGGGATCCTCACGGCACGCTGGGCGCGTACGAAGGCTCGGACAGGCCGAACACAAGGGACAAGGCTACCGGTGGTGACGGCATCGGTCAAAACGCGCTTTTCACCGCTGGCGCAAGCCGCCACGCCGTGACCGCAGAGTAGTCTCGCCCCATGACCTCCCGACAGGAGGAACCAACCTATCCCGGCGTCCGCAGGCAGCTCCCCCGCTGGCGCGACGTCGCTCCCCTGCTAGGGTTCGCGCCGCCCGCGCTCGGCACCGAGAACCGGCTCCGACGCGCGGCCACCGTGGCCGACCTGCGCCTGATGGCGAAGCGGCGTACGCCCCGCTCGGTGTTCGACTATACCGACGGGGCCGCCGACGACGAGTCGTCGCTGACGCGCTCGCGCGACCTGTGGGGCTCGATCGAGCTGCACGGCGAGGTGCTGCGCGACATCGCCGCCGCCGACCCGTCGACCACCATCCTCGGCGAGCCGTCCTCGCTGCCGCTCGTCCTCGGTCCCACGGGCTTCACGCGGATGATGCACCACGAGGGCGAGGTCGGCGTCGCCTTCGAAGCCAACCGTGCCCGGTTGCCCTACACGCTGTCGACCATGGGCACCACTCCCCTGGAGGACGTGGCGGCGCTGTGCCCCGACACCCCCCACTGGTTCCAGCTCTACGTGTGGAACGACCGCGCCGCGAGCACCGAGCTGGTCGAGCGGGCGAAGGCCGCCGGCTACGGCGCGCTGGTGATCACCGTCGACACCGCCGTGGCCGGCAACCGCCTGCGCGACGTCCACAACGGACTGACCATCCCACCGCGGCTCACGCTCAAGACGTTCGCCGACATGGCCATGTATCCGTCCTGGTGGGCCAACCTGCTGACCACCCCGCCGCTGGAATTCGCGTCCCTCGGCAGCTGGGAGGGCACCGTCGCCGACATGATCAACGCCATGTTCGACCCGAGCGTGACCTGGGAAGACGTCGCCTGGCTGCGCTCGGTATGGCCGGGGAAGATGGTCGTCAAGGGCATCCAGTGCGTCGAGGACGCCGGCCGCGCGTTCGACGCCGGCGCCGACGCGATCATCGTGTCCAACCACGGTGGCCGCCAGATCGGCCGCGGGCGCCCGCCGCTGCGCCTGCTGCCCGAGGTGCGCCAGAAGTACGCCGACGCCGAGATCTTCATCGACGGCGGCATCATGTCCGGCACGGACGTCGTCGCGGCCATCGCCCTCGGCGCCGACGCGGCATGGATCGGGCGCGCGTACCTCTACGGCCTCATGGCCGGCGGCCACCTGGGCGTACGCCGGGCCCTGGACATTCTGCGGGCCGAGACGGTACGCACCATGCAGCTGCTGGGCGTCAACAGCGTCGACGAGCTCTCAGAGCGCCACGTGACGCTCCCCTGAAGCCCGTGGGCCACAGGGGGACCGCGTCAGATCTCCTCGCCCTGCTCGATCTTCGCGAACAGGTCGACGCGGCCCTCGTGACGGCCGCCCTCGAACTCGGCGCCGAGGAACGCGTCGACGATGGCCTTGGCCATGTCGACGCCCACGAAGCGCTCACCCATGGCGAGCATGTTGGCATTGTTGTGGCGGCGGGCCATCTCGGCGGAGTAGGGCTCGGTACACACGACGCACCGGGCCCCGTGGACCTTGTTCGCCGCGATCGAGATGCCGATGCCGGAGCCGCACATGATGATGGCGCGCTCGCATTCGCCCGAGACGACCAGACGTGCCGCGCGCGAGCCCCAGATCGGGTAGTCGGTGCGCTCGGGGGCGTTCGTGCCCGCATCGACCACCTCGTGGCCGAGCTCGGCGAGGTAGGCGGAGATCTCGATCTTGAGGTTGAAACCGGCGTGGTCGGCGGCGACGGCGATCTTCATAGTGGGGCCTTTCGTTTCGTCGGACGAGGCGGGAGATGAGGGGGTTAACCCCCAGTTCATCACGGTCTACCAGAATGTCCACCGTGGACCCCTCCCCCGAGCCCGATGACATCACCAAGCCCGGACGCGTCATCGTGATCACCGGCGCCATGGCCGCCGGCAAGTCCACCGTCGCCG
This sequence comes from Mariniluteicoccus endophyticus, assembly GCF_054780035.1. Taxonomy (NCBI): domain Bacteria; kingdom Bacillati; phylum Actinomycetota; class Actinomycetes; order Propionibacteriales; family Propionibacteriaceae; genus Mariniluteicoccus; species Mariniluteicoccus endophyticus. The sequence goes on along the minus strand of NZ_BAAGXC010000023.1, from coordinate 25,185 downwards.
AATTGCTCGCCCACCAGCTGGACCGTTCCGTGCACGTGCGCGGTGCCGCATTCCGACGGATGGTCGTCAACGGACGCGCCGAATGGACCCCCCACCCGACCCCTGAGGCCGTCGCCCAGCTCCACCTCCGCTACGACCTCGCCGCCCAGGCCGCCGACACCTACGCGGCTGCCGGCTTCGACTCCATCGTCCAGGACGTGATCGTCGGGGCCGAGCTGCCGCGCTTCATCGACCGCATCAAGAACCCCGAACGGTTCCTGGTCGTGCTGTCGCCCAGCTTGTCGGCGCTGGAGTGGCGCGAGGAGCAGCGCCAGAAGGCCGGTTACGTCTACTTCTCACCCGGCGCGATGGACCACGCCCTGCGTTCCGAGACCGCACGCGTGGGCTACTGGCTCGACTCGTCGGCCCAGACCCCCGACGAGACCGTTGCCGACATCCTCGACAACCTCGAGCGCGCGCGGGTCTGACCCGCGTACGGTGGGCCGGTGCCCCCTCGCTCTCCCCTGCCCCGGCGTCACGGCCTGGACGCCGCATGGGTGCGTACGCCCGATCGAGGCGCCGAACCGAGGGCATGGGCGACGATGCGCGACTTCCTCGTCGACCGCATCCGCCCGGTGCCCCCGACCGAGATCGACCGCATGCTCGCCGCAGGCGAGTTCGTCGACGCGCAGGGCATCCCATGGGAGCCGGACGCCGCGTACCGACCGCACACCTTCGTCTGGTTCCACCGCGTCCTGCGCGAGGAGCCGCCGGTGCCGTTCGACGTGCCGGTGCTGTACCGCGACGAGCGGATCGTCGTCGTCGACAAGCCCCACTTCATGGCGACCATCCCGCGGGGGCGCCACATCACCGAGACTGTCGTCGTACGCCTCCGCGCCGCCCTCGACCTGCCCAACCTGGTGCCGGCGCACCGGCTCGACCGGCTGACCGCCGGGGTGCTGCTGCTCACGACGGGGCCGGCGTGGCGGTCGGCGTACCAGGGGCTGTTCGAGAACCGGCTCGTCAACAAGGAGTATTCGGCGCTTGCCGGGTTCCGCGACGACCTCGAGCTGCCGCACGTGCGACGGTCACACATCGTGAAGAAGCGCGGCGAGCTGAGGGCGTACGAGGTCGAGGAACTGCCGCCGAACTCCGAGACGCTGATCGAGCTCGTCGAGCGCCGCGGCGACCACGCGCACTACCGGCTGGCACCGCACACCGGGAAGACCCACCAGTTGCGGCTGCACCTGTCGGCGCTCGGCATCGGGATCGTCGGCGACCCGCTCTACCCGGACGTGCTGCCCGACGACGTCGACGACTTCTCGACGCCGCTGGAGCTCATCGCGCGTCGGCTCGAGTTCGTCGACCCGGTCGACGGGACGCCGCGGGCGTACGTGAGCGCGCGGGAGCACGCGCCTGCGTGAGGGTGGGAGAATCGCCCCCATGGCCTGTCCCGTCCGCATCCTGTTCCACGAGCCGCGCATCCCCCAGAACTCCGGCAACGCCATCCGGCTCGCTGCCGTCACCGGCGCTCCTTTGCACCTGGCGGGTCCACTGGGCTTCGAGCTGACCGATGCACGGCTGAAGCGGGCGGGCCTCGACTACCACGAGCTGGCCAGCTTCACCGCGCACGAGTCGCTGGAGGACGCGTACGCGGAGCTGCTGCCCGCGCGCGTGTTCGCCTTCACCGCGCACGCGGAGCTGGCGCACACCGACATCGCGTACGAGCCGGGCGACGTGCTGCTGTTCGGCCCCGAGCCGACGGGCCTGACCGAGGAGGTCATGTCCGATCCGCGCCTCACCGCCCGCGTGCGCATCCCGATGCTCGCCGGGCGTCGGTCGCTGAACCTCGCCAACGCCGCGTCGATCGCCGTCTACGAGGCGTGGCGCCAGCACGGGTTCACGGGTGCCTAGGCCCAGCCCACAGGCTGCTCGAGGCGGCCGGCGAGCCCGGCGTACCGGCCGCCGCGGGCCATGAGCGCGTCGTGGGTGCCCTGCTCGGCGATGTGGCCGTGATCGAGCACAACGATGTTGTCAGCGTCCTCGATGGTCGACAGCCGGTGGGCGATGGTGATGGTCGTGCGGCCCACGACGAGCCGGTCGAGCGCGTCCTGGAGCTCGCGCTCGGTGTCGTTGTCGAGCGCGCTTGTGGCCTCGTCCATGACAAGTACGCGCGGGTCACGCAGCAGCGTGCGGGCGATGGCCAGGCGCTGCTTCTCGCCGCCGGAGAACCGGTGGCCGCGCGAGCCGACGACCGTGTCGAGGCCGGCGGGCAGCGAGGCGACGAGCTCGTCGATCTGGGCGGCGTCGAGCGCGCGCCACAGGTCTTCCTCGGTCGCGTCGGGCCTGGCCAGCAGCAGGTTGTCGCGGATGGAGGCGTGGACGAGGTAGGGGTCCTGCGAGACGACACCGACGATGCGGGCGAGGTCGGTCGGCGCGAGGTCGCGCAGGTCCATGCCGTCGATGGTCACGCGGCCGACGGCCGGGTCGTAGAGACGCGACACCAGCGACGCGAGTGTCGTCTTGCCCGATCCGGTCTCTCCGACGAGCGCGAGCGAAGTGCCCGCCGGGACCTCGAGGTCGATGCCGGTGAGGACCTGGGTGTCGGAGCCCGGGTAGGCGAACGAGACGCCCTCGAAGGCCACTCGGCCGCGTACGGCGTCGTGGTCGACCGCCACAGGGAAGGCGGGGGCGGGGACGTCGATCGGCAGGTCGAGGTAGCCGAAGATGCGACTGAAGACCGCCATCGAGCTGATCCACTGCACACCGACCGACAGTAGGCCGAGGACCGGCCGGAAGATCGAGGCCTGCAAGGCGCTGAAGGCCACCAAGGTGCCGATGGTCATGCCGCCGGAGGTGGCGGGGAAGCCCGCGGCGAGGTAGATCAGCGCGGGGATGGTCGCGAAGATGATGGTCATCGTGGCCATGCGCCAGCGGCCGGCCAGCTGGGAGGCGACCTCGAGGCGGGCGATATCGGCCGAGGCCTTCTCGAAGTCGTCGGAGACCCGCTCGGACGCACCGAGCGTCTTGACCAGCAGCGCACCGGAGACCGACAGGCGCTCCTCGATCTGCGACTGCAGCGTGGAGCGGAGGCGGGCCAACGCAGAGCTCTTGTCGCGGCGCATCAGGGCGACTCGGCGGGTGATCCAGATGGCCGGCGGCAGCACGACGAGCGACAGCAGCGACAGCCGCCAACTCAGCGCGGCCATGGCGATCGCGGTGCCGACGGCGGTGGTCAGGTTGGAGGCGATCGAGGTCGCCGTCGAGGTGACGACGTTCTGCATGCCGGCGATGTCGTTGGTCAGGCGCGACTGGACCTCGCCGGTGCGCTCGCGAGTGAAGAACGCCATTGACTGCTTCTGGAGGTGGTCGAAGACCTGCGTACGCAGGCGGTGCATGACCTGCTGGCCGATGGAGGTCGACAGCCAGGTCTGGAGCACGCCGAGCACCGAAGTGGCGACGGCGATGCCGATCATGCCGGCGACGCACCACAGCAGCAGGCGGGTGTTCTGGTGGGGCAGCGCGTCGTCGATGACGGCACGCACCAAGAACGGCTGGGCCAAAGAGACGACCGACGAGACGACGATCAGCACCATGACCACGGTGACGGCCAGCCAGTGGCCGTTGAACAGGCGGAGGATGCGCCCTGCGCGTACGGGGGACTCGGCGAGCTGGGCGCGGTCTGCCGGGTCGACCCTCTGGGGACCTCGGGCGCCGCCGCCACCCGCCATCGTCATGAACTCACTCATGGGAGCTCCTTTCTCGAGGTCGCGCTTATTGAGGCAGCCTCACAATGAGGCTAACAGAGCATCTGTACGATCCATTCCATGGACGACCTCGGCGACCTCGTACGCCGCCTCTCGAGCACGCTGCGCCGAATGACGCGCGCCACCGCCGAGCCGCACGGGCTCAACCCCCACCAGCTGCGCGCGCTGCGCACCGTCGTCGAGCTCGACTCGGCCCGCCCCTCCGACGTCGCCGAGCGCCTGCGCATCGCGCCCCGCTCGGCGACCGACGTGATCGACGGGCTGGTCACCCGCGGCCTCGTCGAGCGCCGACCCCACCCCGAGGACCGGCGCGCCACTCTCGTCGACGCGACCGCCGAGGGGCGTCGCGTCCTCGGCGAGATCGAGGGCGAGCGCGAGGCCGCCATGGAGGCATACTTCGCGCGCCTCAACGCGACAGAGCGGACCGAGCTGGCCCGGCTGCTGGGTCGACTCGTCGACGAACAGGAGTAACCTGACGGCGAATCCCGAAGCCGAAGCCCGAGGAGGGCCCTGTCGACGCCGCCCACGTTCACCGATGCGACCCAGGTGTAGCCCACGCGGGCCCCATCGCGTCGCCGGACGTGCGGCGCTGGCCTGTATGGGCGCCACGACCCGCGTTCCACCCGCCGCGCTCTGGGTGAGGTCGCCTCCCGATCGCCTGCGGCTGGTCGTGGAGGCCCTGCGGAACGGGCCGCGACTCGCGGCCGGGTGACGTCACACCGGCTTCAGCGGTGCCCGCCCTGCTCTCGCTCGGGGATTCCCGCGGCCCACAGGGCGGCCGCGATGAGGGCGGGCTGGCCGAACAGCCGCGCCAGACGACGGCCGTCCGTGTCCAGCCCGAAGCCATCCTTACGCTCGGCGTACTGCCCGATGTTCCCGGGGTAGATCGCGGTGTAGAACGCCGCCAGGGCGGTGCCGGTCAGGTGGCGCTGCCTGGGGAGCGCCAGCAGAGCGACCCCGAGGCCGATCTCGGCCACGCCGGATCCGAGCACCACGAGGTCCGCCGGGAGCGGGACCCACGAGGGCACCTGAGCGCGGAACTCACGGCGCGCCACGGTGAGATGGGACAGCCCCGCGGCGGTCATGAACCCGCCCAGACCGAGGCGGGCGGCGGTCTGGGAGAGGGGGACGGACTGCCGGCGCTTCGTCATCATGACTCCCCGAGCTCAAGGACGACGTCGATATTGCCCCGGGTGGCGTTCGAATAGGGGCACACCTGATGCGCCTGCTCCATGAGGGCGCGGGCCTGGTCCGCGGGGACGTGGGGCAACACGACCTCGAGGGTGACCTCCAGGCCGAAGCCCTCTCCCTGGCGCCCCATGCCCACGCGCGCGCCGACGGAGGAGTCGGTGATGTCGGCACGGGAGTCGCGGGCGACCATCTGGAGGGCCGAGTGGAAGCACGCGGCGTAGCCGGCGGCGAACAGCTGCTCGGGGTTGGCGCCCTGGCCGGAGCCCCCCATCTCGGTGGGCACGGCGAGGTCGAGGTCGACCCGCCCATCGGTGGTGCGGACATGGCCGTTGCGGCCGGCGCCGGTGCTGAGCGCCTCGGCGGTGTAGATGGTCTCCATGAGAGGTCCTTTCATCCGCCCGACCCGTGCGGGAAGAGTCGGTTCCAGCCTGCCACCAGGTCAGGTCGCGCGCAACCAAGTCGCGCTCCAGCGGCCACTGGAATCCCTTCCATGGATGCCGCGCCGACCGTCCCGCCTCGGCATCACCTACCCCGCACTACCACGTGATGCTCACCGCGCTGAGACGCCGCGAGCGGCTCGCGCGCTGAGCGCGGGTCAGAGCACTCGGTCCAAGATCGCCCGGGCGACGGCGTCAGCCTCACGCTCGGGCAGCCAATGGTCCGCGTCGAGCGCCACGAACCGGTACTCCCCCGCCACCTGCCCCGCCGTGAGCTCGGCGGCCCGCGGCCCCAGAGCTGCGTCCCGGGTGCCCCACAGGTACGTGGTGGGGACCGACACGGGTGCGCTGCGCGTGGTGGTCACCAGATCCGGGTTCGCGCGATACCAGTTCACCGGGCCACGCAGGCTCTGCGGGGTGGAGAACCGGCGGGCGTAGTGCTCCGCCCCGGGGACCTGCCCCCGCTGCAGCAGGGAGCCCAGCCTTCGCGAGAGGATTCGTTCGGGGAGGGCCGGCGCCTGGAAGGCGGCGATGTACCAGCTGCGGCGCAGTTGGTCCGGGCCACGGAGGGCGCGGGCCAGGGCGGCCGGGTGCGGCGTGGACAGGACGGTCAAGGACGCGACGCGCTCGGGGCGGGCGGTGGCCAGCGCCCAGGCGACGGCGCCGCCCCAGTCATGGCCGACGACGTGGACGCGCCGCGCCCCCGCCGCGTCCGCCAGCGCGACGGCGTCCCCCACGAGCGCCGGGAGGCGGTAGGCCGCCGTCGCCCGCGGAGCGGCCGCCGGGGAGTAGCCGCGCTGGTCCGGTGCGAGGGTGCGCAGCCCCGCCGCGTGCAGCAGCGGCTCGACGTACCTCCAGGACGTGGCGTCCTGCGGGAAGCCGTGCAGCAGCAGGACCACCTTCCCCTCGGCCGGTCCGCCGTCGCGGACGTCGAAGGTCAGGCCCTGATGCCGGAAGGTGGCCATGCCGCCCCCGAGTGCGCCGTCGCTCGTCACAGTCGGACGATCATCTTCCCTGTGTTGGCGCCCTCGAGCAGGTCGATGAACGCCTGGGGTGCGTTCTCCAGACCCTCCCGGACGGTCTCGTCCCACTGGATCTTCCCGGCGGCGACCCAAGGGGCCACGCGCCCGAGGAACTCGGGGCGGACCTGCGCCGCGTACTTCTGCAGGACGAAGCCGCGCAGGGTCAGGCGCTTGCCGATTGCCAGGGCGAGGTTGCGCGGGGCGGCCGGCGGCTGCGTCGAGTTGTATTGGGCGATCGCGCCGCACATCGCCACGCGGCCGTCGACCCGCATCGCGGCGATGGCGGCCTCGAGGTGGTCGCCGCCCACGTTGTCGAAGTAGACGTCGATGCCCTCCGGCGCCGCCTCGGCCAGCAGATCGGTGGGCGAGCCGTCGTGGTAGTCAAACGCGGCGTCGAAGCCCAGCTCCTTCACCCGCGCCACCTTCTCCTGCGTGCCCGCCGAGCCGATCACGCGCGAGGCGCCCAGCAGGCGGGCGATCTGGCCGGCGACCGAGCCGACGGCTCCCGCGGCGCCCGAGATGAACACGGCGTCGCCCTCCTGCATCTCGGCCACGTGCACGAGGCCGGTGTAGGCGGTCAGGCCCGTCATGCCCAGCACGCCCAGATAGGTGCTGTCCGAGAACTGGGACGTGTCCACGGCCTGGACGGTGTCGCCGTCGAGGACGGCGTGCTCGCGCCAGCCGAGGCCGTGGAGCACGGACGTGCCCTCCGGCACGTCCGCGTGGCGCGATGCGATCACGGTGCCCACCGCGCCGCCGTCGAGGGGGGCGTCGAGCTGGAACGGGGGCACGTAGGACTCGACGTCGTTCATGCGGCCGCGCATGTACGGGTCCACGGACATCACGGTGTTGCGCACGAGGACCTGGCCCTCGGCGAGCTCGGAAAGCTCGACCTCCGTGAGGCGGAAGTTCTCCGGCGTCGGGGCGCCGTGGGGGCGGGAGGCGAGGTGGATCGCGCGCGTGCGGGTGGGTGTGCTCATGATGGTCTCCTCGGGGTCGGGGCGGCGGGCTCGGCAGGGATCAGCGCGCGAGCAGGTCGAGGACGCGATGGGCGGCGTCGGCGGAGGAGGCCGGGTTCTGGCCGGTCACCAGAGTGCCGTCCGTGACCACGAAGCTCTCCCCGTCCGGGCCCTTGCGGTAGTCCGCGCCGGCGGCGACGAGCGAGTCCTCGACGAGGAACGGGACGACGTCCGTCAGCTGGGCGGCGTCCTCCTCACCGTTGGTGAACCCGGCGACCTGACGGCCGCGCACGAACGGGGTGCCGTCGGCGGCGGTGATCGGGTGCAGGATCCCGGGCGCGTGGCAGACGAGGCCGAGCGGGCGCCCGGCCGCGTCGCTGTCGAGGATGATCCGCGTGGAGTCGGCGTCGGCCACCAGATCCCACAGCGGGCCGTGACCGCCCGGGTAGAAGACGGCGTCGAACCCGTCCACGTCCACCTGCGCCAGGGGCGTGGTGTCGGCCAGGGCGGCCTTGGCCTCCTCGTCCTGGTCGAACCGGCGGGTGGCCTCGGTCTGCATCTCCGGCTGCGAGCTCGTCGGGTCGATGGGCGGCTGGCCGCCGCGGGGCGAGGCGAGGGTGACCTCGTGGCCGGCGTCGGTGAAGACGTAGTAGGGCGAGGCGAACTCCTCGAGCCAGAACCCGGTCTTGCGGCCGGTGTCGCCCAGCTGGTCGTGCGAGGTGAGGATCATCAGGATGCGGGACATGTCTAGGGGCCCTTTCGTCGGAGGGGCTGGACTCTCATGGTCGTACACAACCAAATCTCGGACAAGCGTGACAGCGCCGCCCGGGCTCACGCCGAAGCGCACCGGGATCCTTGGGCCTGACACCACCTGGCACCTCGCCTTCGGCGTGCTCGCCGTCTGGGTCCTCTCGCCCGCGCTGGGTGAACTGGTGGCCTGGGCCCTGTACGCGACGCCGCCACCAAGTCCTCCGGTCACGACTACGAAGCAGAGGAGCTGGAGTCGGGCTACCGGCCGCGAGCTGGACGCGATCGAGTCCAAGGGGGACGAGGTCCACTCGCGGCACGCGTTGGAGATCTGGATGCCGCTGCTGGCGGGCGGTGGTTCGATCGTGATCACCTCGGCGCCGGCCATCTCCAGCCAGGCCGCACGTGGCGTGCAGCGCGTCGCAGGCACCCTCGGCGGGCTGGTGCTGGCCGCTCCCCTGCTCGCGCCTCCGCCGCCCGCGCGCCAGCACGACCCCACCGACTGACTCAGCGGCCCTTCTTGCGCCGCACGTAGACCTCGCGGCGCACGTGGGCGACGGGCTCGTCGTGGGCGTCGAGGATGTCCACGTCGAACCACGTCAGCGACTTCGAGCCGTCGGCCGTCTCCTGTCGGACCTTCTCCACGACGGCATCGGGCACAACGATGTGGGCGTGCATGCGCGTACGCCCCGGCTTGACGAAGCGGATCTCCGCCGAGGTGTCCCACACGTTGTAGTCGCGCCCCAGCCGGCCCATGAGAAGCAGGCAGAAGAACGGGTCGGTCATCGACTGCAGCGAGCCGCCGAACGCGGTGCGGTTGGCGTTGGCGACCAGCGGGTTGTGGGCGAGCTCGACGCGGGCGTACGACCAGTCCGGCGAGATCTCCTTCACCCACACGCCCGCGCCGAGGAAGGGCGGCCACGCCCGCAGGCCCCACTTGAGGACCTGCGGGGGGACGTGGAGGCTCTCCTTCTGCTTCTTCACCGTCACAGCCCGAGGCTCCGGCCGATGAGCTCCTTCATGATCTCGTTCGAGCCGGCCCAGATACGCGTCACGCGGGCGTCGCGCCAGGCACGGGCTACGCGGTACTCATTCATGAAGCCGTAGCCGCCGTGCAGCTGGACGCACTCGTCGAGGATGTCGCCCTGGACCTGCGACGACCACCACTTGGCCTTGGACGCGTCGGCGGTCGACAGCTTGCCCTGCGCGTGGGCCATGACGCACTGGTCGACGTACGCCTGGGTCACCTCGAGGCGCGTCTGCAGCTCGGCGATCTTGAACTTGTTGTGCTGCATCGAGCCGATGGCCATGCCGAAGGCCTTGCGCTCCTTGGCGTACTCGATCGTCTCGGCCAGGATCCAGCCGGCGTGGGCGGTGTTGGCGACGGCGGAGCCGATGCGCTCCTGCGGCAGGTGCTTCATCATCTCGATGAAGCCCATGTTCAGCGGGCCGAGGAGGTGCTCCTCGGTCAGGCGCACGTTGTCGAAGAACAGCTCGGTCGTGGCCGACTCGACCTGGCCGACCTTGTCGAGCTTCGAGCCCTTCGAGTAGCCCTCCATGCCGGTCTCGACGACGAACAGGGAGATGCCCTTGGCGCCCTTCTCGGGATCGGTCCGCGCCGCCACCACCGCGAGGTCGCACTGGTGACCGTTGGTGATGAAGGTCTTGGAGCCGTTGAGGAGCCAGCCGTCGCCGTCCTTCGTGGCGGTCGTCTTGAGCGCCGCGAGGTCGGAGCCGCCCGAGGGCTCGGTCATGCCGATGGCGAGGATCTTCTCACCCGACGCGACGCCCGGGAGCCACTTCTTCTTCTGCTCCTCGGTGCCCAGGTGGACGAGGTAGGGGGCGGTGATGTCGGAGTGGATGCCGAAGCACGAGTTGATCGCGGCGCTACAGCGGGCGAACTCCTCGGCGGCCGCGGCGTTGAAGCGGTAGTCGTCGATGCCCGCGCCGCCGTACTCCTCGGGGATGCACAGACCGAAGAAGCCCTGCTCGCCGGCCTTGAGCCACAGGTCGCGCGGCACCTCGTGGGCCGCGATCATCTCGTCGGCGCGCGGCATCAGGCTGCGGTCGACGAACTCGCGTACGGACGAGCGGAAGTCTTCGTGCTCTTCTTCGAAGATCATTCGGGGCATGGACGGGCCTTTCGACGGTGATGTGGCCGACATATTACTCGCCAGTAGCCCCGGTGGAAAGAGATTCGGCGAACCTGTCCCCACCACCTCAACGGCCGGGAACTCCACGGCACTCCAAGACAGGCGGTCGCCAGCCTGTCTTGAAGTTTTCGGCCTGGTGTGGGCCAGGAGGGAACGGAGAAGCCCCGCGACAGGTGCAGGACCAGGGGTCCTGGCTGCCGCGGGGCTGCATCGCCTGCGCTGACGGCAGGGAGCTCAGCACCCTGCGCGCGGGATGGGACTACCGGAAGTCGCCTAGGTCGAAGTCCTCGAGCGGGACCGCCGCACCCGAACCCTGACCGAAGTCGTAGTCGTACGGGTCGTAGGTCATCGAGTACGCCGCCGCCTTGGCGTCCGCCGTCGGCTCGACGCGCACGTTGCGGTAGCGGTCGAGGCCGGTGCCGGCGGGGATCAGCTTGCCGAGGATGACGTTCTCCTTCAGACCGACCAGCGAGTCGGACTTGCCGTGGATCGCGGCATCGGTGAGGACCTTGGTCGTCTCCTGGAAGGAGGCGGCCGAGAGCCACGACTCGGTGGCCAGCGAGGCCTTCGTGATGCCCATCAACACCGGACGGCCGGAGGCGGGCTGGCCACCCTCGGCGACGACGCGGCGATTCTCCGCCTCGTACGCGGTGCGGTCGGCCCAGTCGCCGGGCAGCATCGTGGTGTCACCGGACTCGATGACAGTGATGCGGCGCAGCATCTGGCGGATGATGATCTCGATGTGCTTCTCGTGGATCGCGGCACCCTGCGTGCGGTACACCTTCTGGACCTCCGCCACGAGGTGCTCCTGCACCTTGCGGACACCCAGGATGCGGAGCACGTCCTGCGGGTCGGGCGTACCGGCGGTGAGCTGCTGGCCCACGCCGACCGACTCGCCGTCCTCGACCTCGAGGCGCGCACGGCGGCCGATGACGACCTCCATCTCCTCGGAGCCGTCGTCGGGCACCAGGAAGACCTTGCGCGAGCGCTCGCCCTCGTCGATGCGGATGCGGCCGGCGACCTCGGCGATCGGGGCCTTGCCCTTGGGCTGGCGAGCCTCGAAGAGCTCGACCACACGCGGAAGACCCTGCGTGATGTCGTCACCGGCCACACCACCGGTGTGGAAGGTACGCATCGTGAGCTGGGTGCCGGGCTCACCAATCGACTGGGCGGCGACGATGCCGACGGCCTCGCCGACATCGACGAGCTTGCCGGTGGCCAGCGAGCGGCCGTAGCACATGGCGCAGGTGCCGGTCATGGCCTCGCAGGTGAGGACGGAGCGAACCTTGACCTTCGTGATGCCCGAGTTGATGAGCATCGCGATGTTGACGTCACCGAGGTCAACACCGGCGGGGATGAGGACCTCGCCCTTGTCGTCGGTGATGTCGGTGGCCAGGGTGCGCGCGTAGACCGCGGTCTCGACGTTCTCGTCGGCGACGAGCTTGCCGTTCACGTCAACGGCGATGGTCTTGTTCAGGCCACGCTCGGTGCCGCAGTCCTCCTCGCGGATGATGACGTCCTGCGACACGTCGACGAGACGACGGGTCAGGTAACCCGAGTCGGCCGTGCGCAGAGCGGTGTCGGCCTGGCCCTTTCGGCCACCGTGGGTCGAGATGAAGTACTCGAGAACGGTCAGGCCCTCACGGAAGTTGGACTTGATCGGACGCGGGATGATCTCGCCCTTCGGGTTGGCCACGAGGCCACGCATGGCGGCGATCTGACGCATCTGGGTCATGTTTCCTCGCGCACCCGAGTTGACCATCATGAAGATGGGGTTGGTGCGCGTGAAGTTCTTCTCCATCGCGTCGGTGAGCACCGCGGTCGCGTCGGTCCAGATCTCGATCAGCTCCTGACGACGCTCGTCCTCGGTGATGAGGCCGCGCTCGTACTGCTTGTCGATCTTGGCCGAACGGGTCTCGTACGCCTCGAGGATCTGGGGCTTGTCGGACGGCGTCATGACGTCGGACAGCGAGACCGTGACGCCCGAACGGGTGGCCCAGCGGAAGCCGAGCTCCTTCAGGTTGTCGAGCGCCTGGGCCACCTCGACCTTCGGGTAGCGCTCGGCGAGGTCGTTGATGATGACACCGAGCTGCTTCTTGCCGACCTCGTTGTTGACGAACGGGTAGTCGGCGGGCAGTGCCTCGTTGAACAGCGCCCGACCGAGCGTGGTCTCGAGCATGATCGTTCCGTCGGCGCGCGGCTCATGACCCGACGGCGGAACGATGTCACGCAGGCGGAGCCTGATCGGCGCACCGATGCCGAGCTCCTTGCGGTCGAACGCCATGGTCGCCTCGGCGATCGAGGCGAACGCACGACCGGCACCGGGCAGGTCGTCGCGCTGCTGGGTCAGGAAGTAGTGGCCGATGATCATGTCCTGGGTCGGCATGGTGACGGGGCGACCGTCGGCCGGCTTGAGGATGTTGTTCGTCGACAGCATGAGGATGCGCGCCTCGGCCTGGGCCTCGGCGGACAGCGGCAGGTGGACGGCCATCTGGTCACCGTCGAAGTCGGCGTTGAACGCCGTGCAGACGAGCGGGTGGATCTGGATGGCCTTGCCCTCGATCAGCTGCGGCTCGAAGGCCTGGATGCCGAGGCGGTGCAGCGTGGGTGCGCGGTTGAGCAGCACCGGGTGCTCGGAGATGACCTCTTCGAGGACGTCCCACACGACCGGGCGCTGACGCTCGACCATGCGCTTGGCCGACTTGATGTTCTGGGCGTGGTTCAGGTCGTCGAGACGCTTCATCACGAACGGCTTGAACAGCTCGAGCGCCATGGCCTTCGGCAGGCCGCACTGGTGGAGCTTCAGCTGGGGGCCGACGACGATGACCGAACGGCCCGAGTAGTCGACGCGCTTGCCGAGCAGGTTCTGGCGGAAGCGGCCCTGCTTGCCCTTGAGCATGTCGGAGATCGACTTGAGAGGGCGGTTGCCAGGGCCCGTGACGGGACGACCGCGACGACCGTTGTCGAACAGCGAGTCGACGGCCTCCTGCAGCATGCGCTTCTCGTTGTTCACGATGATCTCGGGGGCCCCGAGGTCGAGCAGGCGCTTGAGGCGGTTGTTGCGGTTGATGACGCGGCGGTACAGGTCGTTGAGGTCGGAGGTCGCGAAGCGGCCACCGTCGAGCTGGACCATCGGACGCAGGTCCGGCGGGATCACGGGGACGCAGTCGAGGACCATACCGGCCGGCGAGTTGTTGGTCGCCAGGAACGCCGAGACGACCTTGAGGCGCTTGAGCGCTCGAGTCTTGCGCTGGCCCTTGCCGTTCCGGATCGTGTCGCGCAGCGACTCGGCCTCGGCCTTCAGGTCGAACGTCTCGAGGCGCTTCTGGATCGCCGCGGCGCCCATGGAGCCCTCGAAGTACTTCCCGAAGCGCTCCTTCATGGCGCGGTAGAGGATCTCGTCGCCCTCGAGGTCCTGGACCTTGAGCGACTTGAACCGCGACCAGACGGCGTCGAGACGGTCGAGCTCTCGCTGGGCGCGGTCGCGGAGCTGCTTGAGCTCCTTCTCGCCGGCGGTCTTGACCTTGTTCTTGGCGTCGGCCTTGGCACCCTCGGCCTCGAGGGCGGCCAGGTCCTCCTCCATCTTCTTGGCGCGGTTCTCGACGTCGGCGTCGCGCTGCTTCTCTCGCTGCTGACGCTCGGCCTCGACCTTGGCCTCCAGCGACGGCAGATCGCGGTGACGAGCCTCCTCGTCGACCGAGGTGATCATGTAGGCCGCGAAGTAGATGACCTTCTCGAGGTCCTTCGGGGCGATGTCGAGCAGGTAGCCCAGGCGCGACGGGACGCCCTTGAAGTACCAGATGTGCGTCACGGGGGCGGCGAGCTCGATGTGGCCCATGCGCTCGCGACGGACGCCGGAGCGGGTCACCTCGACGCCACAGCGCTCGCAGATGATGCCCTTGAAGCGCACGCGCTTGTATTTGCCGCAGTAGCACTCCCAGTCGCGGGTGGGGCCGAAGATCTTCTCGCAGAACAGGCCGTCACGCTCCGGCTTGAGCGTGCGGTAGTTGATCGTCTCGGGCTTCTTGACCTCGCCGTGGGACCACTCGCGGATCTCGTCCGCGGTCGCAAGTCCGATGCGCAGTTCGTCGAAGAAGTTCACGTCGAGCACGTTGGTTTCTCTTTCCTTCAGGCGTCAGCCAGTGAGTTCAGGGTGTGGTGAGGACCGAGCGGCACCCGGCGTACGCGTGTGGCGTACGCCCGGCGCACCTGCTCAGACTTCTTCGACTCCGGCGAAGCCCTCGCCCGGACGGCGGGAGAGGTCGATGCCGAATTCCTCCGACGCGCGGAAGTTGTCCTCGTCGCTCTCGCGCAGCTCGACGATCGTGCCGTCGGACGACAGCACCTCGACGTTCAGGCAGAGCGACTTCATCTCCTTGACGAGAACCTTGAACGACTCCGGGATGCCCGGCTCGGGGATGTTCTCGCCCTTGACGATGGCCTCGTAGACCTTCACGCGGCCCTGGACGTCGTCGGACTTGATCGTCAGCAGTTCCTGGAGCGCCCAGGCGGCGCCGTAGGCCTCGAGGGCCCACACCTCCATCTCGCCGAAGCGCTGGCCGCCGAACTGTGCCTTACCTCCGAGCGGCTGCTGGGTGATCATGGAGTACGGGCCGGTCGAGCGGGCGTGGATCTTGTCGTCGACCAGGTGGTGGAGCTTGAGGATGTACATGTAGCCCACACCGATCGGCTCGGGGTACGGCTCACCGGAACGGCCGTCGAACAGGCGCGCCTTGCCGGAGCCGTCGACGAGCTTCATGCCGTCGCGGGTCGGCAGGCCGTGCTCGAGCAGGCCGCCGAGCTCGGTCTCGGTCGCGCCGTCGAACACCGGCGTCGCGAGACGCTGGTCGGCCTCGACCATACCCAGACCGTTCTCGACGAGACGGTGGGCCCAGGGCTCGTCGACCTCGGTGACGTCCCAACCGGTCTTGGCGATCCACCCGAGGTGGAGCTCCATGACTTGGCCGATGTTCATGCGCGAGGGCACGCCGAGCGGGTTAAGCACGACGTCGACCGGCGTGCCGTCCTCGAGGAACGGCATGTCCTCCACCGGCAGGATCTTCGAGATGACGCCCTTGTTGCCGTGGCGGCCGGCCAACTTGTCGCCGTCGGAGATCTTGCGCTTCTGGGCCACGTAGACGCGGACCAACTGGTTGACACCGGGGGCGAGCTCGTCGCCCTCCTCGCGGTCGAAGACGCGTACGCCGATGACCGTGCCGGACTCGCCGTGGGGCACCTTCATCGAGGTGTCGCGGACCTCGCGGGCCTTCTCGCCGAAGATCGCGCGCAGCAGGCGCTCCTCGGGGGTGAGCTCGGTCTCGCCCTTGGGCGTGACCTTGCCGACCAGGATGTCGCCCGTCCCGACCTCGGCGCCGATGCGGATGATGCCGCGCTCGTCGAGGTTGGCCAGCATCTCCTCGGACACGTTGGGGATGTCGCGGGTGATCTCCTCGGCGCCCAGCTTGGTGTCACGGGCGTCGACCTCGTGCTCCTCGATGTGGATCGAGGTGAGGACGTCGTCCTGGACGAGGCGCTGCGACAGGATGATCGCGTCCTCGTAGTTGTGGCCCTCCCACGGCATGAACGCGACGAGCAGGTTGCGGCCCAGGGCCATCTCGCCGTTGTCGGTCGCGGGACCGTCGGCCAGCGGGGTGCCCGGCTCCACGCGGTCACCGGCGGCGACCAGCGGGCGCTGGTTGATGCAGGTGCCGGCGTTGGAGCGCTTGAACTTCTGCAGGCGGTAGGTCTGGTAGGTCGCGTCGTCGCAGGCGATCTCAATGAGGTCGGCCGAGACGGACGACACGACGCCGCCCTTCTGGGCGACGGTGACCTCGCCACCGTCTACGGCAGCGCGGTATTCCATGCCGGTGCCGACGAACGGTCGGTCGGAGCGGATGAGCGGCACGGCCTGGCGCTGCATGTTCGCGCCCATGAGTGCTCGCGACGCATCGTCGTGCTCGAGGAACGGGATCAGGGCCGTCGCGACCGACACCATCTGGCGCGGCGAGACGTCCATGTATTGCACCTCGGAGCGCGGGATCGTGTCGACGTCGCCGTGACGCTTGCGGACCAGGACGCGCTCCTCGGCGAACGAACCGTCCTCGTTCAGGATGGCGTTGGCCTGGGCGACCACGTAGCGGTCCTCCTCGTCGGCCGTGAGGTAGTCGATCTGATCGGTCACGACACCGTCGACGACGCGGCGGTAGGGCGTCTCGATGAAGCCGAACGCGTTGACGCGGGCGAACGAAGCCAGCGAGCCGATCAGGCCGATGTTCGGGCCTTCAGGGGTCTCGATGGGGCACATGCGGCCGTAGTGTGACGGGTGGACGTCACGGACCTCCATGCCGGCGCGGTCACGGGACAGACCGCCGGGGCCCAGCGCCGACAGGCGGCGCTTGTGGGTCAGGCCCGCCAGCGGGTTGTTCTGGTCCATGAACTGCGACAGCTGGGAGGTTCCGAAGAACTCCTTGAGCGCCGCGACGACCGGGCGGATGTTGATCAGCGTCTGGGGCGTGATCGCCTCGATGTCCTGAGTCGTCATGCGGTCGCGAACGACGCGCTCCATGCGGCCCAGGCCGGTGCGCAGCTGGTTCTGGATGAGCTCACCGACAGTACGCAGGCGACGGTTGCCGAAGTGGTCGATGTCGTCCTCTTCGACGATGATGTCGTCGCCGCCGGACGGGTTGGGCAGCGTCTCCTTGCCCTCGTGGAGGGCGACGACGAAGCGGATCGCGGCGACGATGTCGTCGACGGTCAGCACCTGCTGGTCGAACGCCTCGGTCAGGCCCAACTTCTTGTTGATCTTGTAGCGACCGACCTTGGCCAGGTCGTAGCGCTTGGGGTTGAAGTAGTAGTTCTCCAGCAGCTGCTGGGCGGCCTCACGCGTCGGCGGCTCGCCCGGGCGGAGCTTGCGGTAGATGTCGAGCAGGGCGTCATCCTGGCCGGTCGTCGAGTCCTTCTCGAGCGTCAGGCGCATCGACTCGTAGTCGCCGAACTCCTCGAGGATCTGCTCGTCGGTCCAGCCCAGCGCCTTGAGCAGCACGGTGACGTTCTGCTTGCGCTTGCGGTCGAGGCGAACGCCGACGATGTCGCGCTTGTCGACCTCAAACTCGAGCCACGCACCGCGGGAGGGGATGATCTTGCAGGTGAAGATGTCCTTGTCGGACGTCTTGTCGGGCGTCTGCTCGAAGTAGACGCCCGGGGAGCGGACCAGCTGGGAGACGACGACGCGCTCGGTGCCGTTGATGACGAAGGTGCCCTTGTCGGTCATCAGGGGGAAGTCACCCATGAAGACCGTCTGGGACTTGATCTCACCGGTGTCGTTGTTCATGAACTCGGCGGTGACGAACAGGGGGGCCGCGTATGTCACGTCGCGGTCCTTGCACTCGTCGACGCTGAACTTCGGATCCTCGAAGCGGTGGTCGCGGAACGACAGCGACATCGTCTCGGAGAAGTCCTCGATCGGGGAGATCTCCTCGAAGATCTCCTCGAGACCCGACTTGGTGTTCACGTCCGTGCGGCCCTCGTCGAGCGCGGCAGCGACGCGGTCCTGCCAGGTCTGGTTGCCGATCAGCCAGTCGAACGAGTCGACCTGGAGATCGAGGAGGTCGGGGACCTCCATGGGCTCGTGGATCTTCGCGAACGAGATACGACCCGCAGGGGAGATGAGGTTAGAGGCATTGCGCGAGGCGGCCAACAGTTTGGTCCTTCCGAGAACTCGCAGGCGTTCTGTGCATGCTGAACGACCCCTGTCAAGCAATGCTGGGCGAAGGGTCGACAATGAGCGTGGGCAAACACCCACAATACTCGGATGGGCACCACTTGTAAAGTCGCCGGGCGCATGGCAGAGCCGAGCGGTCAAGTCGGGGCACCGGACCCGCAGACGTCAACCACTCGCGAGAAGAATACCTAGGCCGGGACCAACAGCAAGTACGCGGCCCGGCGCGCCACGGCTCCAATCCCCCGCGGGCACGTGCCGACGGGCGCCCGGGCGCGTGGCGAAACGCCGGACCGTCAGGGAGATGCCCAACAGGAACAGGGTGAAGCCGCTCTGACGCCAGCACTTGCGATGGATCTAGACCTACGACGAGCAAGAGCCCGTGCAGTTCACCGCGACGGTGGAACGGTCAAATCGCTCGTCCGATCGGGGACGCGGGCGACCGTCGGACGCTATCGTCGCTGCGTGCCGATCACCCAATTCGACGCAGTAATCCTCGCCGGCGGACGGTCCCGACGGATGGGCGCCGACAAGGCGACCCTGGCGTACGGTGCCAAGACGCTCCTGGAGCGGGCGGTGGACGCCTGCGCCCGTGCGACCCACACGGTTGTCGTCGCGCCCGATGCCCCGGCCGACCTGCGCCGCGTCCTGGAGGACCCGCCCTTCGGCGGCCCCGTCGCCGGCATCGACCGCGGCCTCGAGGACCTCGCCTCCCTCGGTGACCCGGCGCCCTGGGTCCTCCTGCTGGCCGTCGACTACCCTGAGGCCCCCACCGCCGTGGCTCGCCTCCTCGAGGCGGCCGACGATGCCGGTAGCCACGATGCGTACGCGGCGCTCGACGACGAGGGCGTACGCCAGAACCTGCTCGCCCTGTATCGGCGCGAGTCGCTGGTCGCCGCCATCGAGCGTCTCGGCGAGACCCGCGACGTGTCCGTACGCCGGCTCGTCGACGGCCTGGATGTGTGTCTGGTCGACATGGAGGAGCGCATCGCCGCCGACGTCGACGACCCCGAGGCCGCCCGCGCGTACGGGATCGAGGTGCCCCACGGCGCATGACCCGGACCAGGACCTCACCCGGCTCGACGCGTTCCCGCTCGGCTCCGACCCCGCACGACGCCACCTCACCCACTAACGTGCTGCGGGTGCTGACCACCCAGACCCGTCACCTGCTCGACCTCGACCTGGCCCGGACCCAGGCCGACCTACGCCTCCCGTCGGTCTCGGCGGGCGTCGTACGCGGCGGTCTGCTCGCGTGGCAGGGATCGGTCGGCACGGTCGACGGGCGCGCGTACGGGCCGCCGGCGGGCCCCACGACCCAGTACCGGATGGGCTCGATCACCAAGTCCTTCATCGCCGTGTGTGTCATGCGGCTTCGCGACGTCGGACGCCTCGACCTCTCCGACCGCTTCGGCGACCACGTGACCGGGACCGGCATCGGCGACGTGACAGTGGCCCAGCTGCTCAGCCACAACGGCGGCGTGCGCGCCGAGACGCCGGCTCCCTGGTGGGAGCGCTCCCCGGGCGTCGACTGGGAGACCCTCGCCACCGAGGTCACACCGCGCCTGCGCGCCGGGCGCGGCCACCACTACTCCAACGTGGCGTACGCCGCGCTGGGGCGGCTCCTGGAGCAGGTCCACGACGCGCGTTGGTTCGACGTGGTCCTCGACGAGCTCCTGACGCCGCTGGGGATGACCTGCACGACTGAGCGACCGCAGGCGGGCGCCGCGCACGGCCTGGCCGTCCATCCCTTCGCCGACGTGCTGCTCGCCGAGCCGGAGCACGACGCGGGTGCCATGGCGCCAGCCGGCCAGCTGTGGACCACCGTCTCCGACCTCGCCCGGTGGGCCGCCTTCCTCGGGGGCGACACGGGCGGCCTCCTGGCCGCAGGCACGCTCGCCGAGATGCTGGAGCCGCTCGCGGTGACCGACGTGCCCGGCCAGCCGTGGACCGCGGCCCACGGGCTCGGCTGGCAGTTGTTCAACGACGCGGGACGCCGCAGCGCCGGGCACGGTGGGTCGATGCCCGGTTTCATCGCTGGCCTGCGTACCGACCTCGGGACCGGTGACGGCGTCGTCGTGCTGACCAACTCCACCAGCGCGGTGCTGCAGCCCTTGGTCGACCAGGTGCTCGACCGGCTCGACGCCGAGCCGGTGGCGCCCACGCCGTGGTCGGCCGCGGGGTCGGTCGACGACCTCGAGTTGACCGGGCCCTGGCACTGGGGACCAAGCGTCTCGTCCGGGCGCATGGAGGGCGAGCTGTTCGTGCTCGGCGAGCCCGGCCAGGGCCGGGGCGCCTCGTTTCGGCGCACGGGTCCGGATTCCTGGGTCGGCCTCGACGGCTACTACCGCGGCGAGCCGCTACAGGTCGTGCGTCGCGCGGACGGGTCGATCAGCCACCTCGACATCGCGAGCTTCTGCTTCACCCGCACGCCGTACGCCGACGACGTAGAACTGCCCGGAGGGTACGCCGGCTGGCGCTGAACCCGGCGGTCTGATCGACCGAGCCGTGGGTACGCGACGCACATGTCCCGACCCGCCACGAGGGTTGTTCACCGCCCGAACCGGCACGGAAATGACGAAGGCGGGCCCCGTGTGGGGACCCGCCTTCGCGAGGTGATTCATGCGGCCGCGGCCGCGCAGATCACTTGAGGGTAACGGTGGCGCCGGCGCCCTCGAGGGCCTCCTTGGCCTTCTCGGCGTCTTCCTTCTTGACCTTCTCGAGGATGGCCTTCGGAGCAGACTCGACGAGCTCCTTGGCTTCCTTCAGGCCGAGGGACGTGAGGCCACGGACCTCCTTGATGACCTGGATCTTCTTGTCACCAGCGGACTCGAGGATGACGTCGACCTCGTCCGAGCCGGCGTCGGCAGCGGCGTCGTCGCCACCAGCGGCAGCGGCCGGGGCGCCAGCGGCGGCCACGGCGACCGGGGCGGCGGCGGTGACGTCGAAGGTCTCCTCGAACAGCTTCACGAACTCGGAGAGCTCGATCAGGGTCATCTCCTTGAAGGCCTCAAGGAGCTCGTCGTTGCTGAGCTTCGCCATGTTGGGCGTCCTTTCTTACTTCTCGTCAGCCGCGTCGGCTGCGGATTCGGTGTTGTCCTCCGCAGCGGGCGCTGCCTCGGTGTTGTCGTCCTGCTTCTGGGAGGCGGCGCCAGCGCCACCGATCTTCGAGGGATCCTCCTGCGCGGCCTTCTCGAGCGCGCCGAGGGCACGCGCGAGCTTGGAGGCCGGAGCAGCGAAGACGTAGGCGGCCTTGTTGAGGTTCGCCTTCATGCCGCCGGCCAGCTTGGCCAGTAGCACCTCACGGGACTCGAGGTCGGCCAGAGCCTTGACCCCTTCGGCGTCGAGGACGTTGCCCTCCATGACGCCACCCTTGATGACCAGAAGCGGGTTGTCCTTGCTGAAGTTCTTCAGACCCTTCGCAACGGCGGCGACATCGCCGTCGATGAATGCGATGGCGGTCGGCCCGGTGAGCTGGTCGTCCAGCCCATCGATCCCGGCCTCCTTCGCAGCGATCAGGGTCAGAGTGTTCTTCGTCACGGCATACGTGGCGTCCTGACCGAGGCTCCGGCGCAATTCCTTGAGCTGAGCCACGGTAAGGCCGCGGTACTCGGTCAGAACGGCGGCCTGCGAGCTGGAGAACTTCTCCTTCAGCTCGGCGACCGCAGCTGCCTTGTCCGGCCTCGCCATGCGGGTCTCCTTCCCAACTTCTCCTGGTACGCCACCCGAGCGGGTGGCTCACCTCTGACCGTCGGGCAGGGGAAACAGAAAAGCCCCGGTGCCGTTCCCTGCGACAAACCACACAGGAGGCACGGGGCAGCAGAGCATCGCTCTGTCACTTCGCAACACCTGCGCGGGCTCTCGCACGAGATTTGAGGTCGGTTTCCCGACCACCAGCGGTCTTCGGCTCGGACAACTGTACGCGACCACCGCATGCGCACCAAATCGTCCGCACGCGAACTCGGTCCGCATGCGAGGTGGTCCCGCGCTGGACCCGAGACGACTCTCTCATCCCCTCTCACGCCGCCCCGGGGTGACAGCCCTACCGGACGGCAACCTGTGAGAAGAATATGAAACCTGAGAGTTGACTTAACAGATCACAGCGACGTAACGTCACCGTCGCCGGTCGCGAGAAGCCGGCTGCAAGTCCGAAAGCTACGAGATCCCCGTCCGGGGGTCCACGAGTCAACCAAGGGGATTCCCAGACATGCGCAAGATCTTCAAGAACTCCGCAGCCGCCGCCGCAACCGTGGCGCTGGCCGGCTCCTTCGCCGTTGCCACTGCTGGCACCGCTGAGGCCGCGCCCAGCTGCTCGACCGTCGCCAAGTGCGCGGCCGGCTCGCAGCCCACCCTGAAGATGGGCAAGCGGAGCGGCGACGTCAAGCGCCTTCAGCGTTCGCTGACCAAGGCCGGTTACTCCGTCCCGGCCACCGGCTACTTCGGGACGATGACGCGCTCGGCGCTCATCCGCTATCAGAAGGCCAACGGCGTGCCCGCGACGGGCACCGCCGCCACCCTGACCTGGACCGCGCTCCAGGGCGGCAAGGCCAACGCCTCCCGTGGCGCTGCCGCCCCGGCCGCTGCTCCCGCAGCGGCCCCCGCGTCCGGCGTCGCAGGCAAGGCCGTCTCGTTCGCCCTCGCCCAGCAGGGCAAGCCCTACGGCTACGGGGCCACCGGTCCGTCGTCCTACGACTGCTCCGGCCTGACCATGGCCGCCTACCGCGCCGCCGGCATCTCGATCCCGCGCACGTCGCAGGCCCAGGCCTCGGGCGGCCGCACGGTCTCGCTGGCGCAGGCCCAGCCCGGCGACATCGTCGTCTATTACTCCGGCGCCTCGCACGTCGGCCTCTACATCGGCGACGGCAAGATCGTCCACTCCTCGCGTCCGGGCAAGCCCGTCTCGGTCGTTCCGGTGGGCTCCATGCCGGTCAACAAGGTCGTGCGCTACGCCTGATCTCCGCGCAGACCTCGAACATGCCTGAGGGGGCGGGACACCTTGTGGTGTCCCGCCCCCTACTGCATTCCCGGGCTCAGCCCTTCAGCTTGTTCGGGCGGTACGCGTCGTATTCGTCGGCCTTCAGTCCGTAGGTGCGGACGCGGTGCTTCGTGCCGCCGTCGCCGGCCTGCTCGTACGCCCAGTAGGCCGTCTTGCTCGAGTCGGTCCACTTCTCGAAGATCACCACGTGGCGGGTGACGTTCGAGCCCTTGGCGTCGATCACCAAGTCGCCCGGCCTGAGGTCCAACATGTTGATGCGGTGGGTGACGCTGGACGACGCGAGACCGACGGTGTTCAAGCCCGGCTTGCCCAGCTGAAGCGCCATCGAGGCGAACCCCGAACAGTCGGTGCGGTAACCCTGGTGGTAGCGCGACTGGCTATAGGGAACCGGCTTGCCGTTCTTGGCGGTCAGCCACGTGGCCGCACGGCGCAGGACGGCCTGACGCTCGGCGGAGACGTCGCCGGGTGGAGTGGTCGGGGTCGTGGGGTTCGCCTTCAGCGCAGCCCACGTCTTGGGTCCGACGATGCCATCGGCGACGAGGCCTTTGGAGCGCTGGAAGGCGCGGACTGCGGAGTCGGTCTTGGTCCCGAACGAGCCGTCGACGACGAGCTTGGCGGACGCCTTCGCGTTGAGCAGGCACTGGGCGGCCTTCACGGCCTCACGCGGGTTGTTGTTGCGACCCTTGCTGATGGTGGGCGTCTGGTTGACGGTGCAGCCCTGCACGACGGCGGCGTCGGACTGCTGGATGGTGGTCAGGCCGAGGCCGGTGACGGCGGTGGCTCCGGCCAGGACGAGAGCGGCGATCTTGGTCTTCACGGTGGCTCCTCTGGGTCCCGGTGGGTGAGGACCTCGACGCTAGGGCCAACTGACCGACCGGTGAAAGCCCTAGCGGGATGGAAATTTCCGGCCTCCCGAGAAGGAAGATTCCACCCCCGGCGAGGTCGTCGAGGCGCCTGGTGCGGGCCTACGTTGACGGTGTCCGCGGCGCGGTGCCGCGGCTCAAGAGCACTAGGAGCCACCAATGTCGTCCCTGCGCCTCAAGGTCGCCGGTGCCGTCGCCGCCACCGCCGTCGCGTTGACCGGAGTCGGTATCGGCGTGTCGAACGCCGCCTCGACGTTCAACGGCTGCACCGTCTCGTCGACAGCCACGCTGTCGCAGAAGTTCAACCAGGGACGGTACTCGTCCAACGTCAAGGCGGTCCAGTGCCTGATCAATGCTCACGCCGGCCAGAAAGTGCTCGTCGAGGACGGCTACTTCGGCCCGGCCACGAACAAGGCCGTCCGCAAGTTCCAAGGCGATAAGGGTTTGGTCGTCGACGGATTCGTCGGCCCGAAGACCTGGGCGGCGCTGAAGGCTCCGGCCGGATCCCGTCCCACGACGAAGCCGACCGTCAAGCCCACGACGCCTCCGGTCTCGAGCAGCCGCGCGAAGGCCGTCGTCTTCGCCAACAGCAAGGTGGGCGGCCCCTACGTGTGGGGCGGCAACGGCCCCCGTGGCTTCGACTGCTCCGGCCTCACGCTGGCCGCGATGAAGGCCGGCGGTGTCACGAACGCCCCGCGTACGGCCGGCGCCCAGGGCCAGCAGGCCCCTCGCCGTGTCTCCCGCGCCACGCTGCAGCCCGGCGACCTGATCGTCTCCAACTCCGGCGGCCACGTCGCCATGTACGTGGGCGACGGCTACATGGTCCATGCCGTGAACCCGAGCCTGGGCATCCGCAAGGAGAAGCTCGACGGCTCCTGGCACCAGAACCGCGGCGTCTACTACGTCAGCTACTTCAAGTGAGCCGCCGAGCCGCATCCAGGAGGGCCGCACGCACCGCGTGAGGCCCTCCGTCGTTCCACGCACGGCCACTCCCGCACGACGAGAGGGCCCCGCGATCTGGTGGATTCTTGCGGTCCTCGCAACACCTGATGGTCTAGGCCGGTAGTAGATCACGCAAACGCTCGGCTGGGTTCGCCCAGTCGAGCGTTTTGCGTGGTCGGCCATTCAACCGTTGCGCGACGAGCTCGAGGTCTTCGGGGCTGTGGAGGCTCAGATCGGTGCCTTTGGGGAAGTACTGGCGCAGGAGCCCGTTGGTGTTCTCGTTGCTTCCGCGCTGCCAAGGACTGTGCGGGTCACAGAAGTACACGTCCATGTCGGTGGCCATCGCGGACGACTTGTGCAACGCCATCTCCGCTCCTTGGTCCCAGGTCAACGACCCGCGCAAGTGCTTGGGCAG